>CBDUAY010000028.1:0-23462 GCA_965365245.1 uncultured Flavobacteriaceae bacterium | reverse complement strand
TAGATTTTTTTACTTCGTTTGCTCCGCTTTTCGTGGAATACGTCAATCAAAAGTATTTCCCCTTTCCTGGCACCTATTAGTGGAATATCTAGTTGGAACCGTCTGATGGAATCAGCTCACTGTCTATTTAAACAGCCAGCTGCTGAGCATAAACACTTGAAACACCCAGAATCTTTAACGCACACGTATAACGCTAAATCCTTCCAATGATTACCAAATTCATCGCCTGCTAAAGATTCTTGACTTTCTGAGAAATCCCATACAGGTAATTCTCGCTAAATCTTTACATTTGAAATACATGTCTTGCGAGGCACATGCTATTCATAACTATGCCAAAAAAATATCTCATATCCGTTGTCGGACCTACAGCCATAGGAAAAACCGAGCTTGCCATTCGGCTGGGTGAATACTTCCAAACGGAAATCCTGTCCTGTGATTCGAGACAATTCTACCGTGAAATGAAGATCGGAACCGCAGTCCCATCTACTTCGGAATTGAACCGGGTCAGACATCATTTCATTCAGAACAGGTCGATTCGGGAGGACTACAACGTTGGAACATTTGAAAAAGAGGCTCTTGAGCTGCTCACCGAGAAATTCAAAGAGACTGACATTTTCATCATGGTAGGTGGCAGCGGCCTCTATGCTGACGCAGTGATCAACGGCTTGGATGATTTCCCGGAGGTTGATCCCGAAGTTCGCACCGGGTTGATCAACGAACTGGAATCCTTCGGACTGGCTCCATTGCAGGAAAGACTTAAATCTCAGGATCCAAACACTTATGAGCGCATCGACATACAGAACAAACAGAGGTTGATAAGGGCTCTGGAAATCACCGAGGGAACAGGCCGGCCATTTTCTTCCTTCTGGGGTAAAAAGAGCAAAACCAGGGATTTTGAAACGCTTAAAATAGGGCTACGCGCAGATAGGAAGGTAGTGTACGACCGAATCAACCGCAGGGTGGATATCATGATGGACCTGGGCCTGCTCGACGAAGTTCGTGAACTTAGTGAATTTCGCTACCTCAATGCGCTCCAAACGGTCGGTTACCGGGAGATTTTTTCGTATTTGGATGGAAACATTTCGATTGAAGACGCGATAGTTGAGATCAAAAAAAATACCCGCAGATTTGCTAAAAGACAAGAGACCTGGTTTAAAAAAGACAAGGAGATAGACTGGTTCGAGCACGACACCGATACCAAGATCATTATAAACTTCATTGAATCGCGAATAAAGATTTAATAACTATTTTAGAGAAGAATTGAAGCCAAACATCTCATGAAAAAATTCTCATCACCTCTTGCAGCCTTTGAATATTGGGAAAAAACTACCCCAAATCACGAATTTTTGCGACAGAATCACTCAGGAAAACTGGATATCCTCACCTACCGGGAAGCAGGAATTCAGGCACGCAAGGCGGCCCGTTTTCTTAAAGACCAGGGTTTTCCCAAACAGAGCAAAATCGCCCTGCTTTCGAAAAATTGCGACTTTTGGGTTCTGGCGGACCTGGCGATCATGATGAGTGGACATGTCTCTGTTCCGATCTACCCAACTCTCAAGGACGATTCCATCAAACCCATAGTCGAGCACAGCGAAAGCGTGCTTGTCTTCGCGGGGAAACTGGATCAATTTGAAGGACAAAAAGAAGCATTCTCATCAATCAGGATTGTCGGTTCTGACAAGTATAAGACCCCTGGTGAGGTCTCCTGGGAGCAGATCCTGGAGCAAAATGAGCCTCTGACTGAACTTGAGCCCGCGGAACCGGATGAGTTGATCTCTATAATTTATACCTCAGGAACTACGGGCATGCCGAAAGGGGTCATGCATAGCATCCGTAACTTCGCCAATGCCACATACAATCTAAATCACGACATCAATCTTGTAAAACACCCTCGTTTTTTTTCATACCTGCCTTTGAGTCATATTGCCGAACGGATCGGGATAGAGAATCAGGCCTTTCTGCTGGGAGCCTCAATATCCTTTGCAGACACCCTAGATTCCTTTGCTTCAGACCTGGAAAGCACCCAACCGGATTTGTTTTTCGCCGTCCCGAGGATTTGGGCGAAATTTCAGGAAAAAATTCGCGAAGGATTGCCACAGAAAAAGCTGAATGTTCTATTGAAAGTGCCACTGCTTGGCAAGGTCTTAAAAAACAAAATTCGTCAGAAGTTGGGCCTATCCAAAGCGCAATACATTGTTTCGGGCGCCGCGCCTTTGTCTGTTGATCTTATGGTTTGGTTCAAAAAACTTGGCATAGAGATACTTCAGGGCTATGGAATGACCGAGGATTGCGTGATTTCACATTTGAACCTGCCAGGAGTGAATAAGATTGGTTCCGTCGGGCGCCTCACCCATGGGGCACAAGCCAAACTTTCTCCTGATGGGGAGATATGCATCAAAAACGACAACCTGATGTTAGGATACTACAAGTTGCCTGAAGAGACAGCCAAAATGTTTGATGCAGAAGGCTTCCTGCGCACAGGTGATGTTGGTGAATACGATCACGATGGCTATCTGTTCATAACCGGGCGCGCCAAAGATCAATTCAAGACCGACAAAGGCAAATATATATCCCCCGGACCTATTGAGCTTGACCTTTCCAAAAACCCGGATATCGGGCAGGTATGTGTGGTAGGCATGGGGATCCCTCAGCCCATCATGTTGGTGATTCCTTCAGAGTCAGGTCAGAAAAAGTCAAAGGATCTCCTGTCTGAGAGTTTACTCAATTCGATTCTTCAGATCAACCCCGGTTTGGAAAAGCATGAGAAAATTGAAAAGGCCGTTGTCATGAAGGAAGACTGGACCGTTGAAAACGGACTCCTCACCCCTACTCTCAAAATCAAACGCAGCCGTGTTGAAAAGATTCACATGCCCATGTACAAGGCCTGGTTTGATTCAGAAGAACGGGTGATTTTCGAATGAGTCAATTCGCCTCCCATAGTCGTAAAAGATAGGTCTGCAACTCATTTTTCCTTTCCTCGGAAGTGCCGAAGTAATGATTGTCCATGAAACTGAAAGCCAGGAGCTTGCCTTTCTTTGTTTTGAGGTATCCACTCAGGCAGTAGTTATTGGATAAGGTCCCTGATTTCGCAAACACATAAGGTTCAGCCGATGGGCCTTTGAAATTGTTCTCCAGAGTGCCTGAGACGCCACCCTGAGCCAGGTATCCCAACAATTTGTTTGTTGGAATTTCACGATACATCATTTTGAGAAGATAAACCATGCTCTCCGGGGTGAAAAGATTGTAGCGCGACAATCCCGATCCATCCACCCAACGAGGCCTTTGGCTGATATTCTGAAAAATAGAGTCCAGCGCGTAATCTACAGCTGCCTTGACCCGGTATTCGTTTTTAACCTGCCATCCGACTTGAAGCATGAGCTGTTCCGCGATGAAGTTATCACTCTCTATCAGCATTCGGGTGTAAAGGCTGTCATATGAACGGGTTAAAAGCTTGCTGAAATTGGCTTCAAACTCGTCGGGAACAAGGGTTACTTTTTTCCCTAGGGCATCACCCAGAAGATCTGCTGCGAGTTGATTCGAGGTGATAAAGGGTACACTTTTCTGATCACCCTTGTTTAGATTTTCCCCATAAAAGCGATTGAGATTCAGATCCCTGTAAGAATTTGTCTGGCCAGAGGTGTTTGTATCCTGACTTGGCACAGATAAAGCCTCCCTGAAAAAGCCAGGGCTGATTTCAAGGCTGTCATCTAATGACATTGTCACCCGGTTGCCGTAGAGAGGCAAAAGGCTCCTCTCGGGCATGTAACTCGATTGGTAGTCATCCCAGGACCAACCAGGGCCGTATTTCTCGTCTTGGATAGCCCGATCCACCAAAAAAATATTTTCATTTCTGGACTGAAGGAACTCAAGCACAGGGTCTTCTTCACCGGTCAACACTAACGGGTCGGCCGTTCCACGTATCAGCAGAGAATCTTCTCGTTGAAGGTATTGCAGGGAACTAACCGAATCCGGCAATATCGAGTAAGCTGTGAAAAAAGTGAAGAGCTTGACCGTCGAGGCCGGAATGAAATACTTGTTTCCGTTGAAATTCAAAAGTTCCTTTTCCCGGGTGAGATCGTAGACCACCAGTCCACGAAAGTCATCGCGACCCGGCTGATCTTTGGCAAAGTCCCTTTCGAGCTTTGAGTTGACCGAGCAGGACAGTAGCATGACAGAAAGGAGCAAAACAACGCCTGCCCTAATGCTCAAAATACTTCTCCTGGAATCCAATTAAATACAATTTCTCCTGGGCCCTTGTCAGAGCCGTGTACAACCATCGAAGATAAGAAATATCTTCACCATCGGGCAAATAGGGCTGCTCTACAAATACGATCGGCCACTGCCCCCCCTGGGTTTTATGACAGGTCATGGCATAGGCGAATTTGATCTGCAGGGCATTGAAATATTTGTCGCTTTTAATTGCAGCCAATCTTTTCTGTCTGTCTCTTTCATGAGCATAATCCTCGGCAACACTGTGATAAAGCCTGTATCCATCCTCCTGTGAAAGGGAAGCGGTTTCGCTGTGCAAAGTATCGAGCAGGATTACCGTTTCAAAGGGGGGCTGATCCGGATAGTCCACCAATCGCATTTTCACCTCGGCGAATCGAAAACCATGAAGATCCGAATATCGAAAAATCTCGAGCAACTCACATATGTCACCATTGGCTATGAATCCGACATGCTCAGAATCATCCAGCCAGAAATAATTGTTCTTTACGACCATGATCATGTCTCCTGCTGCGATTTCATCGTCGAGTCCCAGGACCGATATCCGGATTTGTTGATTGTACAAATTAGCCCTCTTGTTAGACCTAACGATGAATACAGCATTATCTCCACCAGCTGTGAAGGAATCCTGAATGGCATCCTGGACGTCGTAGGGATCCTCCGGAGAGAAAATATCCGGATAGTCCAGGTCGAAAACCAAATCGTTCAACCTTTCTTCCCGAATTCGCTCTCTGACGCGAGTTGCATTAATAAGTATCCCTGAAGCCTCGTGTTGACGCATGACTTCGGTCAACTCCATGGTACGAACCTTCAACTTAAACTGTTCGGTGAACACCCCGGTATCGAGCGCAGGACTCAGTTGCAGGTTCACCGGTGGCAATTGGGCCGTATCCCCCACTAGAATGAGCTTGCAGTTTTTCCCTGTGTAGACATAGCGCAGCAAATCTTCCAGAAGTGATCTAGATTCTATGGTTCTCAGGTCGGAGTCCCTGTCTGGGATCATAGATGCTTCATCGGCAATGAAAATAGTGTTTCTATGCTTGTTCTTTTGCAAAACCAATTTTACCGAGCCGTCAGGGTTGCGGGTCGCGAAATAAATTTTGCGGTGTATGGTGTGGGCAGCACGATTGGAATATCGACTGATGACTTTGGCTGCACGACCGGTAGGCGCGAGCAGCACTGAACTGTAACCCGCTGAGCTCAAATTGTTGACCAGGTTTGAAATCACCGTCGTTTTTCCTGTACCGGCATAGCCTTTGAGCAAAAAAAGTTCAAAACGATCCGAGAACACAGTGAATCGGGCAAGTTCCTTTAGAAGCTTGACCTGCTCAACTGTGGGAGTGAACGGGAAAGTCTCCAGGAGACGGTTCAACAAGGCTCTTTCTTTGACGTGCATGCTAATTTTGGTAATATCACCAACGGGAGATACAAACATAATGAGAAAAGACGATAACCTCACGTCAATTTTGCCGTTCGATCACGTTGCCCAGCCACCCAAGAAGAAATGGCCACATGCCTTGCAGGGCGCAAGAATCAAGGGGATAAAGCCTTTGCAAAAATTAGCACATATTATCTCTATATTACTTTCGTGATTGAAAAATTTTTGTAGATTTGCCTATAACCTAATCAAAAATAAATTCTGAAATGACTTCTATCTTGATCATTATTGTATCTATTCTTGCCGTGGCGGGATTGGCATACTTAATTGTGAACAAATTGCCGGCCAAATTGAAGCCGCTTCTTTCGATTGTTCTTTGGGTGGTGATCGTATTTTTCGCCTACAAGATTTACAATAGCATCATGGAGCCAATAAAATTTCACAAAGAAAAACGAGAGCGTTACGCCAAGGTTATCGACAACCTCAAGATCATTCGTGATGCTGAAATTGCCTATGCGACCGTTAACAGGAGATTTACCGATAAATACGACAACCTGATCAGCTTTATCGATACAGCCAAATTTGCCGTGACGGAAGTAAAGAACATTGTTGTAACAGAGCAGAGAGGTAGAATTACCGTGGATGTGGAGAAGAGAATTGTGGACACGGTAGGTTTTGAACCCGTAATTAAGTCATTTGAAGGCAGAGACTATAAAAACATGATGAACGTGCCGGGTACCGACGCGAAATTCGAGTTGAAAACTGGAACTGTTGAAAAAGTTCAGGGAGTTCAGGCTTCGGTATTTGAAGCCAAGGTCGACAAGGCGGTCGTTTTGGAGGGCATGAACAAAGACCTGATCCGACAGGAGAAAGAAGCCCTCGGAGGAATCAATGTTCCCGGAGAATACATAGCGGTTGGTTCGTTGGAAGAAGTAAATTCAAACGGTAACTGGCCTCCTTTTTATGATGGATCCAAAGAAGAAAGTGAAGACTAGGTCTATTGACCTGAACAATCTCTACGAAACTCACTTATCCATTCAACTCAGTTTGAATGGATTTTCTTTTTGTGTTCTTGACAAAACCTATGACCTGGTTCAAAAGCTGGTCCATCATTCTTTCAAGGAGCCTGCCACCGGACCGGAAGATCTGCTGTCAAGAATTCAGGGCATTTTTGAAAAAGAGATTTTACTGCAGCAAAAATACGGGTCGGTCAATGTGACTCATGTCAACGAGCTTTCTTCTCTTGTGCCCAAAGCTTTTTTTGACGAGAGCAAGCTGAAAGATTACATTCGTTATTCGTCCAAAACCTATGACAACGACTATATTGTTTGGGACGAGATTGACAACCACGACCTGATCAATGTTTACATTCCCTTTGTGAACGTCAACAATTTCCTGTTGGAACGTTTTGGCAGCTTCGAATACAAGCATTTCTCTACCGTACTCATCGCAAATCTGTTGAGCACCTACCGGTTTAGCGAGCACCCCCACCTTTTCGTCCACCTGGACAAAAATCGCATGTATGTTGTAGGGATTTCAGACAATAAACTGCAGCTCTACAATAGCTTTCCTTTCAAAACTCGTGAGGATTTCCTTTACTATCTTCTCTTTGCGGCCGAACAGCTGGGAATGGATCCTGAAAGCTTTGAATTAGTGCTGTCGGGTGATATCGACAAGAACAGTGAACTTTACGACATAGCCTTTACTTATGTCCGAAAAATCGGTTTGATCGAGAATCGCTTCAAGTACGAGTTTGATCCTTCCGTGAGTGAGTCTTTGAAGAGAAAGCACCTGACGCTCATAAATCAGTTTTGATGCGCATCGTTTCGGGAAAATACAAGGGCAAAAGAATCGAGGCGCCGAGAAAACTGCCAGTCAGGCCCACTACCGATATGGCAAAAGAGGCTCTGTTCAACATCCTTAACAATCGCTATTATTTTGAAGACCTGAAGGTTTTGGATTTGTTCTCGGGAATCGGGAGCATCAGCCTGGAGTTTGCCTCTCGTGGTTGCAAAGACATAACAGCTGTGGATTCACATGCGGGTTGTGTCTCATTTTTAAACCAGACGAGCGAAGAACTGGGTGCTGACATCAAATGCCTCCGAAGTGAGGCCCTTGATTTCCTGAAGAAAACACCCGAAAAATTCGATTTGATCTTTGCCGACCCACCCTATGATCTCGAGTTAGAAGAATTCACAATGCTTGTTGACCAGGTTATGGAAAGGAACCTCCTCAAAGAGGATGGCACACTAATCATGGAACACAGCACGCGCATGAAACTTCTAGATCACGCGTTCTTTGTGGAAACCAGAAAATACGGCAGCAGTTCCTTTAGTTTTTTCGCTAGCTCAGCCAGTTCTTGAAGTTTTTCACTTTTTCGCGACTCACGATTATCTCCTGTTCCGAATAGTTTCTCAGTTTGATTTGGAGCCGACTGTTGGTATAGGATATGATGTCTTCAATGGCATCTACATGAATGATGAATTTTCTGCTGACCCTGAAGAATTTGATGGGATCGAGCTGCTCTTCCAGCTGTTCAAGGGTCTGATCGATGAGATAGTTCTTTTTATCGCTTGTGTACAAATAGGTCGCTTTGTGCTCACTGTAAAAACACTCCACCGAATCGATTTCAACGACCCTGAGGTGCTGTCCGATCTTGATGGTGAAACGCTTCTTGTAATTCCTGTCCAATGGATTGACCAGTAGTTTTTTTATTTGACTGATGTCAACCATCAGGTTATGCTCTTTCGGTTGATTTTCCTCAAACTTGTCGATAGCTGCTTTGAGCTCTTCATCATCTATCGGCTTGAGCAGATAGTCAATGCTGTTGAGTTTGAATGCCTTGAGCGCGTATTCATCGTAGGCCGTTGTAAAAATGATGGCGCTTCTCACCTCTATTTGTTCGAAGATCTCAAAGGAAAGCCCATCAGACAATTGAATGTCAAGCAAAATAAGATCGGGAGCCTCGTTAGACTTGAACCAATCAATCGATTCCTCTACGGAATGCAGCATGGCCTCAGCCTCAATTCCAATCTCGGACAGCATCCGCTGCAATCTCCTTGCCGAAGGCTTTTCGTCTTCTATGATAATCGTTCTAAGCATTGTAATTAAAGATCAAATTTATCCTTATCCATGAACTCCCGGATCTTTCGTTCCTCCCAGTCTTTGGAGAAGACTATGTTCTTGCCGAAAACACTCAACCAGTGACCGACCAAACCTATTCCCCAAAAGAACCAGACGGCGAACGTTCCAAAATTCCAGCTTCCCATGTAAAAATCACCCGTCTTTATAAACGTTCCGATCGTGCTACCGAAGGTCAGAAAAATATTGACCGCAAGGTACCAGAACAAATGCCAGTAGAATCCTTTGATGTCCTTAACTCTTTTCTGTGCTCGCAGGTATCTCTCCTGTTCCGAAAAATTTTTCTCAGTCATAATGTTGGCGTTTAGCTGTTGCTTTTCAATTCTCTGTATTCTGACTTTTACAAGTCTTTGTCTTCTTCCATGAGCTTCCTGATCTTTCGCTCCTCCCACTGAGTCCCGAATCCAAATACTTTAAGGCCATGTATTGCCAGCCCGATTCCCCAACCAAAAAGTGGGAACCAGAACCACTGGAAATCCCAGTAGGTAAAATAATTGATCAAAATCAGAAAGGGGTTGATCAGCAAATAGGTGATCAAATGGGTGTAAAAACCCTTGATTTCATTCACACGGTCCTGGGCCCGTTGAAAACTGTTCAGACGTTCTCTTTCCTGCTCTGTCATTTTAATAGTATTTTTCATTTTTCTCTTTCTCCATGATCTCCCTGATCTTCTTTTCTTCCCAGCTGGCTCCATAACCAAAAGTCTTAAAGGCATGTATGGTCAATCCGAGTCCCCATCCAAACATTGGGAACCAAAACCATTGGACCCCCCAATAGGTTCTGTAATTGATGTATGCGAGGAAGGGTATCACAAAAATGTAGGCAATCAGGCTGCCATAGAACTCCTTGAGCTCCTCCATCCTTTTTTTGGCTCGCATGTATTTAGCACTCTCATTCATATAATCGGTTTTAATTACTTTGATTTCTCTTGTCAACAAGGGCAGTTTAACACGGAATACTTTATTGGCGTCTTCGATGACCACCTGCCTGTCGGTCACGAGCTGATATCTTTGTTTGATGTTCGAAAGCCCAACTTTGGTGCTTTTTTCCAGGGAAGCTTTCGGGTTCATATTGTTTTCGACGACCAGGTATCCGTTCTCTTCATAAATCTCAATGCGCAATGGTTGCCCGGAAGTTATCACGTTATGCTTTACCGCATTCTCGAGCAATAGCTGAAGTGATAGGGGTACGATCTTTGCGTCCTCCCGGGTCACCTCTTCAGGGATGGTATACGAAACGGCATCCTCAAACCGCATTTGCAACAACTGCATATAGGATCTGGCAAAAGCCAATTCGTCCTTCAACGAGATCAGGTCCTTGTCTTTTTGCTCCAGGACGTATCGATACACTTTGGAAAGCTTGGTCGTGAATTTCTCCGCCTGGTTCGGGCTCTCCCCGATCAGCGAGGTGAGCACATTGAGGCTGTTAAAGAGAAAATGTGGGTCCAGTTGATTCTTCAGTGATTCAAACTTTGCAGATTCGGTTTTCGCGACGATTTGAGACTCCTTGACCTTCTTTTTCTGATCCCGGTTGTAAAAATAGACCACGTGAAAAATCAGAACCACGATCAGGGCCATGGATGTCCCGAAATAGTAGTTTCGTATGGATTCAGAAGCCAAATACTCTGTTATGGTCTGACCGTTGTAAAGGGTTGCAGTGACCATTCTCAAGACGAAAAGCCCGGCAACTGAAACAACCGTCGAACCTATCACTCCAGCCAGAATTCTTTTGACCCCCGAGTTTTCTTTCCAGGGAATCGTTTCCAGGTATTTGAAATAATACATGTTGGCATAACCCAATACGAAGGAATACAGCTGGTAGACGCTGAAGTTGATCAGCAAGGCATTGAAGCTTTCAAATCGAAACCTGTTCCCGAGAAGGTTGCCTATGACAAAGATCACGGTTCCGATGAAAAAGATGATTGCAAAATTTCTGAATGGACTCTTCATTGTTATATGCCTTTTCGTCTGACTCTCAAATTTACGTTCTTTAGGTATCAATTCAAATCATTGATATCCAAATCATTTTCTTCTTTCAACGAGTCCAGTTGAACTACATATTCCTTTGGGCTCTGTTGCTCGCTGAAAATCATATTCTCGTCGTTTGCAGCCAATTCAGTGGAATGACTCAAAAAGCTGATAATGTAAGCGATGGCTGTAAAACAAATTCGTATCATGATTATTTTTTTTAATGGCAAAACTGCCTTGTCGTTTGTTGAGAACAAATATCCGCCAACCGGGCGCCCCCCGAAAATCTCTTTAACCGAATTGTCATATATTTAGGATGAATTGTAACAAAGCATCTGCCGGGCCTTTTCAAAGTTCTCCCCCGATTCCCCGGATGCGTAACAATTCATCATTTTTTACTACTTATATGTAAATCAACTTTCAGGTGACCAAAGAACTGGAGTCGAAATTTGCGGAAGAGCTGGAAAAGAACCAGGGCATCATTCACAAGGTATGTCGATCGTATACCAACAATGAGAATGCACACAAGGATCTATTCCAGGAAATCACAATTCAGCTATGGAAAGCCTACCCTAAATTCAGAGGAGATTCGAAATTCAGCACCTGGATGTATCGAGTCGCGTTCAACACTGCGATTTCGCTCTACAGGAAGTCGAAACGAACCGTCGACACGACTCAGATCTACGACAACCTGAAAGAGCTCGAGTACCAGGACTATGACGACACCCAGGACAGACAGCTCGACCTTCTCTACAAGGCGATTTACAGCCTGAACGACATTGAGAAGGCGCTGGCACTGATGTACCTGGAAGACAAGAGCTACCGGGAAATTTCTGAAACTCTCGGGATCAGCGAGGTCAATGCACGCGTAAAAATGAACCGGACCAAAACAAAACTTAAAAACATTCTGAATCCTTGATTATGGACAATTTGGAGAACTTGAAGAATGTGTGGCAGAATCAGCCCGTGACGGATCTGAACTACACCAAGGAAGACATTCACAGCATGGTGAAGAAGAAGTCGACTTCCATTGTAAAATGGATCCTTATCATAAGTATAATAGAATTCCTGTTACCCTACGTACTGATCCTTTTTACGGACCTGGAAACACCGAGCCGGATTTACGCCGAATACGGACTTGACAACCTTACCCGAAATTACACCATTGTCCATATCATCATTATTTTGGGTTTTATCTATGTCTTTTACAAAAACTACCGCAACATATCCGTTGACAGCAGCGTAAAGAGCCTCTTGAGCGACATTCTCAAAACCAGGAAAACGGTCAAATACTATATCTATTACAACCTCTTGATGATGGGCATTCTCGGATTGCACTTTTTTTACATCATCATGAATTCGGAAACATTCATAAGCAAATTGCCTGACAATGCTAATATCACCGTGCTCTGGGTTTCAGCCATCCTGCTTTGGACGCTGTTCATACTTTTAGTATGGTGTTTTTACAGGCTCATCTACGGATTCTTTCTAAAAAAGCTCAAACGGAATTACGCGGAGTTGAGAAAAAGGGAATAAGCCCATCCATTTATAAAAGGTCAAGACTGCCCTTGCCCTCCCGGATGACTTCAACCTCATCCCCGGACACGTCAATAATCGTGGACGGAACATTGTCACCATACCCTCCGTCAATGACAAGATCCACGCGGTCCTTCCACTTTTCGAAAATGAGCTCCGGATCGGTGGTGTATTCGATAAGCTCATCCTCGTCATAGATCGATGTGGAAACTATCGGATTGCCCAACTCTTTGACAATGCTTCTGATGATATTGTTGTCGGGTACCCGGATGCCCACGGTTTTCTTCTTTTTAAAATCCTTCGGAAGCTTGTTGTTGCCTTGAAGAACAAACGTATAAGGACCCGGAAGGGCTCTTTTCAGGAGCTTGTAGACAGGCGTCTCGATTTGTCTCACATAAGAGGACAGATTGCTCAGGTCGTAACAGATAAATGAGAAATTGGCCTTGTCCAGCCTGACCTTTTTGATTCGCGCTATTCTCTCCAGGGCCTTTGAATTGGTAATATCGCAACCCAAACCGTAAACCGTATCCGTCGGATATATAATCAACCCTCCCTTTCTCAAAACCTCAACGACAGTGGCCACGGCCTTGGGAGATGGGTTCTCATTGTACATTTTGATCAATCTCGACATGGCGAAATATTTAGTTGAATATGAATTCTATTGTTCTACGACCAATCGAAACCCTTCCCCGTGGATGTTGATGATTTGAACCTTTTCATCCGGTTTGAGGTATTTTCTGAGCTTCGCAATGTAAACATCCATGCTTCGCGAAGTAAAATAATTGTCATCCCGCCAGATCTTGGTAAGGGCCAGATCCCTAGGGAGCAGATCATTTTTGTACAGAGCGAGGAGTTTTAACAGCTTGTTCTCCTTAGGCGAGAGCTTTTTGGGCTCCTCTCCCTTATAAGACAACTGCCTCAGCTTCGAATTCAAATGAAAGTCTCCAATCTCAAACTCAAACTGGCTGTCATCGTTGGAGGCATCGGCCTCCTTGCGCTGGAGGATCGCTTTGATCTTGTGCAACAGGATCTCTGAGTCAAACGGTTTGTTCAGATAATCGTCTGCTCCTACCTGGTAGCCTTTCAAAACATCCTCTTTCATGGATTTGGCGGTTAAAAAGATCAGGGGAATGTCAGCGTTTACTGCCCGGATGTCCTTGGCCAGCGAAAAACCGTCTTTTTTGGGCATCATCACGTCGAGAATGCAGATGTCAAAATCGTCATTCTTAAAGGCGATCAAACCCTCGAGTCCGTCCCTTGCGTGTTCCACGTCATAGTCGTTCATAGCGAGATAATCCTTCAATACGGTTCCAAAATTAGGATCGTCCTCAACGAGTAATATTTTTTTATTTGCCATGATAATTGATTTTAATAATGGGTGCTTTGATTTATATGATGGGTATTTTAATGGTGAAGGCGCTGCCTTTACCTTTTTCGCTTTCAACAAAGACCTGTCCCTGGTGTCTTTCAACGATGCTCTTGACGTACGACAGTCCCAATCCGTGACCTTTCACGTTGTGGATGTTGCCCGTCTGTTCCCTGTAGAACTTGTTGAAAATCTTACGCTGCACCGGTTTGCTCATTCCGATGCCATTGTCGGTAATCTTTATGACGATGTAATTCCCCGCATTGACGGTTGAGACATGCACCTTCGGCGCATCATTGGAATATTTGACCGCGTTGTCCAAAACGTTCATGATTACGTTGGTCATATGAAACTTGCTCGCGAGCGCCTCACTCTGGACGGCCTCGAACTTTTTGTCGATCACACCGTCCCTGTCTCGAATGATCAGGTCGAAATGACTGATCGCGCTGTCGATGATCTCGTGCATATCCACCACCTCCTTGCTCAAATCCAGCTGGTTTTTCTCCAATTTGGAGATTCGCAGCACATTTTCTACCTGGGCGTGCATCCGCTTGTTTTCTTGTCGTATCATCTCGGCATATCGGATCACTTTTTCTTCATCTTTTATAATCCTTGGATTTCGGATCGAATCAATGGCCAGGTTTATCGTCGCAATAGGTGTTTTGAACTCATGCGTCATGTTGTTGATAAAATCCGTCTTGATCTCCGAGATCTGCTTTTGTCGGATCAACTGGTAAATCGCACTTCCAAAGGCGATTATTATGATAAAAATGAACACAGCCGAAAGAACCAGTATCCAGGACATCGTCGATAGGATGTATTCCTTTTTCTCAGGAAAACTCACGAAGAGCTGGTAATCACTGGATTCCTCATCTGTCACAAACAAAGGAACCTTATAAGTGTAACCCCTTTTTTCCTCGAATTTGTCCGATTTCACCTTGGTTAACACCCCATCACTGAATACGCCGTACTCAAACTTGGTATTGATGTCACGTGCCCTGAGTTCATTGTCCAGGTTCATGCGAATCTCATTGTTGCTCACCCGATCATGAATGGGGGTTCTCGATACAATATTCTTGAAAATGCCCTCCAGTTCCAATTTGTCGTAACGATCGAGCCGCTCCACCTTCACCATTCGATCTTTGGGAGAGAGTTCGGAAAAATCCTTGGAATTGAACTCAATCTTCTCAACCTGGGTCTCCTCGCGACTCAAAAAAGTCCTGAAGTTGACCGTGTCTGCCTCAAAAGGAGAAAACTGACTCTGGTAGTTATTCTCAAGTATGCTTTGTCTGAACGTGAAGACCTCATTTCTGCTGGTATCGATCTGCTTAAAGACAAAATCCCTGACATTGCTCTCCTTCGATTTCTGCATGCTGTCAATCATTGGTGCATACCTCGAGATATTGTCCCGAAACTCACGCTTCTGAATATTTTCAGAAACGCGTGAAAGAGCAAACTTCACACCGGTAGAGAACTGCTCCTCCTTTAATTCAATAGAAGATCGGATCCAAAATATTTGAACCGTGATGATCCCGAGAAGTGCGATGATCATCAATGCGATCAACAAAACGAAAATACGTTTGCTCATTAAGACAAATTTAGAGTTTCCTTAATATATGATTAATGATTTAACAAATGTTAACGAAATAATCAATTAAATTAACATAAAATTAAGACATTTTCTAATTTTTTAAGGAATTTCGGAAAGTATATTTTTGTGAATTGCCCTGACCGCCTCACGGCAGCTGACGAGGTCTCCATCGTTTTGAATTACGTAGTCAGCGCTTTTAACCTTGCGGTCCTGATCCATTTGATTTTTGATTCTGGCCTCCACCTCCGCCCGGGTGGCCCCATCTCTCGACCTGACGCGTTCGATCCGCATTTCTGTTGGAGCAGCCACCACAATTACTGCATCGAATTGATCTTGCCTTTCTTTCTCAAAGAGCAAGGGGTTTTCCTGGATAATATAAGACGTATTCTGTTTAGTGACCCAATTCCTAAAGTGACTCTCAACCTCTGGGTGGACCATTTCATTGAGGGCCTTGAGGCTTGTAGGATCGTTGAAGACCACTTTAGCCAGGTACCTGGTGTTCAGCCTTCCTTCATCATAGGCTTTTTCACCAAAGCGCTTTTTGATCTTGTCAATCAATGGCAAGGAAGTTATCATGAGCTTTTTTGCTTCATCATCAGCGAAGTACACCGGAACTCCCAGCTGTTCGAACATCCGGGCCACCGTGCTCTTGCCGCTTCCAATTCCTCCGGTCAATCCAATTATCTTCAAGGGTCTTGATTTAATGGGTGAGGTGCGCTCCTCTATTTCTTGATCAAAAATTCTATCTTATTGGGTATAACCTTGACGTCAAAAATGATCTCGGGTTTTTCAACGACCTGGGGAATCAAATAGTCGAGGTTGTTGTCTTCCGACTGCTTGTAATCGCATTGCACCCTAAAACTGTTCTCCGGTATCTTGTTGAAATCCTTCAAAGCCACCTGAAAGACCACCTTTACCTCTTTTGGATACGTGCTGATCAAATAATTTCGCGGCAAGTTGATGACTTCAAAGGGAATCGAAAAAGATCCATCCGTGATTTTATCAACCTCGCCGATCACATTGACTTCCTGCACTGAAAGCTCAACTGCATCATTGGGAGGGCGCAGTCCGACCTTTGTTGAAAAGGAAGCTGACAGATCCTGAAGGGTTATATCCTGAGTATAGACCTCATTGATGGTATCGATGACCTTCTCCGGACCTGAAATTGTAACCATATCCGGCTGCATTTGCACGGGTTGAACAAAATTGAAACCGGTCTTGAACTCGAAATTCACTTCGGAAACTACCCGGACTTCTCTCGATTTGCGAACCCCCAGGTCAAAAAAGAGCGTGTCGGGCTCCGCATTTAGAACAACGGTTTCGGCAGAGAGCTGAGCCTGCAGGAAATTGATGTTCGAACTGGTCTCACTGTAATACTCAGAGCCTGACTTTCTGTCGATTTCGGTGAGAGTATACTCGAGAACCTTTGGTTTAAAACCGTACCGGAGCAACTTGAAACCAGAAGTCTTCAGCGTGAGCTTGATCTTTTCACTCGGTTCATTCTGAATGAGCTTATTCTTGGGAACGTCGGTATAGTTCAATCCGAATTCAACTTCGGAAATATATTCACGTGACAGTTTGATCAGTGTCCAAAACAGGAATGACAGGAGCAGGAACAACAGAAATACCCTGAGCTTCTTGTTGCTTTTCAAAGTATCCATTTTATTTGAACCGGGCTTGTCGACCATCTTTCAGACTATACTGACGAAATTATAAAAAAAGAGGCCATCGGAAAAGGAAATTTCCAGATAGCCTCAGATATTTTTCAGAAGGAGATTTACTTCTTCTTCACTTCAGTTGGAGCGTATTTCTTGCTCAACTCCATAGAAATTGCAGAGCGTTCGAATTTTATCTTTCCAGCTCCTGTCTCTATGACACAGGTATTGTCACCGTCGATCAGATCCACGATTTTTCCGTGAATCCCACTTGTGGTCACAACCTTTGCCCCTTTTTTGATTGAGGCCTGGAATTTCTTTTCGTTTTTCTGCCTTCTGATTTGCGGACGGATCATGAAGAGATATAGTACCAGAAACATAAGGGGAATCAACACGTAGTTCCCTATGCCTCCACCTCCGGCCTGCAACACTAAAATATTGTACATAAATGGATAATTAGCTATTCTGCTTCATTTTCGGACTCGGAGTCACCTGGGCACGTATCTTCAGAATCTCTTTCCCACCTTCCGTATTGGTTCGCAAAGTGATCTGCTTTTGCTGAAGATTTGGCTTCCTGTAGCTGTTGAACTTCACTTTGATCTCCCCAGCCTCACCCGGCATGATCGGTTCTTTAGGCCAATCGGGAACTGTACATCCACAGCTTCCTTTGGCAGAAGTGATGATCAACTCTGACTTTCCTACATTGGTGAATGAAAAAACAGTCTCAACGACATCGCCCTCATTGATGGTTCCGAAATCGTGCTCTGTTTTGTCGAATTTGAATCGGGGTCCACCCAACTTGATTTCACTGTCTCTTTCTTTCGCGACTTCGAGATTTTCAGTCTTGATCTTTTTGGTTGCATCCTTGTCGCAGGAAGCAAATGACAGGCCTATGACGACCAACGAGATTACGAATAAGTTCTTCATCATTGTTTAATTTTTATTCCCTGCAAATGTATAATTTTTTACAACAATCCCCGCCCTATTTTCTTGAGCTTGCCCGAATTGTTGTAGTCTTTTAGTAATTTGTCTAAAACCCCGTTGATGAAGTAACTGCTCTTGGTGGTTGAATAGTCTTTAGCGATCTCGATGTATTCGTTAATCGTTACTTTCGTGGGAATTGATGGAAAGTAGACAAACTCGGTGAGCGCCATTTTGATCAGGATCATATCGAGATCTGCAATTCGTTCCGTATCCCAGTTAGGAGTCTTCTCGTCGATCTCATTTGTGAACTCGTCCTGATGCAATACCGTCTTCCGGAAAAGGTCGAGCAAGAACTCCTCATCGTCCTCTTTGACCACCAGGTCTTTTAGATCAAAAGAGTGTGATGCTTTCATCTGCTTCAGGGTCTTCAGAATCATGGTATTGACCAATGGGTAGTCATCCACCCATCCCAGGTTTACGCTTTCGTAAAAGTCAAAAAGCTTCTCATTTGGTGCAACGATCTCTTTGAAGAGATAAATGATGAAATCCCGGTCTTCCTGAAAATCACTCCTGCCCGAACCCATATACGACAGGTACTTCTCATCGGCCGTCATCTGGTCGAGCACAATTCTGACATATTCACGGTTGTCTTTCCAGAGGTCCAGCTTCTTTTGACTGGCGTATTCTTTCAGCTCCTGGCTATTATCTATGGACCTCAGCACCGAATTCTCAACAAACTTCAAATTCGGATTTCGGTCTTCATCCGTCGCCAGGTATTTCTTCTTCTTGATCTCAATGTGCTCCAGGGAAAGGTCGCGAACAGCGAGAAGAAACAACAGTTGCAGCACGTAGAGGTCCTTGGCCTTGTGAATGTTGAAGAGAAGGAATTTTTCTTCCTTTTTCAAATCGTCATTACGCGACTGAAGCACCGCGTAAATGGATTGCATGACTTTGATTCGGATATGTCTCCGGTTCACCATAATTCAAAAGATCGTAAATTCATTTCTAAATCACACTCATTGCAAAGAAGGGCAAAAATACCACTTTTTTTTAAGGTTTGCATCGGGGACATGAAGAATCAGCATATGCAAGCCGGGATTCGGATGTTCGAGTGAAAGGCAAATTATGCGTATCTTCGCGGTCACTAAAATGAGATTTCATTTTCTATGAAGGCCCTTCGCTATTTGAACAAATTTTTCCTGAAGTACCGCTACAGATTCATTCTTGGAATTCTCATCACTATCGTAGCAAAGATATTTGCCCTGCAAATACCCCAGCTGATACGTGAATCCCTTAACGTTGTTGAAGATTACAACAACAACAGGATCACCGATATCGATGTTGTAAAGTCTGAGCTTGTCATCAACATCATTTACATCATCGGTGCCGCTTTGCTTTCAGGGTTGTTTACTTTCATGATGAGACAGACCCTGATCGTCATGTCCCGGCTCATTGAATTTGACCTCAAAAATGAGGTCTTTGAGCAATACGAAAACCTGTCTCTCAATTTCTACAAGCGAAACCGAACGGGAGACCTTATGAATCGCATCAGTGAGGACATTGGCAAGGTTCGCATGTATTTCGGACCGGCAATCATGTATACGATGAACATGCTCGTGCTCTTTGTCATCGCTATTGCAAATATGGCCCGGATCGACACAAAACTCACACTCTACACCCTCCTCCCATTGCCCGTGCTGTCGGTGTCAATCTATTTTTTGAGCAAGGTGATCAACGAAAGAAGCAATATCGTGCAGCAGTACCTTTCAAAGCTTACCACTTTTGCGCAGGAAACCTTTTCAGGGATCAATGTTGTCAAAGCCTACAGCATTGAAGGCTTCACTACCCGTTCATTTTCGGATTTGGCCGTGGCCAGCAAAGACAAAAACATCGCCCTTTACAAGGCCCAGGCCCTGTTCTTCCCGCTCATGCTTCTGCTTATCGGGATCAGCAATCTCCTGGTCATCTATGTGGGAGGCATGCAATACATCCGGGGAGAAATTGACAATATCGGTATCATCGCCGAATTCATTATTTACGTCAACATGCTGACCTGGCCGGTGGCTGTTGTCGGATGGGTTACCTCTATCGTTCAACAAGCCGAAGTTTCTCAGAGGCGTATCAACGAGTTTCTCGAGGAAACACCTGACATTCAGAATAAGCAGGATAAAAGAACTCCTGTTCACGGAAAAATAGAGTTTCGCAACGTCTCCTTTACTTATGAGGATACGGATATTCAGGCATTGAAGGACGTCAGCTTCACAATCGAACAGGGCAAGACGCTTGCCATTTTAGGAAAGACGGGAAGTGGAAAATCAACGATTGCTGCTCTTATCCCCCGCATGTACGATGTGGACACCGGTGAAATTCGAATCGATGACCAACCCATTGAAGAACTCAATTTGCAGGACCTTCGTGAAAGCATCGGTTTTGTGCCACAGGACGCCTTTCTGTTTTCTGACAGCATAAAGAACAACATACGAATTGGCAAGGAATCCGCTGATGAGGAGGAAATTCGACAGGCTGCCGAAGCTGCATACATTCTCCACAATATTGAAAACTTCCAGAACGGGTTTGACACCCTCGTGGGCGAAAGGGGCGTGACACTTTCCGGTGGACAAAAGCAGCGGGTTTCAATTGCCCGGGCCCTGATCGCAGATCCTGAGATTCTCATATTCGACGACTGCTTGTCGGCCGTGGATACAGAAACTGAAGAAATCATCCTGAACAACCTGGATAAAGCTACAAAGGGCAAGACGACCATCATCATCAGTCACAGAACCTCTTCGGTGAAAAATGCGGATCACATCATAATTCTGGATGAAGGAAAAGTCGTGCAGTCGGGTTCACATGATGATCTGATCACTCAAGAAGGATACTACCAGGACATCTACAATCAGCAGCTTGAAGAGAAGCTAAGCGGGCAGGAATCCTGAGCCCCAGTCTCAAAATAATTGTTGCATACGTAATATAATTTTATAGATTTGTCTCAACTATTTTTTAAACGCTAAACAAAATTATTGAAGAATATGGAAGAGAAAGGGTTTGTTGAACACGAGGAGATTTTTTCTCAGGTTTTGAGAGCAGGTAGAAGAACCTATTTTTTTGATGTTAGGGAAACAAAAGCCGGCGATTACTATCTGACGATTACGGAAAGCAAGAAATTCACCCATGACGACGGGTCATTCCACTATAAAAAACACAAAATTTATCTTTACAAGGAGGACTTTCACGAATTCAATGATATCCTGAAAAAAGCAACAGATTTCATTCTCGATGAGAAGGGGGAAGAAGTCATCAGCGAAAGACATCAGAAAGACTACAACAAAATAAACGGAGAAAGTGTCGAGCTTGATGAACCGAGCAACACCTCACCGGAAAGTTTTACAGACGTCAATTTTGAAGATATTTAATCAAAAAAGCCATCCACATCGGATGGCTTTTTTGCTGACTGGTATCTTTTTTTGTTGACTAGTAATAGGAGGAGTTAAACTCCAACCAAATCGCTTTCGACCATTTCCTTGAACAGCCCCTCATTCAGAAGATTCAGCACTGCCAGCTTATCTGAGGTCTTGACCAGAAAAGACAGGTTGTAGTTGCTGCCTCCATAAGAGATCATTCGAATCGGTATATCCTTGAGACTGCTGAAAATCGAAGCGGTAATACCCTTTTTGTTTTGGGAAATATCTCCTGCAATGCAGATAATGCTCAGGTCAGTATCCACCTCAATGGTTCCGAATCCCTGGAGTCCTTTTTTGATCTCTGGTAATTTCGAAGTATCGTCAATGGTCAGCGACACAGCCACCTCGGAGGTCGTGATCATATCTATAGCGGTTTTGTAATGCTCGAATACCTCAAAAACATTTTTCAGAAAACCATAGGCCATCAGCATCCTGTAGGATTTGATCTTGATCGCCGTGATATTGTCTTTGGCCGCTACCGCCCGTATGCTTCTCAATTCTGCACCCTGGTGGATCAGGGTCCCCGGGGAATCGGGTCTGAACGTATTTTTCAACAGTACGGGAATGTTGTTTTCCTTGGCGGGGATTATGCTTTGCGGATGCAGAATCTTGGCTCCAAAATAGGCGAGCTCGGCTGCCTCATCAAACGACAGCTCACCGACAGAAAAAGTATTCTCCACATACCGAGGGTCGTTGTTATGCATACCGTCAATGTCAGTCCAGATCTGGATTTGCCTGGCACCTACCGCGGCACCGATGAGAGAAGCGCTGTAGTCACTCCCTCCTCTTCTGAGGTTATCAATTTCATTCGATTCATTCCGGCAGATATACCCCTGGGTAATGTAGGTTCTGTTAGCCGTTCCACCTTTGAGAATTTTTCGAAGGTCCTGACGAATACGATCTCCCTGGGGTTCACCGTTACGATCGATTCGCATGAAATCCAAAGCTGAAATAAGCTCGTTCGACACATCAATCGATTCCAAATAGTAATGGAAAAGACGCGTTGAAACCAATTCCCCCTGCGCCAGAATCAGTTTTTCAGAACCTTCAGTAAAATCTTCTGAAACGATTCCATTCAGCAATTCTTTATGCTCATCCAAAAAAGCAAAAGCTGTTTTCTGAACAATTTCATTCGGAAGCAACTCGCGGACAACTTGTCGATATTTGTGATCCAGGCTCCTTATATCTGAAAGGGCTTGTTCCTTGTTATCCGCCCGCAGGTGCTCAGCTATTCCGACCAGAGTATTGGTTACGCCTGACATGGCTGACAGCACGACGATTTTGTCCTCATTGACCTGGTTAACGATGCCCGCTACCTTTTTAAAATTTTCGACGGAACCCACGGAAGTTCCTCCAAACTTGATTACTATCATTTTCTATTGAATTTGGACAAATATTTTCATTTTATTTCGAGCTGATAAAATATTTAAAATATATTTACAAATTATAACACAATGTGTAAATTTCAACAATGAAGACAATACAGGAAACTGTCGAGACGATTATCAAGCGGACGCCGTTTATCGAAGAAGCGATGCAGGACAAGCTGATCAATGTTTCTTCGCTCGCCAGGCTGATTCAACCTGAGGTCGAGCAATTGCTGGGAAAACCGGTGAAAACCGGTGCCGTTATGATGTCGATCAACCGCATGTCACCTATAGAGATCTTGAAAATCAGAAAGAATGTCAAGTCTCTTTCCCTCAAACTCGGGGACTTCATCGTACGCTCTGACTTATTTGACTATACCTTTAAAAATTCCAAAACCCTGCCTATTAACATATCAAAGATATTCGCACTTATCGGACACAACAGAGAGTCCTTCTTTACAGTATCCCAGGGCATCTTCGAGACCAATATCGTAATCAGCGCAAATCTTAAACAGGAGGTTGATGATATTTTCAAGGAAGAAGAGCTGATCAATTCCATGAGCAAACTCGCTTCGATTACTATTAAGCTTCCCAAGATCAACCTGGAACAATCCGGGATTTACTATTTCATACTCAAGCAACTGGCCTGGGCCAATATCCCTGTACAGGAAGTCATTTCGACCACGCACGAAATCACCCTGGTCGTCAAAGAAGAGGACATCAACCGAACCTTTTCGATTCTCATCGATTTGAAAAAAATGTGATTTTGCAGGATCTCTTCTGAAACAGCATCTCTTCTGAAACAGTATCCCTTCTGAAATCGGGAATCTACAGTCGCTGCCTGTACTT
>CBDUAY010000027.1:0-23858 GCA_965365245.1 uncultured Flavobacteriaceae bacterium | reverse complement strand
CGATCAATGACCGGGATCAGAATACGCCTCAGATCAAAATCGTTCGGGTCGTGTCTACTTTTGATTTTCAGTTGAAGAAATAAAAACCGGATGTAACAAGTTCTTCCGGCCGCCGGTATTACCAGCCGCCGCTGGCTCCACCACCGCCGAAGCCGCCGCCACCAAATCCTCCACCGAAGCCGCCGCCGCCTCCGCCGAAGCCACCGCCTCCAAAGCCACCGCCTCTTGAGCGCCCGAAGCCGCCTCCACCGAAGCTTCCGCGACCGGCATGACTAAGTATGATGGCATCGAGCAGGGAGAATCCGCCTCTTCTGCCCCTGTTCTTTCCTCCGCCTCTTCGATTTCGATTCGACAGGATGATCATGAAGATTATAAATATCAATACGATCAGAAAAGCAGGAAACCTTCCACCCGGGCCATCATCCTGTCTCTGACCCTGGTATTCGCCATTTAAAATTTCAAATATGACATCTGCAGCACGGTCCAGCCCACCGTAAAAATCTCCTTCTTTGAAGGCCGGTGTGATCACATTCTCTATGATCCGACGGGACAAGGCGTCAGTAAGCAGATGCTCCACGCCATAACCGGTTCGAATGGTCACCTTCCGGTCGTTCTTTGAGACAAGGATCACAATCCCATTGTCTTTCCCTTCCTGGCCAATGCCCCATTTGTGGGCCAATTCGGTCGCATAAAGTGCGATATCATTCCCTTCAAGGGAATTTATGGTGATTACCACCATCTGGGTTGAGGTGGTGTCGCTGTAGCGAATGAGTTTCTGTTCGAGTTGCTTCGCCTGGCCCTTGTCCATCATGTTGGCGTAATCGTACATGCTGGTCTGAAATTTGGGGGTGTCCGGAAGGTAATCCTGGGAAAAAACCAGGGAGGTTATACCTAGAAAAAACAACAGGAAAAGCTGCGGATATTTTACCAGTTTGACATGCATGCTAATCAGAAACTTCTTTGTAATATTGAACCGCAATATACCAAAAATAACGCTGAAACATGTTGAAAACAAAGAACATTTGCCTGATATGCCTGTACGCCGCATTCGCCTTTTTAGCCGGGCTCGAGTTGAACGCCCAGGAACTCGACATGGCCAAATTCAAGGGAATGAAACCCAGGTCAATCGGACCTGCGGGAATGAGTGGTAGAATCACGGCCATCGATGTGGTCAACGACCGGCCCAATGTGATCTATGTCGGCGCAGCCTCCGGTGGGGTATGGAAATCAGAGAGCGAGGGCATAGAATGGAAACCCGTATTTGACAAGGAAAATCTTCAGGCAATTGGAGCCATCGCCATCCAGCAGAGCAATCCCGATGTGATCTGGGTGGGAACGGGAGAAGGAAATCCAAGGAACAGTCTCAACGGGGGATATGGCATTTACAAGAGCCTTGATGGAGGACACACCTGGAACCTTATGGGACTGGAGAAAACGCGGAACATCCATCGCATCCTGATCGACCCCTTCGAGCCCAATACAGTTTATGTCGCGGCGATAGGATCTCCCTGGGGCGAGCATCCTGAGCGAGGCGTGTTCAAAACCACCGACGGTGGAAAGACCTGGAAGAAAATACTCTTTGTCGACAATAAGACCGGGGCTGCTGACCTGGTGATGGATCCATCGAACCCCAATAAGCTAATCGCAGCCCTCTGGGAGCACAGGCGAAAACCCTATACTTTTTCTTCCGGAGGACCTGGTTCCGGACTATACGTGACTTATGACGGTGGGGAGAACTGGAAGCGAAAAACAGATGAGGATGGCCTGCCCAAAGGGGACCTGGGTCGCATCGGGCTGGCCATTTCAAAGAGCAACCCCAAGGTGGTTTACGCCCTTATAGAATCTAAGAAAAATGCCCTGTATAGATCGGATGACGGAGGGCGCAAATGGAAAATGATCAATGACCGCTCGACGGGACGGGGCACAACGGGAATCGGGAATCGGCCATTTTACTATTCCGACATTTTTGTGGATCCTACCAATGAACACAAGCTCTACACGGTATTCACCTATGTCAACTACAGCATTGACGGGGGCAAGACCTTTACCCAGCTGATGCCGGCCTATAACACCAATGTGGGCGTGCACCCGGACCATCACGCCTGGTGGATACACCCCGAGAACCCTGAATTCATGATAGACGGAAATGACGGAGGACTCAACATCACTAAGGACGGCGGCAAAAGTTGGAGATTTGTCGAGAATCTGCCCGTCGGTCAGTTTTATCACATAAATGTGGATAATGAATTTCCGTATAACCTCTATGGTGGGATGCAGGACAATGGCTCCTGGGCAGGACCTGCCTACGCCCTAAAAGCCCAGGGAATTCGGAATGCCTATTGGGAGGAACTTCAGTTTGGAGATGGCTTCGACGTGATTCCCGATCCAAAAGACTCTCGCTATGGATACTCGATGTCCCAACAGGGCAATGTGAGTCGTTACGATCGCGAGACAGGGGCAAACAAGGGAATCAGGCCGACCCACCCGGATCCGGATGTCAAACTCAGGTTCAATTGGAACTCAGCCATCGCGATAGATCCTTTTGATGATCAAACGATCTACTTTGGCAGTCAATTTGTACATAAATCCTCTAACCAGGGGCACGAATGGGAGATCATCTCTCCGGACCTCACTACGAATGATCCGGATAAACAGAAACAGTACGAAAGTGGGGGACTCACCATGGATGCAACCGGAGCCGAAAACTACTGCACGATACTGGCAATAAGCCCAAGCCCGGTCGAAAGAGATGTTCTCTGGGCAGGTACAGACGACGGGCGGATTCAACTCACCCGGGATGGCGGTAAAAGCTGGAAAGATGTCACACCTGGTGTCAAAGTCTTTCCCAAAAACGGCTGGGTCGCTCAGATCAAGAGCTCGGCCAACCGCAAGGGAGAAGCCTATGCAGTGGTCAACAATTATCGGAACTTTGACTTCAAGCCTTACCTGTTCCGCACCCGAAACTATGGTGCTTCATGGGAAAACCTCCTCGACGGCAAACCCGAAACCTTTGGATACACCCTTTCTTTGATCCAGGATCCGGAGGAACCCAAATTGATCTTCCTGGGTACGGAGAACGGTTTGTACGTGAGCTTTGACGAAGCTGCCACCTGGACCAAATGGACCGAAAACTATCCCAGCGTCCCTACCATGGACCTTGTCATCCATCCGCGGGAAAAGGACCTCGACATAGCCACCTTTGGGCGCGCATTTTACGTGCTTGACGACATTCGTCCCCTGCAGAGAATTGCCCGGGACGGAGCCGATATCCTGAAGCGTCAACTCGTCCTTTTCGACCCTCCTGTAGCTTATTTGACACAAAAGCAGCAACCCAGCGGCACCCGTTTCGGAGCCAACGCGATTTTCAACGGCGAAAACAGGAAGTCAGGGGCGATGATCAGCTTCTCAATCAATACCCCAGCGTCAAAAAATGCAGCAGAAAAAGACAGCTTAAAAGAGGGTGAGAAAGAGAAAAAGAAGGACTCTCTTACCCTGCATGTTTATAACGATGCAAATGAACTGATCCGCAGCGTCAATTACAAAGTGCCAGAAGACGATGGCATCAACAGGATATACTGGAACCTGGATGAAAAAGGGGTTCAAAAAATCTCGAGAAAGCCCAGCAAATCGAAAAAAGAGCCCGCAGGTGTGAAAGTGCTCCCGGGCACCTACAAACTGGTGCTGAATTACAAAGAATTGAAAGACTCCACCGAGGTGGAAGTCAAATACGACCCCAGGGTTCCCGTCTCTGACGAATCACTTCGCCAGCAATACAAGCTGCTGAAAGAGATCGAAAGCAAGTACGACCTGGCTTATCGGGCCGTCGAACGCCTAAAGGAATCCAAGGCCACGGCTGCCGGCGTCAAAAAACAGGCGACTGATATAGACAAGGAAAAATTTGCGGATCTAATCAAAGAAACAGACAGCATCACCAAAGAACTGGATCACCTGATGGATGCCATGCTTGGAAAAGAAGACAAGCGACAGGGCATTACCTCGACCAAGGACCCGACCACGATTTCCTATCTCGACAAGGCCAAATCCTATGCTTCAGCTTTAATGCAGGCCCCGGGCACAACAGAGGAGCAACTTGTCAGGAACGCCTTTGACAAAGTCGACAAGGTCGTCGCAGACATCAATGCGTTCTACGCTGATGCCTGGCCAGACTACCAAAAAAGTGTGGAAAGTCAAAACCTTTCTCCTTTCAAGACCTATGAGGAACTAAAATAAATGTCTAATTTTGATCTGAGCTCAAGTTTTACCTTATGAAATACCATCCGATTGACAGCAATCTGTTTGTTCGCAACAGAAAGAAATTTTCAGAGCACATGGTGCCGAATTCCATGGCAATTCTGAATTCCAACGACATTTACCCGATCAGTGCCGACAGCACAATGCCTTTTCAGCAACAAAGGGATATCTTTTACCTGTCTGGTGTAGACCAGGAAGAGAGTGTTCTTGTGATTTTCCCGGATTGCCCGAAAGAAAAAAACCGCGAAATCCTTTTTCTGAAGGAAACCGACGAGCGCATCGCAGTTTGGGAAGGTGAAAAACTGACCCGGGAGAAAGCGTTTGAAACCTCGGGGATCAAGACAGTCTATTGGCTCCATGAAATGGAAAAGGTGATGTTTGAACTCATGACCCAGGCCGAATCTGTTTATGTCAATACCAATGAGCACTACCGCGCAAACGTTGAAACCGAGACACGTGATGCCCGGTTCATCAAATGGCTGAAGGAGAAATACCCGGCTCACGACTACCGAAGGTGCCAACCCATCCTTCAACGTCTTCGCTCCGTTAAGGAACCCGAGGAAATTGAACTCATCCAAAAAGCCTGTGACATTACCGAAAAGGGATTCAAAAGGGTTCTTGGCTTTGTAAAGCCGGGAGTGATGGAATACGAGATTGAAGCCGAGTACATCCATGAATTCATCCGAAATCGTGCGGATGGTTTCGCCTATACCCCGATCGTGGGCTCGGGCTACAACGCCTGCGTCCTGCACTATATCGAAAACAACCAGGAGTGCAAATCCGGTGACATGATCCTGATGGATGTTGGGGCCAGCTATGGAAACTACGCCAGCGACATGACCCGTTGCATCCCGGTTTCAGGGAAGTTCACTGAAAGGCAGAAGGAAATCTACAATGCCGTGCTACGAGTGAAAAACGCGGCCGCAAAAATGCTGGTTCCCGGAAACGATTGGGCCGAATATCACGTTGAGGTAGGCAAGTTGATGACCGCAGAGCTGCTGAAACTCAAGCTAATCACACAGGATGAAGTCGACAATGAAGATCCCGACTGGCCGGCCTACAAGAAATACTTCATGCATGGCACTTCCCACCACATGGGTCTGGACACGCATGATTATGGCATCCTCACCGAACCGATGAAGGCCGGAATGGTGTTTACTGTTGAACCCGGCATCTACCTGCCCGATGAAAAACTGGGAATCCGTCTCGAGGACGACTACGTCATCCAGGAAAAAGGAGAGCCCATCAACCTGATGAAAAACATCCCGATCGAAGTCGAAGACATAGAGAAATGGATGGCGGGGAATTAATTCAGGCCCTTCACATAAACGTTTGCTGCGACAAAGGAGATCATAGCGGGTAGCACCCAACCCAGTCCGTCTTGGGCGAAAGGAATATGGTTTTGAATGCTGACAATCGATGAGTCAGGAAGGAGAAATCCTAAAAAATCCGGTATGCTGAAAACGAAGGCAGTCAGGACCACCGTTCGATATACCTGAGGGGGAGCCCATTTTCGGGGAATCACATTAAGGACAATCAATGCAATCACTATGGGATAGATAAACATCAGAACCGGCACGGCGACTTGTATGATGTAGGTGACATTCAATTGCCCAACTAGAATCCCGACGATTGCCCCTCCCACAACCGTTATTCGATAAGCACGTTCCGAGCCTTTGAACAGGCCTTTGAAAAAATCTGCAGAACCGACCAGGATCCCAACAGCCGTTGTAAAACAGGCCACCCCAACCAGCATGCTCAAAAACAGGGAGCCGGTCTTACCGAGTGAGGTCTCGGCCAACAATCTCAGCAACGCAGTTCTCTCGATATTGTCGTCTCCAGAGACACCCATCCTGGATCCGGCATAGATCAAACCTGCATAAATCAAAAACAAACCCGACATGGCCACAAGTCCGGAGCCTGCAATGAGCCTCTTCTTTTCATCAAAACCCATTCCCTTTCTACTATTCTGAATGGTAATGACCAGAACCCCTCCCATGAGCAGACCAGCAAGGGCGTCATAAGTTTGGTAGCCCTCGAGGAAACCCGAAATCAGAGCATTCTGGTAATGACCATGAGTGACTGAGCCCTGATCGACAAATAGTTTGATTCCGATTATAGCAAGCAGGATCAATCCGATTATCGGGGTCAGGTATTTTCCCAGCAAGTCCATGACCCGCCCCCGGTTGAGTGAAAAAATAGCGGCAAGGATAAAATAGACGGTGCTCGTGACCAGAGGTGAGGAATCAAGAAAAGGGGCCACAGCCATTTCGTGGGTAACCGCAGCCGTCCTTGGGCATGGCAATATAAGAGCAATAAGATAGATGAGAACGCACAATACGAGGCTGAAACCCCGTGACACTTTGTTGCCAAAATCCAGCATCGTTCCCTGCAAACGGGAATAAGCCATCAAAGCCCCTAGGGGAATGATGGTAGCTGTTAAAAAAAAGCCGAGAGCCGAGAGCCACCAGTCGGGCCCTGATTTGAATCCAAGATATGGAGGAATAATGAGATTGCCTGCTCCGAAAAAAGCCGCGAATACAGCAAATCCATAAACAAAAACTGTCTTTGTTTGTTTCATATTCCTCCAGGGGTTTGCTAAATATACAGTAAATTTGAGTTCTCCGGCAGATACAGTTTTAGAATCCAATGAGCGAAACGAGTTTCAAAAATACCAAAGTGCACTACACCTGTTCAGGGAGTGGTCCGGCAGTGCTTCTCCTGCACGGATTTCTTGAAGACCTCACCATGTGGGATGATTTGGAACGTGAATTCAGCAAAAAGAATCGCGTAGTCCGAATTGACCTGCTGGGGCATGGTCTGACCGAGAACCAAGGGGAGGTTCACAGCATGGAGGATCAGGCAGAAATGGTAAAGACTTTGCTGGAAGAACTAAAAATAGACCGTTATGCTGTCATCGGTCACAGCATGGGAGGTTATATCGCCCTGGCCATGGCCGAATTGTACCCTCGTGATCTGACCGGGCTGGTGCTTATGAATTCAACCTCACTCCCAGACTCGGCAGATAAAAAGCGCAATCGGGACAGGGCGGTGGAGGCCGTCAAAAACAACCACAAGAGTTTTGTACGGATAGCCATTCCAGGCTTGTTTGCTCCTGAGAACCGTGACAGGTTTGCAGACAGGGTCAAAGAAGTGACAGAGGTTGCCCTGCGCATACCTCCTGAAGGGATCGTGGCGGCCCTGAAAGGGATGAAGATCAGAAAAAACCGATCAGCTATATTTAAGAACGGAAAGTATCCAAAACTCATGATCATTGGAAGACAGGATCCTGCACTTGATCTGGAAACCCTGATCCCTCAGACTGAATTTCCCGGGGTGGAGACTGTGACATTCGACGACGGACACATGAGTCATATTGAGAACGGAGACGAACTCAAGCAGAATCTGCTTCAATTTTTGGAACGCGTTTCAAACTAGATAATAGATGGCTGAAAATAACTGCCCCTTGTGCGGATCAAAAGGCCAGCCTTTCTTTTCTAACGAAAAGCATCGCTTCTTCTCCTGTGATTGTTGCCTGGGTATTTTCAGGGCACCCGAACAGGCACTGAATCTCGAGCAGGAAAAGAACAGGTATTTGTTGCATCAGAATCACCCGGAAGATCAGGGTTATCTCGATTTTGTATCTCCAATTTTAGAGCAAGTTCGATCCAGATATAAACCCGGTGCCGAGGGGTTGGATTTCGGATGTGGCCACACCCCGGTGATTTCTGAAGTTTTAAAAAACGAGAACTACCAGGTCGACCTCTATGATCCCCTATTCTTTCCGCGGAGGATTTTCGAGGGCAAAACCTATGATTTCATTGTGTGCTGTGAGGTCATGGAGCATTTCCTGAATCCGAAAAAAGAATTTGTCCTGCTTGCGGAGCTGTTGAAACCCTCGGGAAACCTGATTTGCATGACCAGCGTTTTTTCTGAGGAAATGGATTTTGACTCCTGGTATTATAAAAATGATCCGACCCATGTCTTTCTGTACCGCAAAGAGACCCTGGCTCATATCACTGCCAATTGCAACTTCAGCCACGTTAAAATTGAGGAGCCCCTCATCGTATTTTCAAAATAAAGAATACCTTTATAAGAGAGCAGACACCTCTGCATCCCAATAAAACGAGTCATCACCATGCGAAATCTGAGAAATTGCCTCCTGCTAATCGTACTGATTTCCACCTCTGTGATCGCCCAGACTAAAGAGGAGAAAAAAGAGATGAAAGCACAGGAACAGGCCAAACAGTTTGAGGCCATTCAGAAACTCATCGATTCCGGAACTTATGAATTCTATGCGGATTGGGCCAATTCCTTTCAGGGGAGAAGAATCAACCTGGTGACCAATCCGAATCACTTGAAAATGAACCAGGAGGAGGCCAGCATCTATCTGCCTTACTTTGGGGTTGCCCACAATTCCAGCCCCGCTTATTCCAATATGGGAGCCATGGAATTCAAAGGTAAAGTTGAAAACTACAAGATCAAGGTCAATGAAAAAAAGAAGCAGACTAATGTTACTTTCCGTTGCAAAGCCAAGAGGGAGGTCATCGACTTTACGCTGACAATATTTCCCGACGGGAATTCAAGGCTCAATGCCAACAGCAATGTACGGACCGGAATGAATTATGACGGGAGAACGGTTGCTCCGGATATTCAGGAGTGATACGCTCATGAAAGAGTTATAAGCTCGTGAAAGGGTGATCTGCTTTATTCCTTCAGGGAATTCCAGCCCTGAGCGATCATTTCTACTTTTTCACCGGCTCTTGTGATCAGGTGAACGCCTTCCTCTTTCTCTGTCATGTGACCTATGACCGTAAAATTGGGGTTTCCCTTTACCTTGTCGTAGTCGTCCTGGCTAATGGTGAACAGCAATTCGTAATCCTCCCCACCGCTTAAAGCAATGGTGGTGCTGTCCAGATTGAATTCCTCACAGGTGGAGATCACTTGCTGATCCATTGGAATCTTGTTCTCATAGACGCTGCATCCTACATTGGACTGCTTGCACAGATGCAAAACTTCGGATGAAAGACCGTCTGAAATGTCGATCATTGAAGTAGGAATGAGTTCGAGATCCCCAAAAAGGCGAACGACATCCTTTCTCGCCTCAGGTTTGAGCTGCCTCTCGACCAGGTAGGTGTATTTGTCCAATTCATGCTGAGCATTCGGGTTAACCTCAAAGACCTGGCGCTCTCTTTCAAGCACTTGAAGCCCTAGATAGGCAGCACCCACATCCCCGGTGACAACCAGTAAATCGTTGGGTTTGGCTCCGCTTCTGTACACGCATTTCTCGGGCTCGACCTCGCCCAGAGCGGTAATGCTGATCAACAACCCTTTATTCGAAGAAGTCGTGTCTCCGCCCACCAGATCGACCTTATAGGTTTCACAGGCCAGGTGTATGCCTGCATATAACTCCTCGAGGGCCTCCAGGGTAAAACGGTTCGATACAGCGATCGAAACCGTGATCTGTTTGGCATCCGCGTTCATAGCGTACACATCTGAAAGATTGACCATGACAGCCTTGTACCCGAGGTGCTTCAGCGGCATGTAAGACAGGTCAAAGTGTATTCCCTCGACCAAAAGATCTGTGGTGACCACTTTCAACTGCCGGCAACCCCCAATGACAGCGCAATCGTCACCCACTCCCTTGATAGTGGTTTCGTGATGAATTCCCGCTCCCTTTGTCAGGTGTTCAATCAATTTGAACTCGCCAAATTCAGACAGCGAAGTTCGAGATTCGTTCTTGTTCTCTAGCATGGTGCAAATATAGTCGATATTCATCGAGATCAAGCATAAAAATCTCCCCTCTAACCTCCCTCAAGTACCTGCTAACTTGATGCTTGAGCTACAACCGCTCATGGCCTAATTAAAAATTCCTAAATTTAGCCCAGACTTGGTATAAAATGCGCTTGCTTTGAAAAACCTCTCGTTGTCAGGCAAAGTATTGCTTGGAGTGTTTTCCGGTATTGTTTTCGGACTTTTCTTTGGGGAAGAAGTTGCCTGGCTGAGCATTCCCGGTGACATCTTCATAGGCCTGCTTCAGATGACAGTCTTGCCCTATATCATGTTCTCACTGATCGTAAACATCGGGCGACTTTCTCTGGATACCGGACGCAAGCTGATTCGCTATGGACTGACGTTTCTTGCCCTGCTTTTGGGCATCGGGTTGATCTACCTGATCATTCTGCCCCTGAGTTTTCCTATACGTGAAGGTGGGAGCTTCTATAGCCCGGAGTTCGTTCAACCTCCGGAGGCCTTCGATTTTGTCAAACTCTACATTCCTGCCAACGTCTTTGAGTCGCTAAGTGACAATGTGGTTCCAGCAGTGGTGCTGTTCAGCATATTCATTGGGCTCGGAGTCATGAACCTTCCGAACAAGGAGACTTTGCTCAAACCCCTTGACATTCTGACAGACGGCCTGAACCAGGTGAACAAGATGATCGTGAAAATCACTCCCTATGGTGTTTTCTGCATCGCCGCCGGGGTGGTCAGCACTCTGAGCTGGGCCGATCTGAGTCGTTTGCAGGGTTACTTGTTGGTTTACCTGCTGGCTGTGATCCTGATGACCTTCCTGGTTCTGCCCTTTCTGATATCAATTTTCACTCCGTATTCGTCGAGAACCGTTTTCAAGCTCACGCGCTCAACCCTCATAACAATCTTTGCCACCGGTAAAATAATCGTGGTTTATCCGCAACTGATTGAAAACATAAAAGAGATCATACGATCCGATTCCAATGGAACGGAGAAGGGTGAAGACGAGGTTGACATCATCATGCCCCTGGCCTATCCTTTTCCAAATCTGGGAACATTCATGATATTCATTTTCGTGCCCTTCGCTGCCTGGTATACCGGGAAAGCGCTTTTGCCTGGTGACTATCCTGTGTTTCTCAGTTCAACGCTGCTGTCCAGCTTCGTAGCCCCCATAACCGGACTGCCTTTTAGCCTGGAACTCCTGAAGATTCCTAAAGAGACCTTCCAACTGTTTGTTGTATCAACTGTTCTGACAGACCGCATTCGGGTTGTTTTAGGGGCTTTTCACCTGATCGCTCTTACACTTCTCACGGTTTCTGCAATGGGGGGATACCTGCGTTTCAAAAAAGGAAAATTCTCAAAGTCACTGGTTATCTTACTGATAGTGACAGCGGTATCAGTCCTGGGGTTGAGACAGCTTCTGTCGCAAAGCATGAAACGAATTCCCAGCAACCTGGAGGTTGCCGAGAGCTTTGAGATCATAAGCCCGCAACGTGATTTTGTCATTCTGGAAAACTCCAAAAGAAATCCAAACCCCAAATGGCGGGGAGAAAATACCCTGAGCCGCATTAAAAGAAGGTCCAAGATCCGGGTTGGATTCTACGTCAAATCCGGGCCCTTTACTTATTTCAACAGCGATAGCATTTTGGTTGGCTACGGGATAGACCTGGCCCATCAATTGGCCACGGATCTCGAGGTCGACTTGGAATTCGTGCCCGTTCCTCCGGGCGACCTGATTGATCATCTCAACAAGGACCATTTTGATATCTTCGTCTCAGATGTGTTTCTGAGCGGGCAATACGCCGAAAAAATGCAACTTTCCAAGCCTTATTTGAATGTGTCCCTGGCCCTTCTTACCAGGCAAGAAAACAAACTTTTTGACGACTACAAGACCACGGCTGCTCTTGACACCTTTACCATCAGCTATTTGGAGCGCAAAGAGATTGCCGGTGATTTTCTCTCCTATTTCCCACAGGGAGGGGCATTTCCTCTCAAAGAAGTTCCGGAGTTTTTTGACCTCGAAAAAAATGGGCGCGTAGTCATTGACAGCTTTGCCACTGACAGCATCAAGATCGATACGATTCGAATCCAGGCCCATTTGACCAGCGCGGAGAGAGCCTCTTACCTGACAATCAAGCATCCGGGCTACAAGGTTCGCAATCCGCTTCCGTATCACGTGAACAATTCACTGGTTTTTCCTGTGGCAAGGGATGACGCCTGGAGAATATACGTGAATCGATGGATTGATTTCAGGCAGCAGGACGGTACTTTCGACAGGATTTACGATCAGTGGATACTGGGTAAGCCTCATCAACCGGAAAGGGAGCCCTGGAGCATTTACAGCAACATTGTGAAACCCTGGTTTGAAAAGCAGGAAGCAGGTTAGAGACCCCTCTCCTTTTGAATGTGCTCGTAGGCTTGCTGAACCTGTCGGAACTTGTCTTCGGCTCCTTTGATGTGTTCGTCACCGAGCCCTCTTAATTTGTCGGGGTGATATTTCTTGACCATTTTGCGGTAAGCGGCTTTGACTTCGGAGTCACTGGCTGATTTCTCAATTTCCAGGATCTTGTAAGAGCTGTCAACATCATTGTAGAACATCGCCTTGATCGAGTTGAAGTCTCGAATGTTGATGTTGAGGTATCCGGCGATCGTCGCAATCTTGTGGAGTTCCTTCTCGGAGACCACGCCATCCGATTTGGCCACTCCAAACAGGAAATGCAGCAACTGCAATCTCGCCGGGTGATTCATGTGCTGATTTATCTGAAGACAGACCTGACGGGTCGAGATCTTCTTGTTGGCCATAAAACCCTTGAAGAGCTTAAATGCCCTATTGGCCCGTTCTTCTCCATACATGCTCCTGAACGAGGATCGTACAAAATCGAGTTCTGTCCTGTTCACCTGGCCGTCGGCCTTGATCACTACTGCGGCCAGCACGAGAAGGCTGATCTCAAAATCTCCTGATTGGGTTCTTGAACCTGAATAAATGTCTTTTTGGAAGTCTTTGAGCTCGGTTGCGGAAAACTCATCCACAAAACTTCCCAGTACAAATCCGAGTATGCCTCCTATGGGTCCTGCAAAAGTCCAACCCAAACCAGCTCCAAGCCATTTCGAAAAATTCGCCATCGAAAATTCTTTGAACAGCAAATATACGTTCCTTTCCGTATCTTTGCATCTGATTTGATAACTAAAAAAATTAAGTATATGTACCCACCAGAATTAGTAAAACCGATGCGCCAGGAGCTCGTGGACGCAGGTTTCGAGGAATTGTTCTCAGCCCAGGATGTAGAAAATGCACTGGCAAAAGAGGGAACCACTCTCGTGATGGTAAACTCGGTTTGCGGATGTGCTGCCGGAACCGCGCGACCCGGAACTATCGCTTCCCTTCAGCTCGACAAGAAGCCGGATCACCTGACAACGGTGTTCGCCGGAGTCGACCAGGAGTCTACTTCGAAAGCACGCGAAATGATGGTCCCGTTTCCACCATCTTCTCCGTCAATAGCTCTTTTCAAGGACGGTCAACTCGTTCACATGCTGGAGAGGCATCACATCGAAGGAAGATCGGCCCAGATGATCGCCGAAAACCTGATCGGTGCTTACTCGGAATATTGCTAAAAGTATAAAACCTCCTCCCCGGGAGGTTTTTTCATTCTATGGACAGGCAGGAAATCATCAGCAAGACCGAGGCATTCGTCAAAGACACCCTGAAGGGGTCAGAGGCCGGTCATGACTGGTCGCACATTGAACGAGTTGTTCGAAATGCACGAACCATAGCAGCGCGTGAAAAAGCTGACCCATTCATCGTCGAACTGGCCGCGTTGCTGCACGATATAGCCGATTCCAAATTTCACGACGGAAACGAGGAGCTGGGTCCAGAGCGATCCATGCATTTTTTAAAGGACCTCGGATTACCTGATGACGTGGTTGATCACGTAGTGAGCATTGTAAGGCACATCTCCTTCAAGAACGAACTCGATCCGGCCCGGGAGAAAGGGTTTGACTCCATCGAGTTGAGGGTTTTGAAAGATGCTGATCGTCTCGACGCCATCGGAGCCATCGGTATAGCCCGCGCCTTTCACTACGGGGGATATAAGAACCGTGCCCTGTACGATCCTTTGATCAAACCTTTAGAAAACCAGAGCAAGGAGAATTACAAGAAAAGCAAGGCTCCGACCATCAATCATTTCTACGAGAAGCTCCTTTTGCTAAAGGGGAAAATGAACACCCAAACCGGCCGTGATATGGCAGAGGAGCGGCATGCATTGATGGAAACTTTCCTGAACCACTTCTACCGGGAATGGGAAGGGCGATGACTTTTTAAAAGTTTGGCTTGCGTTTTTCAAGAAAGGCGCTGGTACCTTCTTCAAAATCTTCGGTCCCGAAACAATTGCCAAACAGCTCAATTTCTTTCTTGAAGCCGTCTGTTCCCTCTTTGAACCCCGCATTGACCGCGCCAATAGCTGCCCTGATCGCCTGAGAGGAATTTGCAAGGATCTTCTCGGCGAGCTGATAGCTGAATTCAATCAGGTCGTCAGGTTCAGTCAGGTGATTGACGAGCCCTAATTTCAAAGCCTCCTCAGAACGAATCATGCCAGCGGTCATGATCATCTCAAAGGCCTTCCCTTTTCCTATGAGCTGGGGAAGACGCTGGGTTCCGCCATAGCCCGGTATCAGGCCAAGGGAAACCTCGGGAAGTCCCATTCGTGCATTGTTACTGGCTACACGGATATGACAGGCCATGGCCAATTCAAGACCTCCACCCAGGGCGAAACCGTTAATTGCAGCGATCACTGGGGTGCTTAAATTCTCGATAAAGTCGAAGAGCTTATTCTGCCCCTCCGAGGAAAGCTCTCTTCCCTGATCGGTTCCAAAATCGGCGAATTCCGAGATGTCTGCGCCAGCTACAAACGCCTTTTCACCACTTCCGGTGATAATAATGACGCGGGTCTCAGGGTCCTTATCCAGTTGATCAAATGCCTGGTGAAGCTCGGCGATCGTGTCCTGATTCAACGCGTTGAGCTTCTTGGGTCGGTTGATCTCGATGATACCTATGCGATTTTCTGTTTCTACGATGATATTCTGATATGCCATAATTATAATCTATTTGATAAAAGTGATCCGTCTCAGTCTGTCTTATTTTATAAGGCTTAGGTTTTTTCTATTACTATTCTCTATCCGGTTACTAAAAAGCAGAGTTATTCTCAGATCCTTTATGATTAGGTAAAACCACCGAAAAAACAGTTTTTCCCTCCTCCGACACAAAGGATATGCCACCGCCGTAAGCCTCGAGAATATTTCGCACCATAGGGAGTCCCAATCCCATGCCACTGGATTTGGTAGTGAACTTCGGTTCAAAGACCATTTCAGCATCCTCTTTGCGAATTCCATCCCCGTTGTCCTCCACCTCGATCAAAACATGATCCTCAAATTCCTTCAATCTCACCTCTATGGAAGGGTCCGGTGTATTCTTCAGTGCATGTATGGAGTTGGTGATCAAATTGGTGACTATACGGGTGAGATGAATCTTGTCCAGCTTGACCATGATCACCTCCTTCTCCGGTTCGTAACTGATGTAAGTCTCGTGAAAGATATCGAGTGCCTTCTTCATCTCTTCCACCAGGTTGAGATCTTCCCATACAGCCTGGGGCATCTGGGCAAAGTTTGAGAAGGCCGAGGCAATGGAGCTCATCGTGTCTATCTGTTGAATCATGGATTCGCTGAACTCTGTCATTTTCTCTTTGATCTCCGGATCCTTGGGGTCAAAGTTGTGCGACAAACTCTGGACACTCAGGCGCATCGGAGTCAACGGATTTTTAATCTCATGTGCCACTTGTTTCGCCATCTCTCGCCAGGCTTGCTTCCGTTCGCTCCTGGCCAGTTTAATAGCCGATTCCTCGATCTGGTCAATCATGCTGTTGTAGGAGTCCACCAGGTTATTGATCTCCTGGCTGGCATCGTCCATGACTATCTTTTCATTGGTTCTCTCCACAGTTGTCTGGCGTATGCGACGACTCACATATTCGAGTGACTTCGTGATGTACTTTGAAAGAAAGTAGGCCATCAGAATCGCTATGATGAGAATCAGCAGGTAAACAAGGGATAATCTTGAGAGAAATTCCTTAAGCTCTTCATCCTGAAAAGTGTTGTCCTGCAAATAGGGAACACCAAGTATGCCGATGGGTTGCTGCCTCGAGCCGATAAGAAACGAATAGGACGACTTGAACTTTCTTCCATCGGGCCCCTTCTTGGTTAGAACCACCCGATGTTTCTCGCTCTGGAATATGTGATCCAGGATGTCTTTGGAAAGGCTGGCATCTATAGTGTCTGTCTCGGCCTCGAAGAAAGAGCTGCGCAACAGGGATCCTGTAAGATTATAGATGTTTATGTCCAAATTGTGGATGTCAGAAATCTCGTTGAGTTTCTTGTCCAGCAGAGTCGGAAGCATGAGGGTTTCCAAATAGTTGATCGTGTCCCGGTTCAACTCATAGGTTATCGCCGACTTTATGGCCTCCTCCTTTCTTTCAAGACGCTCGTTGTGATAATCGTCGGCCTGTTCATTGTACTGGTAAATAGTGATGGCAGCAATCAGGACAGAAGCCAGAACGACAAGAAATATCATCGCGATGAAAATCCGCGTGCGCAATGAAAACTTGTTGATCCCCATGTCTTCTTTTTAGGTAAAGATAAGAAAAACGGCAAGAGCCTCGTGCTCCGTTTAGAGCGATTTCGACAGGGTGAAAAGGAACTCCACACCTCCATTCTTATGATTGCCTGCAGTGATCTCGCCTCCGTGAAAATGTATGGCATTTTTAACGATGGCCAGGCCCAGACCGGTTCCGCCTTTTCCTCTTGAACGGTCGTCATCTACCCGGTAAAAACGCTCGAATATCCTCAGAAAATGTTTCTTTTCTATCGTTGCACCAGTATTGGAAAAGGAGAAATAGTAGTAATTGGAGTCCTCCAGGTAGTTGTTGACCGAGATCTCTATGTTTTCACCTCCGTATTTGATGGCATTGTCAAAAAGGTTGTAGAACACCGAAAACAGAAGCGAGCGATTGGCATTCAAAATGATAGGCTTGGGCAGTCTTATTTGGACATCACAATTCTTCGCCTGCAAATTAAGGGTCAGGGAGTCTTTGACTTCATAGATCAAATCATTGAGATTGACAGTCTCAAAGCTGAATCTCTCCTTGGCTTCAGACATTTTTTGGAGAAGTGAGATATCCTCGATGAGATCGGAAAGCCTTTCTGACTGTGCATATGCATTGCTTATGTACTTCTTGGCGTCCTCCTTGCTGATATCGTTGTTATGGAGCAGTTCGAGGTAGCCCAGGATTATGGTGATCGGGGTCTTCAGTTCGTGAGCAATATTGCTCGTGATCTGTTCCTTTATGATCTTCTGCTTTTCCAGCTTTGTGATGTCCCGGATGACAACTTCAAAGCTCCTGTCAGAAAAAACGATGGCGTGCAGGTTGAAGGTTTTCCTGTCCCTGTACACGACATCCTCAAAATGGGGCAACTCCTTCTTGTCAATCTTTTTGTTTTCATCCAGGTAGGTGTCGATAAATGCATTGAGCTTGCGAAACTCCTCAACATTGAAGATCTCTTCTTCGGAAATGTTCGATTCTTTGGATATCATATTGATAAACTGAATGAAGTGATTGTTTCTCAGAATCTTCTTCTTTTCCGGAGTAAAAAACGCAATGCCTTCATTGAGGGCAATCAAATGCGAGAACATCTTGTTCTTTTCAATCTCGATCTTGCTCTTAGCCGCGGTCAGTTTGTCATAGATTTCGACAATCTGCTTGCTAATCTCCCCAAATTCCCCTTCGGGAAAAGCGATCTTGTCTTCTATTTCCTGTCCCTGGCTCAGTCGCGTGGCGAAGTCCTTCAATTTGAGAAGCACCCCCGAGATGTTGCGCAATACCAGGCTCAGTATGCCCCAGGTTACCATAAAAAGAATCAAAAGGTACAGGAGAAAGGTTTTTTCGATATCGAGGAAGTTCTTAACCTCAACATCATAATGCGCAGCTACCCTAACGAATAAATCCGAGTAGTTCTTGGCGTAGTAATAGTATTCATAACCCGTTGTGGAAGACTCCCTGATGTGCGACCCGGTCCCCGATTTTTGGGCATATTGAATCTCCGGACGGTGCAGGTGATTCTCCATTTTGGAAGGGTCGGAAACTTCGGAATCATAAAGCACCTTCCCGAGCATGTTTATAATCGTTATCCGAATGTTGCTTGTTGGAATGTAATAAGACAGGGAATCGAGCTGGGAATAGGAAGTCTGCGGGTCGAGATTCTTCTTTTGGATATAGTTGAAGGTCAACTCGGCAATATTGTCCAGGTTCATCTCCATCTGCTCCCGCTTGAGCGACTTCTCCCTGTTGTACTGAAGAAAAAGCACCAACATCGTAAAGACGAGAAAAATCGCCGAGAGATAAACAAAAAGCTTTTGCCTGTACTTGAGCTTGAACATCTGGATTCCTGATTGAACAATCCGCAAAATTAAGCCCAAATTGCGGTGTAAAAAAACCTCGGCAATTAAGCAACGATTATCAATTCATTACCGCAATGTTAAGTTGACACTCCTCGCAGGAGCTCATTCACCCCGAATTCCCTTTATAAAATCTGGAATGGCATCTACCCCCTTTTTCTCGAGGAATTTTACAAAGGCGGATCCGATGATGGCACCCGAAGTGCTGCGGGTCGCCAGGTCGAAGGTATCCCGATTTGAGATTCCAAAGCCAACGATTTGCGGAGCCTTCAAATTCATGGCTGAAATCCTTTCGAAATAATTCTTTTGCTCAGAACCAAAGGTGTTTTTCGCGCCTGTCGTGCTGGCCGAGCTGACCATGTAGATGAATCCATTGGAGATCCTGTCGATGAATCGGATTCTCTCCTCACTTGTTTGGGGAGTAATCAGAAAGACATTGATCAGGCCGTATTTCTCAAAGATTTCCTGGTATTGGGAATGATAGACATCCACAGGCAGGTCGGGAATGATCAGGCCATCTATACCTGTTTCCTGGCATTTTCGGCAAAAAGACTCGATCCCATACTGCATCATCGGGTTGAAATAGCCCATGATCAATAGCGGTATTTTGATGTGATCCCGAATGCCCTGCAACTGCTCAAACAGGATATCGGTTGTCATGCCGTTCTCAAGGGCTTTTGTGCTTGATTCCTGTATGGTTGGGCCATCAGCTAAGGGGTCGGAAAAAGGAAGGCCAATCTCCACCATGTCAACTCCGGATTCCTGGAGTTTGTCGAGTATGGCTGCTGTATCGTTCAATTCGGGAAAGCCCGCCGAAAAATAGATGGACAACAACTTATTATCGCTCTCTGCACTACCGGCCCCTGACAAAGCTTTGTTTATTCTGTTCATTCTTATTTATCTGTTCTAAAATTCGTCTTTCAATCAAAAATCACAATCAGAGTCCAAAATAGGAAATATAGGTATTGAGATCCTTGTCTCCCCGCCCGGAAAGATTGATCACTACCACGTCATCCTCTTTGAAATCGATTTTTCCCAAAACCGCCAATGCATGTGAGGTCTCAATGGCTGGAATGATTCCTTCGAGTTTAGAGAGCTCAAGACCGGCCTTCATGGCCTCATCGTCGGTTGCGCTCAAAAACTCGGCTCTTCCGGATTTGAAAAGATGAGCGTGTTGAGGTCCTACCCCCGGATAATCGAGTCCGGCTGAAATCGAATAAGGCTCAACGATCTGTCCGTCTTCGGTCTGCATGAGAAGCGTCCGGCTTCCGTGAATGATTCCTTCACGGCCCAACACACTGGTAGCTGCCGATTCTCCCGAATCGATGCCCTTGCCTGATGCCTCGACTGCGATTAGCTTGACTTCTTTTCTGTCCAGGTAATGGTAAAAAGCCCCGGCGGCATTGCTTCCACCACCGACACAGGCAATAATGTAATCCGGATTCTCCCTGCCTTCTTTCTCTTTGAGCTGACTGAGCATCTCCTCCGAAATGACCGACTGAAATCTTGCGACCATATCCGGATACGGATGAAACCCAACCACCGAACCGATGATATAATGAATCTCAACGGGGTCATTGATCCATGCCCGGATTGCCTCGTTTGTGGCGTCTTTGAGGGTTTTGCTGCCCGATGTAGCCGGCACGACTTCAGCGCCCAGCATTTTCATGCGCGCTACGTTGGGAGCTTGTCGGGCAATGTCGATCTCGCCCATGTAAACGGTGCATTCCATTCCTGCCAGGGCGCAAACTGTAGCTGTTGCCACACCGTGCTGTCCGGCCCCGGTCTCTGCGATGATCCTTTTCTTTCCCAATCTTTTTGCCAGCAGGATCTGACCTATCGTATTGTTGATCTTATGTGCACCTGTATGATTGAGATCCTCCCTTTTCAGATAGATCCTCGCCCCGTAACGTTCGGATAATCGCTCTGCGAGATACAGAGGAGTTGGACGCCCTACATAATCTTTCAGGAGATGATTAAACTCCTCCACAAACTTAGGGTCATTCATGATCTCTAAATAGCGCTCCTGTAGCTCCATCATGTTCGGATAGAGCATCTCGGGCACAAAGGATCCTCCAAATTGACCGTAGTAACCTCTTTCGTCGGCATGGTATGTATTGCTCATGATCGTATGGCTTTAAAATCCTGTATAAATGTTTTCAATTTTTCTATGTCTTTCATCCCCGGAAACAACTCAAATCGGCTGTTTACATCAATGGAATGGCACAATTCAGCTTTTCCTGAACTGCAGAACTCTTTCAAGGGTTCCATGTCTTGTGGCCCAATGCCTCCGCTCAGGAAATACTCGGTTTTCAGAGGGTAGCTTGATAACAGGTCCCAGTTGAACTGCACTCCGTTGCCCCCTCGGTCCTTGCCCTTGGTGTCGAACAAAAAATAATCGCAAAACGGCTCGTAGGACTTTATTGGCTCCCAGTCCATAGAATCTCCTACAGCAAACGCCTTGATTATCTTCATATCAGAACCTTTCAACTGTTTCCTGAGCTTCTCGATGTAATCTGGGCTTTCCTCGCCATGAAGCTGAACTCCTGCCAGACCATGTGATCGAACCCTGTTCAGAACCTCCGTTACATCCTCATTCACGAAAACGCCTATTTTACCTATGGCACTCTCGACTTCAGGCAGCTCCGTTTCGACATATCTTTTGGATCCGGAATAAAACAGGAAGCCGATATAATCAGGATGCAAAGCCTCCAGATCTCGAATGTTCTCCTCATATTTCATGCCGCAAACCTTGATTTTCATGCTTGTATCGCTTTAATGAATCTTTCAGCTGCCCCTCCCGGATCTTCAGTTTTCATGAAGTTCTCTCCGATCAGGAAACCTTTGAAGCCATAGTCTCTCAGTTCTCTGATGGCTTTCGGATCGCTTATCCCGCTCTCTGAAACCGCCAGTTTCTCACAGGGAATGATCGCTGACAATCTCTTGCTGGTCTCCAGGCTTACCTCAAAAGTCTTGAGATTCCTGTTGTTCACGCCAACCAGGTCAATATGAGTCAAATCGTTTCTTTTCAATTCATCCTCATTGTGAACTTCCATGAGAACCTCCAGCCCGAGATCATGAGCTAATTCAGCCAGCTCTGCCAATAGTTCCGGGCTCAATACCGCAGCAATGAGCAGGATCACATCGGCTCCAAAAGCTTTCGCTTCGAAAAGCTGATATGGATCAATCATGAAATCCTTCCTGAGCACAGGAATCTGAACTGCTGCTCGAACCTGAAGGAGATCATCCAGGGCTCCTCCAAAGTATTTCGTGTCGGTCAAAACCGAAATGCCTGAGGCTCCGGCTTCCTGATACCCCTTTACCACTTCAGCAACACTGTTCTTTTGATTTATTAGCTGTTTTGAGGGCGACCGCCTTTTGAATTCCGCGATGATCCCACTCCTGCTTTTCAACGACTCGCTCATGGAATAGGTTTCTCTTTGGATCAGGGGTGATTTCCTGAGATAATCCAGGGCCAGTACTGACTTCTTGAAGTCCACTTCAACCCGCTTATCCGCAACTATTTTTTCTAATATGTTCATTTTCAATCGCCTGGTTTTAGGCTCTTCATATTCAATCCTAATTGTTTATTCTAATTGTTCAGTTCAAGGAGCTTTTTAAAACTATCAAAACCCCGACCACTAAACAGGGATTCGCGAGCTTTTTCAAATCCTGTTTCATGTGGGATGCCTTCCGCTACGGCTATGGCCATGCCTGCATTGGCGCACACTACATTGCTCTGCGCTTCCGTACCCTTTCCTGACAGTACACTGACAAAGACATCAGCACTTTCACCTATGCTTGCTCCTCCATGAATTTGCTCAGGTTGCAGCATTTCCAGGCCCAGGTCTGTCGATGAAAAAATCCGCTCCTCTCGGTTGGTGATCACCTTGGAGCGATCCGTGAGGGAGATTTCATCATAACCGGCGAGGTCATGCAGAATGGCAAAATTCTTGTCTGTTGTTTGATAGAGATAGCCGTACATACGTGCCAGTTCCAGGCTGAACACCCCTACCATCTGATTTTTAGGAAACGACGGATTCACCATAGGACCCAGCATATTGAAAAAGGTCTTTACCCCCAACTCTCTTCTAATAGGTGCGACCGTTTTCATTGCGGGATGGAAAAGAGGCGCATGCAAGATGCAGATTCCAGCGCGGTCAATCGACCTTTTCAAGGCTTCCTCATCATTTGTGAAACTTACTCCAAGGTGTTCGAGAACATTTGACGAACCACAAGTGGAAGAGACTCCATAATTGCCGTGTTTGGCAACTTTGACTCCCGCTCCGGCTGTCACAAAAGAAGCGAGCGTGGAGATGTTAAATGTGTCCTTTCCGTCACCCCCGGTGCCACAAAGGTCAATGGCATTAAAATCAGACAGGTCCACAGGCAGGCACATTTCGAGAAGAGCCTCCCGAAAGCCGTCCAGTTCCTCGACAGAAATGCTCCTCATCATGTATACCGTAAGAAAGGAAGCTATCTGACTGGGATTGTAGCTGTCTTTTGAGATGTTCTTCAAAACCTCATTGGCCTCCTTTTTGGAAATAGTCTCCTGATTAATCAGTCTGTTGAGAATTTCTTTCATTCCTTATTCAATATAAAAGTCAATTTTTTCAATTCTGGTTCCATTTAGGATCAATTTGTCTCTTCGATCCAGTTTTTGAGCATCTTCGTTCCTTCGGGGGTTAGAATGGACTCCGGGTGAAACTGAACCGCCCTCACATCGTACTTACGGTGCCTGAGAGACATGATCTCCCCGTTGCGATCCAGGGAGGTCACTTCCAAGCATTGCGGCAACTCCCTGGAAACGACCCATGAGTGATAGCGCCCGACCTCCATTTCTCTCGAAAGACCCTTAAATAGAATCTCGTCTTCAACGACTCGCTCAATGGTGGAGGCCACCCCATGATAGACCTGGTCCAAATTGACCAACGAACCCCCGAACACTTCGGCAATTGCCTGTTGTCCCAAACAGATCCCCAGGATGCTCTTGGTCGAGGCATATTGTGCAATGATCTCTTTCAACATCCCCGCCTCATCCGGAATTCCCGGGCCGGGTGAGAGCAATATTTTGTCATATTCGTCCACTTCTGACAATTCGAGCTTGTCGTTGCGTTTCACCTCAACTTCACATCCGATTTCCTTCAGGCAGTGAACCAGGTTATACGTAAACGAATCGTAGTTGTCGATGACCAGTATCTTCTCCATTATCAGATATTTTCTGCGAGCTCTAGAGCCTTTTTTAGGGCACCCAATTTGTTATAAACTTCTTGCAGTTCATTCTGAGGTTCCGATTTGGCAACTATTCCGGCCCCTGCCTGATAATAAAGCCTGTGGTTCTTGCTCAGAAACGAGCGAATGA
>CBDUAY010000026.1:0-24033 GCA_965365245.1 uncultured Flavobacteriaceae bacterium | reverse complement strand
CCCAGCAGTACAAGGTCATCTTCTGAAGAAATTTCCAGTACTATTTCCTTGATTTTCTTTTTGTCTTCGAGAGTGAAGAAAGCGATGTTGTCTCCGTCATCTTTCACTTTGACAACCTTGTCAAATTTGGAGCGATTGATGAATTTGTCAAATTGTGCGGTTTTATCTGCTGCATCCTCCGAAAAGACAAGAATTCTTACATGCTTGGCTTTTTTGAGTAGGGGCTTGATGTCTTCAATGTCTTCATCCGGAAGGAAGCTCGCTATAAGTGAGCTGCTCAGGCCGAATGAAAAATCCGAATCGTCCTGGTGTTTCTGGTAGAAAGAGTTGAACGAAGTATTTGTGGCGCATGAGCTCAAGAGCACTGCGGCGAACAGGGCAAGGAATATTTTTTTCATCATGATTTTCATTTTAAGTGATCTGGTGTTCCTATCTATGACGAATGGAATGGAGATTTGTAACATACAGTTCTGAAATTCTCGTCAAAATCCTCTCGAAAACTTCTCGAATTCTTAAAATTTGCCCTTTCAAGAAATGTGCTGAAATAAAAACGACCCTTAAAAAAGGGCCGTTTCCACTTCCATCAGTTCAGGAAAATTGTTAAAGCATTTCGTTGGCAAGATTGGCGAGTTCCGACCGTTCTCCTTTCTCCAGTTTCACATGTGCGAAAAGAGGATTGCCCTTGAGGCGGTCGATCAGGTAAGTCAATCCGTTGCTGTGCTCGTCCATGTAGGGAGTGTCAATTTGATTGATGTCACCCGTGAAAATCACTTTGGTTCCTTCTCCGGCTCGGGTGATGATCGTCTTGACCTCATGTGGCGTCAGGTTCTGGGCTTCATCCACGATGAATATGGAATTGATCAGACTGCGCCCCCTGATAAAGGCTAGGGCTGTAATTGTAAGTAGGCCAGACTCCTGGAGTTGTTCCAGGACCTTGCTCTTCTTCTCATTGGCCTTGAATTGATTCTTGATAAAATTCAGATTGTCCCACAGGGGTTGCATGTATGGTGAGATCTTGCTTTCAGCATCTCCAGGAAGGAAACCGATTTCCCGGTTGCTCAATGGAATGATGGGTCGTGCGAGAATGATCTGGTCGTATTTGTTCTTCTGTTCCAGTGCCGAAGCCAGAGCGAGGAGCGTTTTTCCGGTTCCTGCCACTCCTTCAAGGGCGACCAGTTTGATCTCATCCTGAAGCAGGGCGTTCAACCCGAAGGTCTGCTCCGCATTTCTGGGTTTGATTCCGAAGACGTATTTCTTGTCGACGCGTTCGATGGCATCTGTCTCTCCGTTGTATCGGGCCAGTACCGAATTGCTGCAATTATTGAGGATATAATAGCCGTTCGTTACTTTTTCCGAGCCTAGTATTCCGCCTTCCTTGATCCTGTTTTTCTGGTAGATGGTCTGAATGACCTGGGCATCGATATTTTCAATCACAGGGAATCCGTCGGAGAAGCTTTTCAGGTTTTTGACCTTGCCGGTTTCGTAATCTTCTGAGATCAAACCGATGGCTTTAGCCTTGATTCTGAGGTTGATGTCTTTGGTAACAAGGATGATGCTCTTCTTTTTTTCCTCGGCTACCAGAGCCAGCGCAGCATTGATGATCTTGTGATCGTTTTTGGTATTGCCATAGATCTCCTCTGCATCCATATTCTGCAGGCTTTGAGCGTCCATGATGACCTTCAGGTTACCGCGGCCCTTTCCTATTTTCATCCATTTGTTCAGGCCGTTGTTACCCGATAGCTTGTCCAGGAACCGGATGACCTCACGGGCCTCAAAATTTTTGGTTTCATTTCCGATTTTGAATTGGTCGAGTTCTTCGAGAACTGTAATGGGAATTGCCACGTCATGTTCGTCAAAATTTCGAATGCTGTTATGATCGAAAAGGAGTACCGACGTGTCTAAAACAAATACTTTTTTGGTCATATAAACTATTTTAAGGACTTACCTTACTGGGACAAAGGATAAGGGGAAAAAATACTTCATCGGTAGAGGAGGAATTTTCTTCTTCTTAAATTTTTTAAAAAAGTACAAAAATTTCAATAGGGCGGAAATCGCAAAATGCGATTTATGGGCAGACTTATTAACAAGAAATTAACTAAATGCAGAGAGCTAAATGCTGCGGAGGGTTTCAAGCGCCTTGGTTACTGAATCGATTCGTATGAAAGTAATCAGCAGGCGAAGCCCTTTTTTGGTTTTACGCTCCTTCATGACGCAAGTCTGGCCGTTTTTCTGAACATAGGCCAGAACCCTTGAGAAGATTTCACTCTGAAAGTATTCGCTCTGTTGATCTGAGATAAAATATCCGATCATTCGTTTTTGTTTCAACACAAGTCTTTCCAGACCCAGTTCCTTGGCGATCCATTTTATGCGCACCGAGTCGAGCAGATCGTGGGCCTGAACGGGCAGTTCTCCAAAACGGTCGATCAATTGTTCTTCAAAGGCCTTGAGCTCCTCTTCTTCTGTGAAATCGCTCAACTCTTTATAGAGACTCAGTCGTTCGGAGATGCTGCTGATGTAATCATCAGGGAAGAGGATCTCAAAATCAGAATCGATCTGAACCTCTTTGACGTAGTCTTTTTTCCCGGTATCCTGATCTGCATAAAGCTCTTTGAATTCGTTCTCTTTCAGTTCTTCGATGGCCTCGTTGAGAATTTTCTGATAGGTTTCAAAACCTATGTCATTGATAAAGCCACTTTGCTCGGCTCCGAGAAGATCCCCGGCCCCGCGGATCTCCAGGTCCTTCATGGCAATGTAAAAACCACTGCCCAGTTCCGAATGCATCTCAAGGGCCTGAATGCGCTTGCGTGCATCCTCTGTCATCACGTGATAGGGAGGCGTGATGAGGTAACAAAACGCCTTTTTGTTCGAACGACCAACGCGTCCACGCATCTGGTGAAGATCACTAAGGCCAAAATTGTTGGCGTTGTTAATGAAGATGGTATTGGCATTGGGAACATCCAGTCCGCTCTCGACGATCGTCGTGCTGACCAGCACGTCAAACTCGCCGTTTATGAATTCTAGCATCAGTTCCTCGAGCTTTTTTCCGTCCATCTGACCATGACCCACGCCGATGCGGGCATCGGGGAGCAATCGCTGAAGCATGCCTGCGACCTCGCGAATGTTCTCAATCCGGTTGTGGATGAAAAAAACCTGGCCACCCCGCTGAATCTCGTAGCGTATGGCGTCACGGATAGTCTCTTCATTGAACCCGACGACTTGTGTTTCTATCGGATGCCGGTTTGGAGGCGGGGTCTTTATTACGGAGAGGTCACGGGCTGCCATAAGGGAGAACTGCAAAGTCCTCGGAATAGGTGTCGCAGTGAGGGTCAGGGTGTCAATATTTTCCTTCAGGGTTTTGAGCTTCTCTTTCACAGCGACACCGAACTTTTGCTCCTCGTCAATTACGAGTAATCCAATGTCCTTGAATTTAACGTTCTTGTTGACAAGCTGATGCGTACCTATTACAATGTCTACCTGCCCGTTTGCCAGACCCTCGAGTACCTCCCTTCGCTGCTTAGCGGTTCTGAAACGATTGAGATATTCTACCCGAACCGGAAAATCCTGAAGTCGCTCCCGGAAGGTTTTGGCGTGCTGAAAGGCCAGTATGGTGGTAGGAACCAATACCGCAACTTGCTTGCCATTGTCTACGGCTTTGAATGCGGCGCGAATGGCGACCTCTGTTTTACCAAAACCCACATCTCCGCAAATGAGTCGATCCATAGGCTGGTCTTTCTCCATGTCGGCTTTCACCGCCTCGGTCGCACTGAGCTGATCCGGAGTGTCTTCATAGATGAAGCTGGCTTCCAACTCATGCTGCATAAAAGTGTCCGGACCATAAGCGAGTCCTTTTTTCAATTTTCTCTTTGCGTACAGCTCAATCAAACTGAAGGCAATGTGCTTGACTCTGGCCTTGGTCTTTTGCTTGAGTTTCTTCCAGGTGTTAGAGCCGAGTTTGTGGACCTTCGGTGGCTTTCCGTCCTTTCCGTTGTATTTGCTGATCTTGTGCAGGGCATGGATGCTGATGTACAGCACGTCCCGATCACCGTAGATGAGCTTGATGGCCTCCTGCTTTTTGCCCTCAACTTCAATTTTGTGCAGCCCGCCATAGCGTCCGATTCCGTGATCGATATGCGTCACGTAATCACCTTGCTCGAGTTGGGTGAGCTCCTTGAGTTTGATCGATTGTTTTTTGGCAAATCCGCTTTTGAGCCTGAATCTGTGATATCGCTCAAAAATCTGGTGATCGGTGTAGCAGGCTATTTTCAGGTCATTGTCGATGAAACCGCTGTAAATGGGTAGCGTGATCGTCTTGTAGGGCACTTCTTCATCCATGTCATCGAAGATGTCATGGAATCGCTTGGCTTGATTCTCGTTGTCACAGAAAATGTAATTTGAATAGCCCTTGTCATCGTTTTCCCGCAAGTTGGCAATCAAGAGGTCGAATTGCTTGTTGAAAGAGGGTTGGGGCAGGGTGTCAAACCGAACAACAGTTTCAGGGCTTGCTCCCGGCTCATTTATTTTTGACACCTGGAACTCTGAAAGTTTCTCAAGAAAAATCTTCCCGTCACAGAACAACTCGGACGGCTCCAGTTGGCTCAATTCCCCTTTGAGTTGAGCGAAGGCTTCGGTGGCTTTTGTGAAGAGCTTGTCAAGTCTCTGTGCAAGCAAAGTGGTGTTGAAGGTGAAGATAACGGATTTAGCCGGGATGTAGTCGAGGAAGACCTGTCTTTTCTCCTCGAGTTTCTTATTCTCCAGATTGGGCATGATGTCAATCCGGTTGAGGCGATTGACCGAAAGCTGACTCTCTATGTCAAAGGTTCGGATGCTGTCGACTTCATCACCGAAGAATTCAATCCGGTAGGGTTGCTCATTCGAGAAAGAGAAAACATCGATAATTCCCCCGCGAATGGCAAAGTCACCGGGTTCAAGCACGAAATCCACACGGTTGAATTTATACTCGTGAAGCACATCGTGGACGAAATCCAGGGATACCTTCTCACCTTGACTAATTTTCAAGGTATTGCGCTTCAACTCTCTGCGCGTAACGACCTGCTCGAACAATGCGTCCGGGTAGGTAACGATAACAGCTGGCTTTTTTTGAGAGCTGATGCGATTCAAGACTTCTGCACGCAACAGGATGTTTGCATTGTCAGTGTCTTCAATCTGGTAGGGACGACGGTATGATCCGGGAAAGAAGAGCACGTCCTGACGGTTTGCCTTTCCTTCAGGTGCCAGGAACTGTTCCAGGTCATTTAGATAATAGGCAGCCTCTTCTTTGTCTTTACAAATTACAACGAAAGGGTGCTCAAGCGATTTATAGGCTGCAGCGAGGACGAAAGAAAGGGATGATCCTGCGAGATTGGACAGGTTGATCGGTCCGTTCTTTTTGCTCACGGCGTCGACAAGACCCGAAACCTTTTCAAACCGGCCGTAAAGATCTATAAAATCGTGCTTGGTCAAGTACAGGAAATTTTCGACAAAGATAAGGTTTAACAGGGAAATGCAAAGGGCATGGTCAAGATCAAGATCAATGGTTTTCTAACCGGGATTTTGTATATTTACGATAATGCAAAAGTCTTGACTATGGATATTTCGGACATTTATTTGAGCATAGGGCAGAAACGTAACATCAGCCACTTTGCAAACATCGTCAGAATTGCAAAAGCGGACCAGGAGGTTTCGACGGAGGAGGTCGAAATGCTATCGCGAATTGCGAAGAAATACAATATTTCAAATGATAGATTCAAGCAGATCCTGAGGGAGCCGGAAAGCATTCCAACACTGGCTCATCTGGAATGTGAGGAAAGAGTTGAAAGGCTCTATGAACTGCTCCAAATGGTGGAGATAGACCACAAGATCGAGATAAGAGAGGTTAACATGCTAAGAAAGATCGTGACCGGTTTGGCCTTTCCGTTGCACTCGGTTGACAAAATAGTGGATCATTCAATTGCAACGGATATTGAAGTGACCGACATGGAAGAGTTCAAAGCAGGCATGTACAAGTTGTTGAATTTGAAATTCCATTGAACAGAATCTACCGAAAGATCCCCGAACATTTTTTACGATATAAAATAACGGCCTGATTCCAAGAATATTTAGGTTAGTCTAAAAAATGTTTTAACTTTGCAAAAATTTAACTGTAAAGTTCGATTGTTTTGTATTCCCAGGCAGAAGAAAATTATATCAAATGCATCTACGCTCTCGAAATGGAGCATGGAGAAGAAGTCAGCACCAATCTTATCGCGAGCAAAATTAAAACCAAAGCTTCTTCGGTTACTGACATGCTCAAAAAGCTATCGGCCAAGGACCTTGTCATATATAAAAAGTACCAGGGGGTGAGACTGACTGAACACGGGAGAGAGGTTGCATTGCGCGTGGTCAGGAAGCACCGTCTCTGGGAGTGTTTTTTGGTTCAGAAGCTCGACTTCAAATGGGATGAGGTCCACGAAATTGCAGAGCAACTGGAGCATATTGAGTCGGATCTTCTCATCGACAAGCTTGATGCTTTTTTGCGCTTTCCCAAAACAGACCCACACGGTGATCCCATTCCTGACAAACACGGCAGGATGATAATCAGTGAAACTGTGCGCGTCCTCGACATGAGAATTGGCTCCTCCGGAATCCTCACAGGAGTCAGGGATTCATCCGGGCCCTTTCTCAAGTACCTAAATAAAAAGAACCTGGCACTGGGTGACAAGATCAAAGTGATCGATATTGAGCCCTACGATCAATCGGTTCATATCGAAACCCGGACTCACCGCCTTGTCATCAGCAATAATGTTGCGGAGAACCTCTATCTCAGGAATGTGAAATGAACAATTACAATCCCATATACGCCTTATTGATCTTTGGTTCGATCTGCTTGTTGCTCTACCTGCTATTCAGGCCGGTTTCAGGGTGGTACTGGATTCTTAAGAACAATTGGAAATCCAATGAGAAGACAATTATCGAAGATATTCTGAAGCAGCTTTACAGAATGGAGAATTCGGGCCTTGCGGCGGATACCAATGCCCTAACCAACGCCTTGAAGATGAAGGACAAATCAATCATTGATGCCATTCATCACATGGCTGTCACGGAATTGGTTAATCTGGAGGGAGACCAGGTGAGTCTTACGCGTGAAGGGAGAAAGTACGCATTGCGAATCATACGAGTGCACCGACTTTGGGAGAAATACCTTGCAGAAAAAACCGGGTTTGACAAACGCGAATGGCATGACCGAGCCGAAGAAATGGAACATAACCTCTCAAGAGAAGAGACGGACAGGCTCGCCCTGGACTTGGGGCATCCGCTTTATGATCCTCATGGGGATCCCATTCCCACGCGACATGGAGAGATCAAAAAACTCGAAGGAGTGCCTCTCTCGACTTTTGGACTGGACCAGGTTGGCCGGATAGTGCATATTGAAGATGAGCCCGATGCCATATACAGACAAATTTTAGCAGAGAAGATACATATTGGGTCGACGCTTAGAGTGGTCGAACGGAATGCCGAAAGAATCGTCTTTTACTCCGAGGGTGAGGAGTTCGTTCTCGCTCCGGTCGTGGCCTCGAATATCACCGTGGCTCCGGCCGTATTGGAAACGGAGGAAACAGCAGTGCGACTTTCCAGTCTGAAACCGGAAGAAACGGCCCGAGTCGCTGGCATCTCAAAGGAATGCAGGGGAGAGAATCGAAGACGTCTGCTCGACCTGGGATTCGTCCGGGGAGCAGAGATTGAAATAGACCTGGAGAGTCCGATGAGAAATCCCGTGGCGTATTCCATCAAGGGAACGAGCATTGCACTGAGAAAGGACCAGGCTTCAAAAATTTTGATTACCAAGAATCAATGAGATGAAGGTAGAAAAGAATAATGTTCAGGCGGGATGCGAGGGATGTGCGCACTACAATGCCGATGGTTTGAAGAAGTTGGGGGTAAACCTTAATGACTCGGACTATGTCATTGCACTTGCTGGAAATCCCAACACGGGAAAGAGCACGGTGTTCAATGCTTTGACTGGTTTGCGGCAACACACCGGGAACTGGCCGGGCAAAACCGTTATTCGCGCCGAAGGAGCTTTCTCATACGATAACAAGAAGTACAAGTTGGTCGACTTGCCAGGGACCTATTCGCTGCTATCAACTTCCCAGGATGAGGAGGTAGCCAGGAACTTCATCCTATTCGGCAAACCTGACGTAACTGTAATTGTCGCAGATGCAAGTCGCCTTGAGCGCAATTTGAATCTTGTTCTTCAAATCCTGGAGATCACAGATCGGGCGGTACTTTGCCTAAACCTTATCGACGAAGCTAAACGACACAAAATTGAAGTTGACATCAGAGCACTTTCGAGAGACCTTGGAATACCCGTAGTGGCTACAAGTGCGCGATATCAGGAAGGAATTCCGGAATTGATCCAGGCCATTCAGGGAGTAGCCTCCGGTCAGATCAAATGTGCGCCCAGAAAAATAAACAATGTGCCTGAAAAGATCATGAAGGCTGTCGTTCAACTGAGCAGGGAGATCGAGAAGGAATACCCTGATATTCCCAACAGCAGATGGATCGCACTGCGCTTGCTCGAAGGAGATGGTCGCATCGTTGAAGCCTTGAAAAATGGAGAACTCGTCGCAAATGGACAATAGATCAGCAGACCGGATCATCAATCTTACCCGAGAGCTCAGATGGCAGATCGGAGAGGATTTTCATGAGAACCTGGCTGAGGGAATTTATGCCGACGCCTCGGAGATCGCCAGTCACGCGGTTCGGCGGGACAGAGAAAAGAAGAAGCTGAGATTTGATCAGAAGATCGATCGTATCGTTACAAGCGCAACCTGGGGATTTCCGATCATGTTCCTCTTACTTGGAGTCGTGCTATGGCTTACCATCACGGGTGCGAACTACCCGTCGGCTCTATTGGCAGAAATTTTACTGGAGAAGGTCCATCCGGCCCTGAAGAGTCTGTCTGCGGGAATCGGCATGCCCTGGTGGCTGGACGGTTTGCTTATCGATGGAATCTATTTGGCAGTTGCCTGGGTTGTCGCGGTGATGCTTCCGCCCATGGCCATATTTTTTCCACTTTTTACTCTCCTGGAAGATTTTGGATATCTCCCGAGAGTGGCCTTTAACCTGGACGAGCTTTTCAGGCGCTCCGGGGCGCACGGAAAGCAGGCCCTTACCATGAGCATGGGTTTTGGATGTAACGCTGCAGGGGTGGTGGCAACACGGATCATTGACAGCCCGCGAGAGAGGCTCATTGCGATCATTACGAACAATTTCTCCCTGTGCAACGGTCGCTGGCCCACTCAAATCCTGATCGCAACCATTTTCATCGGGGCACTTGTTCCGGCAGCCTGGTCGGGGCTGGCTTCGTTAACCGCCGTCATTGGAATCGCAGTTTTGGGAATCGCCTTTATGTTCCTGGTTTCCCTGGGACTGTCTAGAACGATACTCAAAGGAGAAGTATCTACCTTCAACCTCGAGCTTCCGCCCTACAGGCCACCAAGATTCTGGAAAACCATTTACACCTCCATTATCGACCGAACCCTCATCGTTCTTTGGCGGGCAATTGTATTCGCTGCCCCGGCTGGTGCCGTGATCTGGCTTATTTCCAATATATCAATCGGGGATCAATCCCTCGCGGCTTGGCTCATCGAATCGATGGATGGCTTCGGATGGCTAATTGGTTTGAACGGGGTCATACTACTGGCCTACATTGTGGCCATTCCCGCGAACGAAATCGTGATTCCCACGGTTTTGATGCTAACGGTGCTCGTGACAGGCTTGGGTGCCGGGGAAGGAGCAGGAGTGATGTTTGAACTGGATTCTGCCTCAGATACGGCGAGCATTCTGAAAGCTGGGGGATGGACTTTGCTCACGGGGGTAAACCTGATGCTTTTCAGTTTGTTGCACAATCCGTGCAGTACTACGATCTATACGATTTACAAGGAGACCCAAAGCGCCAGATGGACTTTTGTAGCCTCCGTTCTTCCACTGATACTGGGGTTTGTCGTCACTTTTCTCGTGGCCCAGTTGTGGAGAATTGTAGCCTGACCGCTGCTCTTTTTTTCTTACATTTAGTCAAAAATTCTACTTGTCTGAACAGGCCCATTTTACCGTTTACAATGCATCCGCCGGAAGCGGCAAGACTTTCACACTGGTCAGGGATTACCTGACACTGCTTCTCGATCCGAAGAAATCTGTGGGCTTTCAGAGAATCCTTGCCATCACTTTTACCAACAAGGCAGCAGGCGAAATGAAAGACAGGGTTCTTGACTACCTGGTTGAATTCGCCACTGGCAATTCGGAAGAGGTCAAAACCATGAAAGATTACCTGATCGGTGAAACCGGACTGACTTCTGCTGAGTTGCAGAGCAAATCTCTCGAGACGCTGCAAAAGATTCTCAAGGACTACAGCTCCTTCAATATCCGAACCATCGACAGTTTCACCAACAAGCTGATCAAAGCCTTTGCTTTCGATCTCGGGCTCTCCATGGATTTTGAAGTGGAGCTCGATACGGATTCTCTTTTCCAGGAGGCCGTGGATGAATTGATCTCGAGGATAGGCCAGGACGATGATATCACCAAGATTCTCGTGGCATTTGCCCAATACAAGGCGGACGATGACCGGTCCTGGGACATCACGCGCGATCTATTTGAAATTTCACAGCTGTTGCTCAACGAGAATCATCTCCATGAAATAGAAAAGTTGAGAAAGAAGAGCATTTCGGACTTTCGAAACCTCTATCGGACTTTGATTGGCGAGCGAAAAAAGATTGAGGCGTTCTGGAAAGAAAAAGGAAGTGAAGCGTTGTCTCTAATGGATTCAAGTGGTTTGAACGATGAGGATTTCTTCAGCAAGCAGGCTCCAAAATTTTTCAGAAAGATGGTGGAAGGAGCCCCTGACCTTGAGTTTGTCCAGGGAAGCAGCATCGACAAAAACATGGATGCCGGAAAGTTTTATGCCCAAAGCAAGAAGCAGTCAACCAAAGACGCCATTGATGCCATTGCCGGGGATCTGATTCGTATTTACAGGGAATCGGAGGAGCGGTTCGAAACCTACTATTTGTACGGTTTGATCCTGAAGAACCTGGTGCCTTTGGCTGTCTTGAGCACACTTTACAGGATTCTCGAGGAAATCAAGACCGAAAACAACATCCGTCTCAATGCCGAGTTCAATGAACTTATTAGCAAGCATCTTCGCGATCAGCCAGCTGCGTTCATCTATGAGAGAATTGGGGAGAAGTTCAAGTACTTCTTTATCGATGAGATGCAGGACACATCAGTACTCCAATGGCTAAACCTGATTCCGCTCTTGGGGAATGCTTTAAGCGGCTCGGGTGCAGGTCTAATGCTGGTCGGTGACGCGAAGCAGGCCATATACCGATGGAGAGGAGGCCGTGCGGAGCAATTCATCGATTTGGCTTCCGACGATGAGAACCGGGCATCTCATCCTTTTGTGGTCCGGAAAGAGGTAAGGGACCTCGAAACAAACTACAGATCCTACTCTGAGATAATAGAATTCAACAATGACCTTTTCAGCTATATTTCGTCTTTTTTCAGGGGCGATTCTTACAAGAACCTTTACAAAAGGGGAAATGATCAGAAGTCAAACAAGAGATCGGGAGGGTATGTTGAGTTGCAATTTCTACCCGCAATGCGCAGAACAGAAGAGAGGGATGAAGCCTATTCGGAGTCTGTTCTGACAAAAGCGAAGGAGTTGCTCGAACAGTTCGAGCCCGAAGAGATTTGCATCCTGGTCAGGAAGAGGTCTCAGGGTTCTGTGATCGCGAAGGCCCTGATGGAAGAAGGTATCGATATTCTCAGTTCGGAGACCTTGCTACTGAAGAACAACACCAAGGTTGCCTTCATCATAGAGTTCCTTCGTTTTCAAGAGGACCCCGACAACAAAGAGGCACTGTTCGAGGTATTGAGTTTTCTGCATTCGCATTGGAAAATCGAGGGGCCTGAGCATGATTTCTACGAGAAACACCTGAACCTGGATTCGAACCAGCTCATGGAGAGTTTTATGCGCTATGGTCTCAAGTCATCCTCGGGCGATTTCAGCACTTTTTCTGTTTACGAGCAGGTCGAGTCCATCATCAGGGAGTTCGGTTTGAATCAGGGATCGGACGCTTTTCTCCAGTATTTTCTCGATTTTGTTTTTGACTACACGCAGAGAAGATCCCAAAAGAACCTGGGCTTTCTGGAATTCTGGGAGGAAAAGAAAGACAAACTGAACATAACCAGCTCCGAAGAGGCCAAAGCCATTCGGATCATGACGATTCACAAATCCAAGGGATTGGAATTTCCCGTGGTAATTTTCCCCTATGACATGCAGATCTACGGAGAGCGAACGCCTGTGGCCTGGTACAAACCTTTGGAAGGAGAGGTGTTTGAAGGGTTTTCTTCCTTGTTGGTCGCGGCGAGCAGCAAAATCCAACTGACGGGTGAGCGAGGTGTCGAGATCTATGAGGAATTGCAGACCGAACAGGAATTGGATAGCGTAAACCTCCTCTATGTTTGTCTTACTCGGGCGGTTGAGCAGCTGCATGTCATTTCAGAGGTTCGTAAAAACACCGTTCCCCCGAAAACGACTTCAGATCTTTTATCCGGCTATTTGAAAAGCTGCGGTCTTTGGCAGGACGGCAAGAGCCTGTATTCCCTCGGTTCAAAACAACGCGTCTCATCAAGGATGGAAAAACGAGCTCGCAGCCTGGTCCAGAAGGAGTTGATGAGCAGCTCCTGGATGGATCATGACCTGCACCTGGTCTCCAAAGCTTCAGAGCTCTGGGACACGCGCCAGGGAGAAGCTATCACCTTCGGCAATCGATTCCATGAGATCATGGCTCGCGTGAATGACAGAGACGACCTGGAACCGGTCATCGAGGCATCCATTGGGAGCGGTGAATTGGAATCTTCAGAGCGGGAGCGCATTATGGAACTAATGAGGTCTCTCGTGGAGCATCCTGAACTGAAGGATCAGTTCGAACCAGGACTCGAGGTCATGAATGAGAGACAAATCTTCGTATCCGAGGGTGTCGCGATCATTCCCGATCGCCTTGTTTTCAGGGATAATCAAGTTTGGATCATAGACTACAAAACAGGCGTGCAAGATCCCAAACACGTTCAACAGATCAATCAGTACGCCTATGTCATGCAGGAAATGGGCTATCACGTCGCAGAACGCCTGCTGGTCTATGTCAACGGGAACGTAAAAGTGATCAAAATAGACCCGGAAATTCGCCTTTGAACCGATCAAATTGAATAGTTTTGTGTGTTGTATTACTTATCCCTATCCTCAATGAACACGATTGATATAGTCATAGGCATCATTTTACTCGTCGGAACCGTCAACGGTTTCATGAAAGGTCTTTTTGTCGAAGTCACCACCCTGGTGGGATTGGTTCTGGGGATTTACGGAGCCATTCATTTCTCTTATTTTTTGGGCGATTTTCTAAAGTCCAGCGTTTCCTGGGATCAATCCATGATTGAACTGGTTTCATTTGCCGGGACTTTCTTGATCATTCTCATCGCACTCGTGCTTCTTGGAAAGGCTATGACCAGGGTTGCCGACACCCTGGCGCTCGGTTTTTTCAATAAGATCGTAGGCGCCGTCTTTGGGTTCCTTAAGTATGCGTTGATCCTGAGCATAGTCCTGCTGGTGTATGACCAGATCAATTCTTCGCTGCGATTTGTCGAAAAGGAAAAGACCCGTTCTTCATTGCTCTATGAACCGGTGAAGAACTTTGCGCCTGCTGTTTTTCCAGACCTTGTCAAGGTGGAGGTGAAGAAGCCCAGGAAGAAGATTTAGGAGACAACGATCCAAAATATTACTATTTTTACCACCTAAAATCACGACCAATGTCTTCAGCCAAGAAGCAGTACAAGAGAATAACCACCAAAACCCTGGTGGAAATGAAAAAGAAAGGTGAGAAGATCGCCATGCTCACCGCCTACGACTACACTATGGCGAAAATCATCGATCATGCCGGAATCGACATTATCCTCGTCGGGGATTCGGCCTCCAATGTCATGGCCGGTCACGAGACCACCTTGCCGATCACATTGGATCAGATGATCTATCACGCTTCTTCCGTAATCCGTGCGATTGAGCGCTGTCTCGTGGTTGTGGACCTTCCATTCGGAACCTACCAGGGGAACTCCAGGCAGGCGCTTGATTCAGCAATACGAATCATGAAAGAGTCAGGCGGTCATTCCGTCAAGTTGGAAGGAGGTGAGGAAATCGCCGAATCTGTGACGCGCATCCTGTCGGCAGGAATACCTGTTATGGGACACCTCGGTTTGACGCCCCAATCGATTTACAAGTTCGGGACCTACACCGTTCGGGCCAAGGAAGAGGAAGAGGCCCTCAAGCTCAAGAGCGATGCCAAGTTGCTCGAGGAGCTGGGATGCTTTGCCATCGTGCTCGAGAAAGTACCGTCAAAGCTGGCACGTGAAGTGGCCGAGAGCGTATCGATTCCTGTCATTGGAATCGGAGCAGGAGATGGCGTTGACGGCCAGGTACTTGTGACGCATGACATGCTGGGCATGACCCACGAATTCAGTCCTCGTTTTCTCAGGCGCTACCTCGATCTCTACATGGAAATGGGAGATGCCTTCAGACGGTATATTTCGGATGTGAAATCCAGAGACTTTCCCAACGAGGAAGAACAGTATTAAAGTCAGTAATCTCGCCACTTCCGGCGAGATTTTTATTTGGAGTTTTTAACTGAATTTTAACAGCGAGAATTGTCCTTAACCCTTAGATTTGTGGCCCTTGAGGACATTTGAACCTATGATACACATTTAAAAAAATGGATACACAAAATGCGAACGTTGACATACGTCTGATCAACGAGAAAATAGAGAAGGAAAGCGCCTTTGTAGACTTGCTTCAACTTGAGATGAACAAGGTAATCGTTGGGCAAAAGCACATGCTGGAGCGACTTCTTATCGGTCTTTTGGGAGATGGTCACATTTTGCTGGAAGGGGTTCCTGGTCTCGCAAAGACTCTGGCAATCAACACGCTGGCAAAAGCTGTTAAAGGCTCATTCAGTCGAATTCAGTTTACCCCGGACCTGTTGCCCGCGGATGTCATCGGCACCATGATCTACAACATGAAGGAGAACGATTTTTCCATCAAAAAGGGGCCGATCTTTGCGAATTTCGTCCTGGCGGATGAGATAAACAGGGCACCGGCGAAGGTTCAATCGGCATTGCTTGAGGCCATGCAGGAGCACCAGGTCACCATCGGTGACTCCACCTTCAAGCTTCCGGAGCCATTTTTGGTTTTGGCAACCCAAAACCCGATCGAGCAGGAAGGAACCTATCCCCTGCCCGAGGCGCAGGTTGACCGTTTCATGCTGAAGACCGTGATCGACTATCCGAAACTCGATGATGAGCAGATGATCATGCGCAACAACCTCAACGGCAACTTTGACCAGGTGAATGCAGTAGTTGGGATCGACCAGATCACCAGGGCCCGTGCCTCAGTCAAGGAAGTATACATGGATGAGAAAATAGAGAAATACATTCTGAATATCGTATTTGCTTCAAGATATCCTGAAGAGTACCGTTTAAACGACATCAAACCTTTGATCAGTTTTGGAGCCTCCCCACGGGGGAGCATCAACCTGGCCATGGCGTCGAAGTGCTATGCCTTCATCAAGAGAAGAGGCTATGTGATTCCAGAAGACGTGAGAGCCGTTGTTCACGATGTGCTCAGGCACAGAATTGGGATCACCTATGAGGCAGAAGCTGAAAACGTGACCTCGGTTGACCTGATCAACAAGATCGTGAATGAAGTAGAAGTGCCTTAACCGTGAAAACCCTCTGTGGACACTAAAGAACTGCTAAAAAAAGTAAAGAAGATCGAGATTAAGACAAGGCGCTTGTCTGATCATCTCTTTTCGGGTGAATATCACAGTTCATTCAAGGGGAGAGGTATGACTTTTTCGGAGGTGAGACAATACCAGTTCGGAGATGATATTCGAAGCATTGACTGGAATGTCACAGCGCGTTACAATGAGCCTTATGTCAAGGTCTTTGAGGAAGAACGTGAGTTGACTATGCTTCTCATGGTAGACGTCAGTGGTTCCGAATCTTTTGGAACCCATCAGCAGTTCAAAAGGGACATTATAACCGAGATCAGTGCCACGCTCGCTTTCTCGGCCATTCAGAACAACGACAAGGTAGGACTACTGCTTTTTTCAGATGAGATAGAGCTGTTCATTCCGCCTAAGAAAGGAAAAACGCACGTGCTCCGGATCATCCGGGAACTCCTCGAGTTCGAACCCCGAAGCCGAAGGACGGACTTTACTCAGGCCCTGCGCTATCTTTCGAATGTCATGAAGAAGAAGGCGATTGTCTTTGTTCTTTCCGATTTTATGGATGAAGGATATGACAATGCCCTGAAGATCGTGGGGAAAAAACACGATGTCACCGGGATCAGGGTCTACGACAGGTATGAAGAAGAACTACCGAAGTTAGGTATGGTTCCGATGAAGGATGCAGAGACCGGAGAAATCATTTTGGTCAATACGAATTCTAAGGAGGTCAGAAAGAATTACAAGGCGAATTATTTGAAAACCGTGGATTACTTTGAGAATGCTTTCACAAAAAGCGGATCGGGGACCATTCACACGCGGCAGGATGAGAGCTATGTCAAAAAGCTGCTCAGCTATTTCAAGCGCAGAAATTAAAAAATAAAGAAGCGGACCTTTTCGGAGGTTTCGAAGCGCCATGGATTGGAAAAAGAAAACATCGGGATTGAGATTGAGCAACTGGACTTTTTTGAGTTCGGCTTTGTTCGCTTTCATCTTCTTTATGAGTTCGGCTGAGGCCTTTTCCCAGGTGACCTCACGGGTCGATACTACAAGAATTCGCATAGGTGAGCAATTTCACTATGAGATCGAAGTGGAAGAGATCCAGGGTGTGAGGCTTCCCAAGTTCGAATCAGACAGTTTGAATCGAGTAGGGGTCGTCACTTCCAAGATTGATTCCCTAAAGAACAGGCTGATCATCAAATACACGCTCACCAGCTTTGACAGTGGTCAGTACGTTTTGCCCGGACAGGAAGTTTTTGTGCGTGACAAGAGATATCTCACGGACCCGGTGATCGTAGATGTGGGAACTGTTCCGGTGGACACGATCAAACAGCCGATGCATCACATCAAGACGATCAAGAGTGAACCTTATCTGTTCTCTGATTACCTCAATTATTTTTGGGGACTGATCGTCGCCTTGCTGATTATCGGAGCGATCCTGTATTTCGTCTTGAGAGACAAGCCCAAGCATGAAGAGTACATAGAGAAGATTCCTCCTTTTGACATGGCTAAGCAACGCCTTCAGGAATTGGATCAAAAGAATTTGGTCGAGCAGAATCGCATTAAGCTATACTACGTCGAGTTGACTGACATCGTGCGAACCTTCATTGAAAGGGAAATGAATATTCCCGCCCTGGAATCGACCTCAGAGGAGCTGATCGAAACCATTACGGATTTCAATGCAAGCAGCAATCTCAATATTCCATCGGAAACGCTGGCCAAATTGAGACGATTGCTCCAGGAGGCGGATCTTGTCAAGTTCGCCAAAATGAAGCCCTTGCTCAATGAGATAGAATTGCACCGCCAGGATGCGGAAACCGTGATTGATGTCATGCATCCGGCTCATGAGGCGCGCATGAAGAGAGAGCGGGAGGAAGAAAATAAAAGAATTGAGCAGGAAAAGAAAGAGGAGTTGAAGAAGATAGAGAAAGAAACCCAGTTAAAAGAATAAGAGGTAAAAGATGTTCGCAAATTTGGAATTTACAAACCCTGAATTTTTGTGGTTGTTGCTCATCATACCCTTGTTGATGCTTTGGTTTTTCCTTATTCGCAAAAAGGATAGTGCGGACCTGAGCATCCCCAGCACGGCAGGGTTCCAAAAAGGGAATTTTTGGTCGAAAATGAAACCCCTTTTATACGTCCTGCGATTGGTGGCTCTTACTTTCCTGATCCTGGCCCTGGCAAGGCCGAGAAATGTTGAAGTGAGCAAGCGCACCAAGACAACCCGGGGAATCGACATTGTGATGGCGATCGATGTTTCTGCGAGCATGTTGGCCAAGGATCTGAAGCCCAACCGGCTGGAGGCTTTAAAAGATGTGGCGACCAAGTTCGTCCAGAAGCGGCCCAATGACAGGATTGGAATTGTGGTATATGCCGGGGAGAGTTTTACCCAAACCCCGATCACCAGCGACAAGACCATCGTTCAGAACACGATACGCAAGATCCAATGGGGTCAGATCGAGGATGGAACGGCCATCGGCATGGGGCTTGGATCGGCGGTAAACCGACTAAAAGACAGCAAGGCAAAGAGCAAGGTGATCATCTTGCTGACCGACGGGGTGAATAACACCGGTTTCGTGGACCCTAAGACCGCGACGGAGCTGGCCAAGCAAATTGGAATCAAGGTCTATACCATTGGCCTGGGAACCAACGGGACAGCGATGTTCCCGGTGGCCAAGGACCTGAACGGGAAACTGATCTTCAGGAATGCCCCTGTGGAGATAGATGAGGACCTTTTAAAATACATAGCCTCGGAGACCGAAGGCCAATATTTCCGGGCAACCGGGAACAAGAAACTGGAATCGATCTACAACCAGATCGACAAACTGGAGAAAACAGAAATTGAAGAATTGAAATACTACAATTACCAGGAACGATTCAGGCCCCTCGTTTTTTTCGCGGGTTTCCTGGTGTTGATTGAAATGACGCTCAGGTTTACCGTGTTCAGAAGTTTTATCTGAGCCCAGAACCTGGAAATGATTTAATAGAAGACAGATAAAACATGTATCAGATCGAGGAACCGAAATATTTCTATCTCATGTTCGCCGTTGTTGCGCTCTTGCTGATGTACTTGCTCGTCGTCTTTTGGAAGCGCAGGAAGCAGAAGCAGTTTGCGGATCTTTCTTTGTTGGATCAGCTCAGCCCACAGCGATCTGTTTTCAAGCCTGCCCTGAAAATCATTATGGTAGCCCTTGGCCTCACTCTCCTGGTGATTGCCCTGGTGAATCCTAAAATGGGCACTCAGCTGAAGACAGTCAAGCGGCAAGGGGTGGACATCGTCTTCGCGATTGACGTTTCCAAAAGCATGTTGGCCGAAGACATCGCGCCTAATAGACTGGAGAAATCGAAGCAAATCGTATCCAAGATCATAGAAGAGCTGGGCAGTGACCGGGTCGGAATCATCATTTATGCGGGCAATGCATATCCCTTGCTGCCGATAACCACAGATCACGGGGCGGCACGGATGTTTCTGCAGAATGCACATCCCGACATGGTATCCTCCCAGGGGACGGCGATCAATGAGGCCCTTGACCTCGCCAAGACCTTTTTTGACGACGACACCCAGACCAACAGGTTCTTGTTCATCATTTCAGATGGTGAGGACCACGAGGAAAATTCCTCTGACGCCGCTGCTGAGCTTGTGGACCTTGGCATCAAGACCTATACGATTGGAATAGGAACGAACAAAGGAAGTCCGATTCCGATCAAGCGCAACGGGAAGTTCATCGGCTACAAGAAAGACAGAGACGACGAGGTTGTGATAACAAAGCTCAATGTGGAAACACTCAAAGACATTGCAGAGAAAGGGGATGGGAGCTACATTTATGGAAACAGAACGTCAAGCACCATTGAGTACGTTGATAACCTTTTGCTCAAGGCAGACAAGAAGGAGTTTGAAACCAAGCAGTTTTCCGACTACAAAGACCAGTTTCAATGGTTTGTTGGATTTGGACTGCTGTTTTTGCTTTTGGACACCTTTCTGCTGGACAAGAAAACAAAGTGGATACAGAAGTTGAACCTGTTTAATGAAAGATGACATGCGAGGACTTATTCTGATTTTGATGTTTCTCCCAATGGCACTTTTAGGCCAGGAAAAGGAACAGGTGCAGGAACAAGAAACACCCAAGGAGCCACCTAAGATCAAGTTGGCTGAGAAGCAGATTCTCAGAGCAGGAAATGACCTGTACAAGCAGAAGCGCTTTGTCGATGCCGAAGTGAAGTACAAAAAGGCCCTTCAAAAGAATCAATATTACGAAACGGCAGGCTTCAATTTGGGAAATGCTGTCTATGAGCAGGGCAGATATGAAGAGGCTTTGCCGCAGTACGACATGGTCTCCAAATCGGCCCGTGACGTGGAAACCCGTGCAAGCGCCTTTCACAACCAGGGGAATGTCATGATGAAACAGAAGCAGTATGCACAGGCTATTGATGCCTATAAAAAGTCCCTGATCCTGAATCCAACAGACGAGGAAACGAGATACAACCTGGCCCTGGCTCAGAAGCTCCTGGAAGATGAGCAACAAAATCAGAATAACGAAAACGACCAACAGAACCAGGATCAAAACCAGGATCAGAATCAAGATCAGAACCAGGATCAGAATCAGGACCAGAATAGTGAGAACAAGGATCAGGGAGACAATCCCGATAAAGACAAGGAGCAGGATGACGGTCAGGACAATCAAGATCCGAACAAGGATAACAACCAGGGAGAAGAGGAAAAGAAAAATCAGCAGCCTCAACCCAATAAGCTGAGTGATCAGCAGATCGAACAGCTTTTGGAGGCGATGAATAACGAAGAGAACAAAACCCAGCAAAAGGTTAATGCCAAAAAAGCCCGGGGTAAAAAAGTGAATCAGGAAAAAGACTGGTAGTTTATTTTTAGATGAAACAGTTTGTTGTTTACATAGCGTTGCTAGTATTTGCTCTGCAAACGGCCCAATCACAGGTTACGTTCAAGACGACCGTGAGCAAGGAGCAGCTGGGTCTCAACGAACGCCTCAGGATCGAATTCTCGATTGACCGACAGGGAGGGGACGATTTCACGCCTCCTGACTTTGTGAATTTCAAAGTGCTTGCCGGACCGAGCCAGTCGAGCAGTTTTTCTTCAATCAACGGGAAGACCAGTTACAAGCTGACCTATTCCTATGTCATCCAGCCTATTTCAAAAGGGACCTTTACCATCCCATCAGCGAGCATCACATACGATGGGGAAGTGATCAAATCCAATACGGTAAGGGTTACGGTTACGGATGCTGTGGCGATCCCAAAGGATCCGAATGACCCGAGATATGTGGCCCAGGAGAATATTCACCTTGTCGCTGAGATCTCAAATGTGAGACCCTATGTGGGGGAGAGCATTTCGGTTACGTATAAGCTGTACGTGAATACCAACAAGGTCAATGTTCAAAACTACCGGGAATCGTCTTCGCCGAGTTTCGGAGGCTTCTGGAATCAGAATATAGAGCTCTCCCGTGGTGCAGGAGCCCAGAACGGGACCTATGGTGGAAAACCCTACCGTTACGTTGTGATCAAGAAAGCGGTTTTGATACCTCATACCGCCGGCGAACTGGAGCTCGACCCCATGGAGATGGAAATCACGGCAGGTGTACCGATGGGACAGCGTGATTTCTTTGGCAATTTGCTGATGAATGACGTGAACATGACGGTGACTTCCGGACGTAAAACCATAAGAGTCAAGTCTCTTCCGGAGGAAAACAAACCTTTCGACTTCACAGGGGCCGTCGGGGATTTTTCATTTTCGGTGACTCCCAGCAAGACAGACCTGAAGGCCAATGAATCCTCCCAGATCAAAGTCGAGCTTTCAGGGGAGGGCAACCTGAAGCTGGTCAAGCTTCCGGGCATAGAGACGCCCAACGGGCTTGAGGTATACGAGCCCGAGCACAAGGAGAAGATCACGACGAACCTTAGTGGAATGAAGGGCTCAGTTTACGATCAGTATGCGGTCGTTCCACAGTTCAGGGGTAAATTCATTATTCCATCCGTCTCATTCTCCTATTTCAACCCCAAAACGGAAAAATACATTTCTGTCGATACCGAGCCGATCGTTCTCAACGCCATCCAGGGCAGGCAGTTGCCGGATGACGGCGCTGCTATCATTGCAAAACAGACCGTGGAGGGCAATGAATCGGATATCCGATACATCCAAACCCGGACAACCTTTGTCTCCACTGAGGAAGGTAATGACTTCTATGGGTCAGGGCTTTTCTACCTCTTGATGATCTCGCCACTTTTATCCATACCATTGGGAATATTCATTGGCAAGAAGAAAAGGGAAAGAGACCTCGATGTGGTGGGCAACAAGAGGCGAAAGGCGGATCGACTGGCAAAAAAGTATCTCTCACAGGCAAAAAAGGAACTGGGGAAGAAGGAGGATTTCTATGTGGCGCTTGAAAAAGCCCTGCACAATTACCTGAAAGCCAAACTCCATGTGGAAACTTCAGAGATATCGAAAGAGAAAATCGCAGAAATATTGAAAGGCAAGAACGTTGAAGATGGCATAATAACCGATTTCACAACCGTGCTCGACAATTGTGACTATGCTCGATATACTCCCTCGACCGACGTCATGATGAAGCAGGAATACGACAAGGCCAGGGAGGTGATCGCAAATTTGGATAAACAGCTATAGCATGAGGATATTGGTTCTACTTGTTTTGTCGCTGAACGGGATGCTGGGTATGGCTCAGAATCCAGACAGCTTGTTCGTGGAGGCCAATGAGATGTACAGGCAGGAAAAATACAATGAGGCATTGAAGACCTACCAGGAGATTGAAGCCCTTGACCAGGAATCCTGGGCACTTTATTACAACATGGGCAATATCCATTACAAGATGAACCAGGTGGCTCCGGCGATTTTCTACTATGAGAAAGCCCTGAAATTGAGGCCGGATCAGCAAGATGTGCTTTTCAATCTCGAATTCGCAAATCAAATGGTGCTTGACAATATCGAGCCTCTGCCACGTAATCTGGGGCAACGATTCATGGACGCAGTTATTTTAAGGCTCACCTATGAGACCTGGGCCAAAATCGCAGTGGGGCTTGCTTTTTTGTTTGCCCTGCTCTTTTTGATGTACCACTTTTCCTACAGCACAGGCAAGAAGAGATTCTATTTCATCACCAGCATAATCACTGTTGTATTGGTAACCACTTCTGTTTTCTTCGCTTTTCGGAACCAGCTTTACGTAAAGAGCAACAAGGAGGCTATCATTTTTGCCTCAGAGGCCGAGGTGATGAATGCTCCAACCACGACAAGTGAGACTTATTTTGAGCTTCATGAGGGTACTAAGGTGACCGTCCTTGAGAGCCTGGACAACTGGAAAAAGATTCGCATTGCAGATGGAAAAATCGGGTGGATCGACGAGAAACACCTCAAAGAGATTTGATCTCAGTGACTCCTTTCAGCCTTTTTGTAGCATACCGGAAGTATTTCATCCGGATTTAGCCGGTATCGATCGCTGGTTTGCTCGTCAAGGGTTTTTGCATAAGCTAACTCCTCCACGCGAAAACCCGCTTTTCGGAGTCTTGAAAAATAATCTCTGCCATAGACCCTCACGTGATCATACTGGCCAAAATGCTTTGCTCTTTCTTCGGGTTCCGTGATCGAGAAATCCTCGTAGGTCTCTTCCCGACTCAGATCCTGTGGAACCTGAAAGATCCCCATTCCACCCGGACGCATGACGCGAAGCAGCTCAGACATGGCTTTTGAATCATCTTCAATGTGCTCAAGCACATGATTGCAGAAAATGACATCAAAGGAGTCGTCCTCAAAGGGCAGGTCAAGAATATCTGCTTTTACGTCAACAATTGGTGAAAAGAGATCAGCTGTGGTGTAGTCCAGGTTCTTCATCGACTTGAATATGTCGAGAAAGCATTGCTCGGGTGCCATGTGAAGAACCTTGAGGGGAGCCGAAAAGAATTCAGTTTCATTCTTGAGCCAAAGCCAGAGCAATCTATGTCGCTCCAGGGAGAGCGTACTCGGAGAAAGCACATTGGGTCGTTGCTCCCCATATCCGTAAGGCAGAAACTTCTTGAAGCTCTTGCCGTCTATCGGATCTGTGTATCGATCTCCTTTCAGCCAGGTGCTAAGCAAGGGTCTCGCCCAATAACTCATTCGAATCAGGTAGGGCCGGGGGATGGTATTGAGAACGAGTTTAAACAGTTTCATATGCAATTACGTTCCAGCCCGGAACTCGTCTTCTTCATTCGAGACTAT
>CBDUAY010000025.1:0-24467 GCA_965365245.1 uncultured Flavobacteriaceae bacterium | reverse complement strand
GATGTCTTAATCAAGACTACAAACCGCTTAGGCTCATTGATTGATTTCAAATACTCAATGCTGTCGCCAAGTAAACAATCTACATTCTCTGCATTCAGAACCTTGAGATTGTGCTTTACGATTTCGTGAAGCTCGCTGTTCATTTCAACATAGACAACACGATCGAATTTGCCTGAGAAATAAAACGCATCGACCCCGAAGCCTCCGGTCAGGTCAATCATTTTATCACCTTCGATCAGGGACGCTTTGTATTGGGCCGCTTTTTCCGAAGAGCTTTGCTCGATATTCAGTGTGGGAGGATAAACAATACCCTCCGTTTTATACCAAAGCGGGAGCTTCAATCTGCATTTTTTTCGTGATTGTATCTGTTGGGCCAGCTCCTGCACGCTGACATTCTCAAATGGAGAACCTTTGAGGATCATCCTGCTGAGGTCAGAATCCATGTGCTGATCCAGGAAAGCTTGTACTTCTTTATTTAAAATCTCAGGTTTCAAGTCTAGTCAAGCCCACTGGTCAGGGATTTTACGATACGATTGTCAGACAGGAATTCTTTGAGGATTACTTTGATGACCGTGTAAGAAGGAACCGCGAAGACCATGCCTGTGATTCCGAACAGCAGCCCGCCTATGATGATAATCAAGAATATCTCAAGGGGATGAGACTTAACGCTTTTTGAGAAAATATAGGGTTGACTGAAAAAATTGTCAATCAACTGGGCTATGATATAACCCATCAGAACATAGATGGTAACAGGCAGTATGTGGGTTTGAAAGTCGTATTCCAGGCTACTGGTCATTGTAAGCAGCAGCATCAGCACTCCTCCAATCAGCGGACCCAGGTAAGGAATCAGGTTAAGAAGGGCACAAAGGAACGCGATGACCACAGCACTCCTGATGTCAAACATCAACAGGGTTATTGAGTAGATGGTGAACAAGATCGTTATCTGAATGATCAGGCCAATGAAATATCGCGACAGAAGCTCGTTGATCTTTTTGAGTGATTTTGCGATTCTCGCTTCCTTGTCATCAGGCGTCAGCACATGGAACACACGCGCTGGAAGGGCACTCTCCTTGAGAAAGAAGAAGGTGATGAAAAGAACAGAAAACAAGCCTACGCTAAAGGATCCGACCACGCTCATCAGCGAGTTGAGCAAACTTGGTATCGATGCCAGGTTCTGTGTGAAATCAATGTCCTTCAAACCCTTGAACAGGTGAATTCTTCGGGCAGAAAAAAAGACGTCTATCTCATGAAAAAGGTTAAAAATTCGTTTCCTCAGCTCATCTGTATTCAAAAGTGAAATATTGTGACCCTGTTCCTTGATCAATGGGATGAACATGCTGATGATACCTATCAAAGCCAGCAAAAAAATGATCATTACGATAACGACAGCCAGGATGTTGGGCAACTTCAGTTTGTCAGTCAGTATCCTGAGCAGAGGTCTTCCAATCAATGAAAGAATTCCCGCGATGACCAGGTATACGATGACAGACTGTATCTTGTAAAGGAAAAACAAGATCAGAAGTATTCCGGTGACAGTTGCCAGTGCCCTAAGAATACCATTCGCGATTATTTTTGAATTCATCTCTTTGATCTCTTCCTCTTAATTTTCTGAGGGATTAAGAATATATTTTTCTCCCAACTCGCCGGGAATGGCGAATCCGTTCTTGTCTAGCACTATGAGCTTGCCTTCTGTTGGTTGGAAATACATCAGGTTCCCAGTATTCTGATCCAGTTTTATTTTCCAATTCTCGCTCACGGAATAGGTCCCCTGCTTCACCACGGGATCTTCAGTCTTGCCCAGGTACACTGCTTCGGATGTATAGCTCAGGTCTGAATTCAATACCAATTTGAATTCGATGCCTTCACAATCTGAACAGGGCAATTGACCCGAATAGGTTCCCGATATCTTTTCGAGCCGTTTCGCGATCTCTTTATTGAGTTCTTCCTGATAGAGTTCCTGGTGCATCTCAGCGTGCGCTTGGGCATGAGGGTTTACATAGGTGCTTGACGAGCCTGATGATGAACCACAGGAAATGAAGATCCAGATAAACATGGACGAAATTATTAATCTCATAGGACCCCGGATTGTTTTCTCGTTTTAAGATTATTTGCCTGGAATCAAAAGTAAGGAATATTTACGTTTTGTTCACATCTCGAGGCGGAATGAATCATTTCTCACAGATTGCGAATGCAAGTGTCCTGATAATTCTTATTTTTAATGAAATCTAATTTCCAAAACCTACTGCTACATGAACCGTTATGCACTTTTTCTAATTTTCTTTTTATCGTTCAGTTCAACTATCATTTCTCAATCGGACAAGGACATTGAAAAACAGGTTCGATTAAGCCTTGAGGAGCTCAAGTCTTTCATTGCGCTGCCCAATGATGCCAACAACCCCAAAGACATCGATCAAAACCTGGTTTGGCTGGTGAAGGCTTTCAACAGCAGGGGGTTTGAGACAAAATTGTTGCCCACCGAAGGTATTCCTCTCTTTTACGCCGAACTCAAGACATCCCCGGAAAAGCCCACACTGCTTTTTTACATGCACTTTGATGGTCAATCCGTCGACAGGACGAAATGGGAGCAGGAAGATCCTTATAAAATAGCGTTGAAGGCCGAAGAAGGAGGGAAGTGGGTGGAAAAACCCTGGTCGGCACTCAATGCAGGAGTCAATGGAGACTGGAGACTTTTTGGAAGGTCTACCTCGGATGACAAAGGGCCTATAGTGATGTTTCTCAATGCCATGGACCTGCTCAAATACGACAAGAAAGAGATCCCGTTCAACGTGAAGGTCATCCTTGATGGAGAAGAGGAGAAGAGCAGCAAGCCCCTTCCCGGTGCCGTTCGAAAGAACAAGGAACTGCTCAAATCAGACTATTTGGTGATCAATGACGGTCCGGTTCATGTTTCCGGAAAACCCACCCTGGTTTTTGGATGTCGAGGAATCACTTCCATGAGCATCACCACATTCGGACCCGTTGTGCCGCAACACAGCGGGCACTACGGCAATTACGCCCCAAATCCAGGTTGGAGACTCATCCATCTGCTCGACGGAATGAAAGACGACCAGGGGCGTGTGCTCATAAAAGGCTATTACGATGGCATTGACTTGGATCCTGAAACCAAAAAGGTGCTTTCACAGGTTCCGGATGACGTAGCCACGATACACGGACGACTGCAGATTGCGGATCCTGAAAAGGTGGGCTCGAATTACCAGGAGTCGCTGCAATACCCATCCCTCAACATTCGAGGGATGTCCTCAGGCTGGGTCGGAAAAGAAGCCAGAACCATCGTTCCCGAATCCGCTACTGCAGAGCTGGACCTGAGACTGGTTGTCGAAACGGATGGGAAGCGTTTACAGGGACTTGTCAAAGACTACTTGAAATCTCAGGGGTATGAGATAGTTGAACAGATTCCCGATAAAGAGATGCGCATGAAAAAGCCCAATTTGGTCATGGTTCAGGAGGGTTCGGTAACGGATGCATTTCGCACTGACCTCGACAATCCTTTCGGCATATGGCTCGAGGGAATTCTCAAGGATTCATTCAGCGAAGAAGTAGTAAAAATCAGAACTATGGGAGGTACCGTTCCTATTGCGCCATTTATCAATGCACTGGACATCCCTGCTTTTATTGTTCCCATGGTCAATCCGGACAACAACCAGCACAGTCCGAATGAGAATCTGAAGATCAGCCAGATGAATTATGGCATCAAGCTTTTTTATCAAATATTGACAACTGAGTACAGGCCATGAGACACTCAAGGCATGGATAGAAGTGGATCAGGCTGATGTGGCAGCAGGCTCGTATTCGCTGACAAAGTGAAGTTTTACCGATGGGTATTTCTGTTGGGTCATCTGTACCGTAAAGGCTGAATCTGCAAGAAAGACGAGCTGTCCTCTCTTGTCCCGGGCGAGAAAACGTTGCTTGACCCTTTTGAACTCCTTGAACTCATCATTGCCCGGATCTGTCGGCTCTACCCAGCAGGCCTTATGCACATTGACCATTTCATAATTGCAGCTGGCTCCATATTCGTGCTCCAACCTGTATTGAATCACTTCGAACTGAAGGGCTCCAACGGTTCCAATTACCTTTCTGCCATTGAGCTCCAGGGTGAATAGCTGGGCCACGCCTTCATCCATCAATTGATCCAAGCCCTTGGCAAGCTGCTTGGCCTTCATGGGATCGGCGTTGTTGACATATCTGAAATGCTCCGGGGAAAAGCTGGGGATTCCTTTGAACTCAAGTATTTCACCTTCAGTCAGAGTGTCACCGATCTTGAAATTACCCGTATCGTGCAATCCCACTATGTCGCCTGGAAATGATTCATCGACGATCTGCTTCTTTTCGGCAAAGAATGCATTAGGACTTGAGAATTTCATTTTCTTACCGAGCTTCACATGAAGGTAGTTGGTATTTCTCCTGAATACCCCTGACACTACTTTGACAAAAGCAAGCCGGTCCCTGTGCTTGGGGTCCATATTCGCATGAATCTTGAAAACAAAACCTGTGAACTTGTCTTCTTTGGAATCAACCAGTCTCACATCTGACATCTTTGACTGGGGAGGAGGAGCAATTTCAATGAAACAATCGAGCAGCTCCTTTACTCCAAAATTATTGAGAGCCGAACCGAAAAATACCGGTTGAAGCTGCCCCGCCTGGTAAGCCTTCTGGTCAAATGCAGGATACACCTCTTCGACAAGCTCCAATTCCTCTCGCAGAGTATCGGCGGCATCTTTACCTATATACTCGTTCAAACCGGGGTCATTGAGATCATCAAACTCAATTCCTTTGGTAACTTTTTGCTTGGACTCATCTGAAAAGAGGTTCAACTTGCGTTCCCAGATATTGTAAATTCCCTTGAAGTCATAGCCCATGCCTATCGGGAAACTCAGGGGCACAACCCTGAGACCCAGTTTCTGCTCTACTTCATCCAACAGGTCAAACGCGTCTTTTCCCTCGCGGTCCAGCTTATTGATGAAAACGATCATCGGGATGTTGCGCATCCGGCATACTTCGACAAGCTTTTCGGTCTGTTCCTCAACCCCTTTTGCGACGTCGATCACTACGATAACACTGTCGACCGCGGTCAAGGTCCTGAAGGTGTCTTCCGCAAAGTCCTTATGACCTGGAGTATCGAGGATGTTGATCTTTTTGTCCTTGTAGATGAAAGCCAGTACTGAGGTTGCCACGGAGATTCCTCTTTGACGTTCTATTTCCATGAAATCCGAGGTGGCTCCCTTTTTGATCTTGTTGCTCTTAACCGCACCGGCTTCCTGGATGGCCCCTCCAAAAAGAAGCAATTTTTCGGTCAGGGTCGTCTTTCCCGCATCGGGGTGAGAAATGATGCCGAAGGTTCTTCTTTTATTGATTTCCTGCGTAAGACTCATTTGGAAAAATTAGTGGGCAAAGATACAGGATCAAATTGCAATTCACAACGTGACCTCTTATTTAAACGTGTTCTGTCATCATTTGACAACTTCAATTTTCATGAAGACATCCTCCAGAGGCCATTCATCGCTTCCGGCCTCGAGATTGACGATTCGGTCAATGGTTTCAAACCCGTAGGTCACCTCACCAAACACGGTGTGCTCTCCGTCTAGGTGATGTGCTCCTTTTCTGTTCTGGACGATATAAAACTCGAATGCTGTGGATTTCTTCTGGGGATTGTTCACCCAGTCTCTTGCCAATGCTATGGCCCCGTATTTGTGACGTCTATTTTCGCGAAATTCGGGTGGAATTTTATAGCGCATGTACCGGGCTTTGTATCGCTGCGTGTCCAACCTTTCGGATTCACCACCCTGAATGATGAAATCAGGAACCACCCGATAGAAGCACGTCGTGTCAAAATACCCCACTTTGGCAAGGAATACAAAACTGGCCCGGTGCAATGGGGTGTCTTCATAGAGTCTCAGGCCTATATCTCCGAGTCGTGTTTTAATCACAAGACGGGTTTCGGGGTTGAGAGACCCGTATTTTTCCAAAAAGGGCACAGTATTTTTGTTGTCAATTGAATCAGCACGCTTCTTGAGTTTGACCTCTTCATAGGTTTGTTTACCTGCTGACTTTTCAGGCTTTTCAGCCCTTTCAGGTTGAATGTTGTCTTTCACGACTTTGTCTGAATCCTGCATGCCACCCTTTTTATCAGAACAAGAAAAGGCAAGACAGATCATCAGTGCGAAAAACAATAGTCTGGAGGCCATGAAATTTTTTTGGCAAAGATATACGAAAGATGGAAATCTTTGTATTTTCATGGATTAAAGAAAAAGGATGAACCTTTGGAGAATTGTCATTGTCTTTTTGTTCTTCTGTGGAAGCTGCAAAAAGAGAACAGAAGTATCACCTGAACCGGCACAAAATGAAAAGGAGATAGAGTTTGTTGAAATGAGCGGAGATACTATCCTGCTTTCTTCGTTCAAAGGAAAACGTTTACTGGTGAATTACTGGGCCACCTGGTGCATCCCCTGTCGAGCTGAGTTCCCTTCACTTATTGAGGCGGAGGAAGAGCTGAAAGGTGAAAACTACGTTTTTCTTTTTCCCACAACAGATGATATGGACCTGATTCTGGAGTTCAAAGCCAAGCAAGGCTATGATTTGCGCTTCCTGAAAATGAATTCCAGCCTGGCACGTGTGAATGTCCACGTCTTGCCTACAACGTCGATCTACGGAACGGATGGCAAGTTGTTCAAGCAAATCCCGGGGGCGCTTGAATGGGACGAAGAGGAGATAATTAAAATGTTGAAAGAAGTACCCTAAAAATATGCAAGTAACAACAATGAGGATCAACTTGAAATACATGTTAAAAGTAACAGGCTGCTGTATTCTTGCCCTTGCCATTCAAGGATGCAAGATGAAGAACAGCAAGGAAGTCTTATGGGAAGTGATCGATACCCCGGCGCAGTTGAAATCGGAACAGCCATTTCTGCTGGCGAACAACGAAGATTTGACTATGCTCTGGACGGAAGAAGTCGCAGATGCGACAGTGGCGCTCGTGATGAGTTCGTACAAGAAAGGTCAATGGGAAGATAGAAATGAACTCACCCGAGGGGAAGACTGGTTCGTGAACTGGGCAGATTTTCCTGCTCTTTCGAAAAACGGAAAGAATCTGATTGCCCACTATCTCAAAAAATCCGATACGGCAACTTTTTCCTATGATATACGCTTTCTGCATTCAAATTCGAACGGAATGAACTGGTCGAATTCAGTTAAGATGCACAGCGACACAATGAAAGCCGAACATGGTTTTGTGAGTTTTTCAACTGTCGGAGAAGATTCTTTTCGCGCGGTCTGGTTGGACGGGCGTAACATGGAGGGAGGGCATCATGCCATGCAGTTGAGATCCGCAGAGATTGGAGCAGATGGAAAGATCGTGACCGAAGAGTTGGTGGATGAAAGGACTTGTGATTGTTGCCAGACTTCCCTTGTGCAAACGAATCAGGGGACCCTGGTTGCCTACCGGGATAGGACAGATGATGAGATACGAGATATATATGTCAGTTTGCTGCGTGATGGAAAATGGTCAGAGCCGAAAGCCGTTTTCAATGACGGATGGAAAATCAATGGCTGCCCGGTAAATGGGCCGAAGCTGTCTGCCTTTGGACGCTCTGTCGGGCTCGCCTGGTTCACCGGGGCGAACGATCAGCCAAGGGTAAAAGTAGCGTTTTCTGATGATGGAGGTTTAAACTTTGGTGATCCCGTGATGGTGGATGAAGGGAAACCTCTGGGTCGGGTAGATCTTTTCATGCTGGATGAAAATACGGCCTTGCTGAGTTGGATGGAATTGAATGGACAAGATGCAGAACTGCGTTTGGCTTTAATTGATAAATTGAGAGGAAAGTTGACTTCGATGACTGTCTCTGAGTTGTCGTCGGCCCGTTCAACTGGATTTCCACAATTGGAGGTTGCAGGAGGTGAAGTCTTCCTGGCCTGGAACGAGGAGACAACTGAAGGCAAAAGGATCAAAATGGTAAAAACAGTTCTTGAACATATTTATCCGTAAATTTGTAAAAAAACAAGAATGCAAGAAGAGAAGGTAATTTTGGTCGATCGGCAAGATAATCAGGTCGGTTTGATGGAGAAGCTGGAAGCTCACGAAAAGGCAGTTCTACACCGTGCTTTTTCGGTTTTTGTATTTAACAGCAAAGGCGAATTGTTGCTTCAGCAAAGGGCGCATCACAAGTATCACTCACCAGGTTTGTGGACCAATACCTGTTGCAGTCATCAGCGACAGGGGGAAACCAATCTTCAGGCGGGAAAGCGACGGTTGAAAGAAGAGATGGGCATGGAATGTGAGCTCGAGGATATGTTTTGGTTCATTTACATGGCACAGTTTGACAATGGATTGACCGAGCATGAGCTCGATCATGTACTGGTAGGGAACAGCGATCTGGATCCGACGATCAATCCGGATGAAGTCGCAGATTTCAAGTGGATGTCGCTCGAAGCCGTCAAAGAAGACATGAAGGCTCGCCCGGAGATCTACACAGAGTGGTTCAAGATAATTTTCAGAGAATACGATCAAAGACTCGTGAAATGAAGGTCAAAGTCAGCAGAAAAGCGCATTTTAACGCGGCGCACAGGTTATACAACAGGTCCTGGTCGGACGAACAAAACTCGGAGATTTTCGGAAAGTGCGCATTTCCGAATTATCATGGGCACAATTATGAGCTCATTGTCTCAGTTACAGGAGAAATTGATCCTGAAACGGGCTATGTAATCGATATGAAAGTTTTGAAAGACATTATACGGGAGGAAGTCGAAGAACCGTTTGACCATAAAAATCTCAATGTGGACGTCGAAGAATTCAGGACTCTGAATCCGACAGCTGAGAATATCGTGGTTGTCATCTGGAACAAAATCAGAAAAAGAATCCAGGAGGATATGGAACTCGACGTAGTCCTTTATGAAACGCCGAGGAATTTTGTCAGTTACAGCGGAGAATAGCTTACCAGGACTATGAAACGAAAATTAACTATTATTTCAATGGCAGCCCTTATCGGGCTCGTATTTGCTTTTACTATGACAAAACAGACAACAAACAGGCCTCTTTCTGTGGGCGACAAGGTTCCTGAATTCAGCCTGTTGGATCAAAATGGTGACGAATTCAAGGTTGGTGATCACCTGGGGCAGAATGCGATGGTGATCTATTTCTACCCGAAGGATGATACGCCGGGATGCACGAAGGAAGCTTGCTCCTTCAGGGATTCTTTCGAGGAGTTTACGGATCGAAATGTACAGGTGATCGGCATAAGTGCAGACAGCGTGGAGAGTCACCGTGATTTTGCGAAAAAATACAACCTTCCCTTCACCTTGCTTGCGGATACCCAAAACGAAGTTCGCAAGCTTTTTGGAGTGAAATCCAATTTGATGGGACTTATTCCAGGACGTGTCACCTATGTAATTGACAAGTCAGGCAAAGTGATCTATATTTTCGAAAGCCAGCTGAAAGCTGCAAAACACATTAGCGAATCGCTGCAGGCCCTGGACAATCAGGCGGCACAATAGTTTTCAACTTCACTCAAGTAGGAATCCTTGGTTTTTTGATCCAATAAGGAATACGCAAATGAATTTTTAGCGAGTTCGCAAAGATCATCTTTGGAAAGATCAAGGGCTTCCTGGATGGCAATTAAATTCTGATTGACCTGTCCTCCAAAATAGGCTGGGTCATCCGAGTTGACAGTTACCTTCATCCCGAGGTTCATCATTTTTTTGAGCGGATGCTCGCTCAGGTCTTTTACCACTTTTAGGGCCAGGTTTGACAACGGACATACGGTAAGGGCCAGGTCTCTCTTTACGATTTCCCGCACGAGCGACTTGTCCTGCAGGGAGTTGTTTCCGTGGTCAATCCGGACAATATGAAGCAGATCAAGGGCTTCCCATACGTAATCGGCATCCCCTTCTTCACCCGCATGAGCAAGCGGTATATAGCCTTCGGCCACTGACGCTTCAAAGACTCGTTTGAATTTGGAAGGTGGATTGCCCTTTTCAGAAGAATCCAGCCCAACGGCAGTAATCCATTCTTTGAAAGGCAATGATTCCTCCAGGGTCTTGAAGGCAGCTTCTTCAGACAAATGCCTCAAATAACTCATGATGAGGAGGGTTGAAATTCCAAATTCTTTCTCAGCTGCAATGCAAGCTTTGCGTATGCCTGTAATTACAGTCTCAAAACTCACACCTCTTTCAGTATGCGTTTGAGGGTCGAACATGATCTCTGCATGGCGCACATTCTGTTCTGCGCATTTTTCGAGGTAGGCAAAGGTGAGGTCGAAGAAGTCCCGCTCGTGAAGAAGAACCTGGGCCCCCTGGTAGTAAATGTCAAGGAAATCCTGCAGGCAGTCAAAAGCATAGGCTTTCCTCAGCTCATCAACGCTGGCAAAGGGTATGTCTATGTTGTTTCGCTTTGCGATTTCAAACATGAGCTCCGGTTCGAAAGTGCCTTCTATATGCAAATGGAGCTCTGCCTTGGGGAGGTTTTTGATGAAGTTTTCCATAGGGTAAATTTACTAAAACGAATGATAAAAACAGAAGTCCTTCTGCATCGTTAACTTGTGAATTTGCATCCCAGCTGTAATGGATAAATAATTATCTTTGACGAAGAAATCAAAATTCTTAAAAAACACAACTTATGCCTGGATTTGAACTGTTTGGCGACCTGGAAAGAAAAGAGTTGAACGATGTTCTCGAGAACGGTGTGCTCATGCGCTACGGTTTCGATGGAATGAGAAATGGTCACTGGAAGGCCAGGGAGCTCGAAAGTGAGATCGAATCACGCTTCGATATCAAGCATGCTCAGTTGACCAGCAGTGGAACAACAGCGCTCAACGTGGCACTGGCCGTCATGGGAATCGGAGCAGGTGATGAAGTCATCATGCCTACGTTTACTTTTGTGGCGAGTTTTGAGTCCATCCTCGCGGCAGGGGCAATACCTGTTCTGGTGGAAATCGACGACACCCTGACTCTTGATCCCAAAGCAGTTGAAAAGGCTATAACCTCCAAGACCAAAGCGGTTATGCCCGTCCACATGTGTGGCTCAATGGCTGACCTGGATGCCTTGAAGGACATCTGTCAAAGGCATGATCTTTACTTGCTTGAAGATGCCTGCCAGGCTTTTGGAGCGACCTACAAAGGAAAGAAAGTAGGCACTATTGGCGATGCCGGAACGTTCTCATTTGACTTCGTTAAAACCATAACTTGCGGTGAGGGAGGTGTCATGATGACGAATAACGATGATTTTGCGGTTTGGGCGGATCAGTACACAGATCACGGACACGATCACGTCGGAAGCGATCGGGGTGCTGAGACTCATCCTATATTGGGCTACAATTTTAGAATCTCAGAGCTTCACGCCGCAGTCGGACTTGGTCAGATAAAGCGGATGGATGAATTCATTGCCATTCAAAGAAAGAATCACGGTATTCTCAAAGCGGCCCTGAGCGAGATCCCCGAGGTGAGCTTCAGAAGAATCCCTGACCCTGAAGGGGACAGTTGCGGGTTCCTGAACTTTTTCATGCCCACTGCAGAACTCACCTCGAAAGTGGTACAAGCCTTCAAAGATCACGGAATAGACAGCTTTTGGAATTATTACGAGAACAATTGGCACTATGTCCGTCGATGGGAACACCTAAAGAATGCAAAAAGCCTCTTTCCGATTTCAGATGAGGTGCGCGCTCGCATCGAAGGAATCAAAGATCAAAAGTTCCCTCAATCAGACGATTTGATATCCAGGAACATTTCCTGCCTTATCAAACTCTCCTGGAAGGAACAGCAGGTTAGAGACTTGGGTAAGAGAATGGCCGAAGCAATTCGATCCGTACTTTAAACCTGACTGATGAAAGTAGTTGCAATGATACCGGCTCGTTATGGAGCGACGCGTTTTCCCGGCAAGCTCATGGCGGATCTTGGAGGAAAGCCCGTGATTCTGCGAACTTACCTGGCGACATTGAAAACAGGCTTATTTGACGAGGTTTACGTGGTCACTGACAGCCGAATCATCAAAGAAGCCATTGAAAGAGGAGGGGGTAAGGCCATTATGAGCAAGCAGGAGCACGAATGCGGAACCGACCGTATCGCTGAAGCCGTCGAGGGTCTCGATGTGGACATCGTCGTCAATGTGCAGGGGGATGAGCCGTTTGTCAAAAAAGAACCGCTGGAGGCCGTAATAAATGTCTTCAAAGGGGAAGATGCCAATAAGATTGATCTGGCCTCCCTTATGCAGGAAATTACCGACTGGAAGGATATCACAGACCCCAATTATGTGAAGGTTATCGTAGACCAGGACGACTTTGCGCTCTATTTTTCAAGATCCCCGATTCCTTATCCTCGCGACAAGGAGGCAGGAGCTCGCTATTTTGAGCATATAGGAGTTTACGCTTTCAGAAAAAAGGCAATAATGGATTTTTACCGCCTGCCCATGAGATCTCTCGAGGCGACAGAAAAAGTGGAATGCATTCGTTTCCTGGAGTACGGAAAGCGCATCAAAATGGTTGAAACCCAGTATATGGGTATCGAGATCGATACCCCGGAGGACCTGGACAAGGCCCAGAAGTACATTAAAGATTAAAGCACCAAAATATTATCAATATGAGTTTTAGAAACTTTCCCATGGTACCGCGGGTTGTCTTCGGAAGAGGCAGCTTCAATCAGCTTGACGAAATCCTGGAGCCCCATCGTCAAGGCGAGAATTCACCTTTCATTTTTTTGGTTGACGACGTTTTTGAAAATAAAGATTCAGTTGTCAATCGCATACCATTGAGCCATCGGGACAAGATCATTTTTGTAAGTGCAGATGAAGAGCCCAAGACTATTTATGTCGATAAAATCCGGGATCAGATCCGGGAAGAATTCAGTGAGACGCCTTCGGGCATCATCGGAATCGGAGGAGGAACCCTATTGGACTACGCCAAAGCTGTAGCTCTGATGCTGACCAACCCGGGTTCATCAGCGGATTACCAGGGATGGGATCTCGTCAAATTCCCAGGGGTGTACCACGTCGGTATACCAACCATATCGGGTACGGGAGCGGAAGTGTCGCGTACGACTGTCCTTACCGGCCCGGAACGAAAACTGGGCATGAATTCAGATTACACGCCTTTTGACCAGGTAGTGCTTGATCCTTCACTGCTTGAAGGCGTTCCAAAAAATCAATGGTTCTATACCGGAATGGATTGTTACATTCACTGCATCGAATCCCTCACCGGAACTTATTTGAATGCATTCAGTCAAAGTTATGGCGAGAAATCTTTGGATTTGTGCCGTGAAGTCTACCTGGAAAAAGATGAAATCGACGAGGACTCACAGGACAAATTGATGATGGCATCCTGGCACGGAGGAATGAGCATAGCCTATTCCCAGGTAGGTGTGGCTCACGCGATGAGCTATGGTTTGTCTTATCTGCTCGGGACCAAGCATGGAGTTGGAAACTGCATTGTTTTTGATCAGTTGGAGGAATTCTATCCCGAAGGTGTGAAGGAGTTTAAACAGATGGTCGAGAAACATGGCATAGACATTCCAAAAGGGCTTTGCAAGGATCTAACTGATAAGCAATTTGACACCATGATTGACGTTGCTTTGAGTCTGGTTCCGCTTTGGGAGAATGCTCTGGGCAAAGATTGGCAGAAGACCATAACCCGTGAAAAGCTGAGGTCGATGTACGAGCTCATGTAGGGAAGAAAAAATTATCAGGAGTTTACTTTAAAGAAACGAAAACATAAAATTTTAAGAAATGGCTAGTACAAGACAGTTTAAAAAAGATTTGAATCAGACCTTGTCTGAGGTTATTGAGGAATGCTACGAAATTCAAAAGTCAGCTGATAAAGCTACGTCCAAAAAAGCTGAAAAGTTGATTGATAGCGCTATAGAGACCTTTGATAAAATCATCGCAAAACTTCACCAGGGCGAGGATCAGAATCCAAAAACACATTTCAGAACCTTGCGCGACGAGCTGACAAAAAGCACAGCTTCTTTTTACAAAGAAATAGATAAGTTAAAAAGCTGAATGTCAGTAGTTAAGAGCGTTATTGTTTTGATTTAAAAAAAAATTATTTAATTTGTACTAAGATCAATTACGAACACGTTCTAATATTTCTTAAAGTATAGTCTATGGCAAGAGCAATATTTGACTACACCAAAACGGTCTTGAAAAAAGTGAGTTTTGATGTTGATTTGTTTTGTAAGGAACTGAAAAAAGCTATGAAAAGGTTACTTCCATTTGAAATAGAAGAATTGCGCTTATGGCTGATGAAATTCACGGCCAACAAACCCGAACTTCACGTAAGTCTGGCCCTGATCAAAAACTAGTTTCCCAAAGGAGATAAGGATTTTTTGTTCAGCGGGCTGATGATTTTAACGTCATGAAAGGCAATAGCTCCTCTTATGACTGCATCAATAGTGGTTTTCAATGCATCGAGCATTTGCATCTTCAATTGGGATTTGTGATAGATCAGGCTCACCTCCCTGGCTGGAACGGTTGAAGCAAATGGCCGAAGATATTTTTTATCCTGTTCTGAGAGATCGAGACTGTTCAGGTAGGGTATCAAAGTCATTCCCAACCCTTCTTTGCTCAAACGTATGAGTGTTCCGATGCTTCCGCTTTCCAGGTGAAACTGGTTGTCATCCGTGGTGTTTTTTGACTGGCACAGGTTAATTACATTATTCTTGAAACAATGTCCGTCTTCGAGAAGTAGTATGTCACTGAGGTCGAGGTCCTCCTCCTTGATGTGTTCCTGTTTAAAGAGCCTGTGATCTTCTGATACAAACCCGATAAAGGGTTCATAATAAAGGGGTTTCTCTACTATGGCTTCATTTTCCAGTGGTGTAGCTGCGATTCCCTCGTCCAAATAGCCATCGGCCAGCTTCCTCATCATCTCGTCTGTGGTAAGCTCTTCAATGAAAAGCTTCACTTTGCTGTACTTTTTGAGAAAAGTCTTCAGAAAGAAGGGCAAAAGTGTAGGCATGATGGTCGGAATGATGCCCAGCTTGAATTCGCCCCCTATATATCCTTTCTGTTGATCAACGATATCATTTATTCTGTGGCTCTCATCTACAATCAATTTCGCCTGCTCAAGTATTTTTTCCCCGATGGGAGTTAATTGAATAGGTTTTTTCTTTCTATTGAAGATCGTTACGCCCAGTTCCTCCTCGAGCTTCTGAATTTGCATGGACAGCGTGGGCTGAGTTACGAAACTGTGTTCGGCTGCCAAAGTGAAGTTCTTGTATTCAGCAACGGCAAGGACATATTTCAACTGTGTAATGGTCATAACAATAGAACTAGCTGATAAAGTTATCAAATCTATCAATTAATTCTATACAGTATCGAGATTTTTATTGGTGATCTTTGTTCTGAAAAACATAATAATCATGGAAAATGCAATTTTAGGTTTAGACCGTCAAAAAGTAGCTTCGCTGAACAAGGGGCTGAATGAGCTTCTTGCAAATTTTCAGATTTACTATCAGAATCTGAGAGGACTTCACTGGAATATCAAGGGTCAGTCATTCTTTGAGCTTCATATGAAATTCGAAGAGCTGTACACAGATGCACAGGAAAAGATCGACATGATCGCCGAACGAATATTGACGCTTCACGGGACGCCTCTGCACACTTTTGAGGATTACCTGGAGAAATCCAGTGTAACGGTAGGAAAAGACATTTCGAAGGATCGTGAATCCGTAAAACTCGTTGTAGATTCACTGGTAAAGTTAATCGAATTAGAACGACAGCTGCTCAGCGAATCAGCCGAAGCAGATGATGAAGGAACCAATGCTATGATGAGTGATTTCATTTCGGAGCAAGAAAAAACCGTCTGGATGCTCAAGGCCTGGTTGGCCTAGGTCTAGTACATGTCCCAGAACTCTCTTTTCTTATTGAGTTCGGTCTCTCTTTTGTGATAGTCTTCGACTTCCTGAACCTTGAGAAAGGAGGGGTGCTGTTCTATGGCGTATTCGATCATCTCTACAATGTCGTCTATGCTGTCTTTTTCGAAGTCGATTTCCAGCGGTTTCTTGATCACCATCGACTGCAGTATTCCCCGTTTTTTGATCAGGAGACCTTTTTTGTCGAAAGAGCGCCTGAAACCGTCAATGACAACAGGTATGACTATGGGCTTGTTTTCACGGATGATATGGGCCGTTCCTCTGCGAATTGGTTTGAAAGGTGTTGTGGTGCCCTGCGGAAAGGTAATTACCCACCCATCCTCCAGGGCTTTTGTGATGTTGGAAACGTCAGACATCTTGACCTGCTTTTTGACATCCTTGCCTTTTTCACGCCAGGTACGCTCGATGGAAATCGAGCCGGCATAGGCCATGATCCTGGGAAGCAATCCTGCTCTCATGGTCTCCTTGGCTGCCACGAAGTAGACATTCAATTTGGGCTGCCAGAGATATCCAATGTCCCGAATATTGTCCACGCGTCCGCTCAGCGCGGCATTGAACACGTGTAGCATAGCCGCCACATCTGCAAAATAGGTCTGGTGATTGGCCACGAAAAGAACGTTGTTTTCCGGAAGATCCCGGATGATTTCCGAACCTTCGATCTGCAACTCATTGAATCCGCGGTATCTGCGATGAGAAAAAACTCCCAGGGTCCTGATCAACATTTTCTTCAGGAACAGTATATTCCCAAAAACATCCCGTTTAAATACCCCCATTTTTGATGATTTGTTAAACAAACTTATAAAAATTAATGAAAACTTAATTTTATAAGTTCTTTTATTTCACTCAGCATCATTGCAGTCGCTCCCCAAACCACGTGGCCTTCGAAATGAAAGCATGGAACGTCAATGTTCTGCATATAACTGGTGCTCAGGTTCTTTATGCCAAGGGTGTTCTCATCCAACAGGTCACTTAACTTTGCCTCGATGATTTCGCTTACCTCATGATTTGGCCTGAATTGAGGCATTGATGAGCTGAACCCCAAAAAAGGGCTTACCAGGAAATTGCTCGGGGGAATGTAGGTCTTGGTCATAGACTTTTTGATGACGATGGAGTCAGGTTGGACTCCTGTCTCCTCACAGGTCTCGCGCAAGGCAGTATGAGCCAGGTCATGGTCACCTTCCTCTTGTTTTCCTCCCGGAAAGCTGACCTGAGAAGAGTGTTTCCCGGGGTAGCTTGCACGCAGGGTGAGCAGAAACCTCGTTTCTTCTTCCCGATCCGGATAGAACAGAGCGAGAACCCCGGCTTGAGAAGGTTGAGAGCGTTTTATTTCCTGCAGGCTGGGAATTGTTCTTATCTCGGGGATCATTTTGCGGTGAGCGTCGATTCCCGGTAGAGGATGTGCCTCAAGATCAGAAAGGATGGATAAAAAGCGCCCGAATTCCATGGAATGAGTTAAATTTACAATCTGCAAAAGTACGATTAATCTGCATATTTGTAAGGAACCGCCTGATTTTCGACTTTTCTATAATCTAAACCAACTCTATGAACATTGGAATTGTATGCTATCCCACCTACGGAGGTAGCGGAGTGGTCGCTACCGAACTTGGAATGGCACTCGCCGAGGAAGGACACATGGTTCATTTCATTACTTCTCATCAGCCGGTAAAATTGAATTTTCTGAACAAAAATCTCCATTTTCACGAGGTTTTTGTAGAGAACTACCCTTTGTTTCACTATCAGCCGTACAATCTGGCCTTGTCAAGCAAATTGGTGGAGTCTGTTCAGAAATACGACATTGAGGTGTTGCATGTTCACTACGCCATTCCGCATGCCTATGCCGCTTACATGGCGAAACAGATGCTCAAGGAAAAAGACATTCACATTCCAATAGTGACGACTTTGCACGGCACCGACATCACTCTGGTAGGCAGTCACCCCGTATACAAGCCCGCCGTTGAGTTTAGCATCAATCACTCAGATGTTGTAACTACTGTATCCGAAAGCCTTAAAAGGGATACCCTCCGGCTTTTTGACATCAAAAAGGACATTGAGGTGATATATAACTTCATTGATTTCGAGAAACAGGCCAATTGGTCTGAAGGTGATTGCATCAGGGAGTCCCTTGCGGAACCTCATGAGAGAATCGTAACCCATGTCAGTAACCTGAGACCTGTCAAACGCGTTTTGGACGTTATCCGAGTATTTGAGAAGATCCAGCGAAAAGTGCCTTCAAAACTCATCCTGGTCGGGGAAGGCCCTGACAAGGAAAAAGCGGATTTACTGGCAAAAGACCTCGGCGTGAAAGACAAGATACTTTTCCTTGGGAAGAGCGACGAGATTCGAAGAATCATGTGCTTTTCCGATTTGTTCCTGCTACCATCTGAGACTGAAAGCTTTGGTCTCGCGGCTCTTGAAGCCATGGCTGGAAAGACACCTGTCATCTCAACCAACCAGGGGGGACTTCCGGAGGTGAATATTCAGGGGGTAACTGGGTTTATGAGTGATGTGGGAGACGTTGAAGACATGGCGAAAAACGCAATCTTCATTCTGCAGGACGATAAGAGGTTAAGAGAGTTCAAAGAAAATGCTTTCGAAGCTGCACACCGGTTCTCAATTGAAAAAATCCTTCCGAAATACGAGGCAATGTACAATCGTGTTATAGACAAAGGGGTGAAAGAAGGGGTGAATTGATCATTTTGAAAAATAGATGAGCCCCTCTCTTATAAGTTCAGGATCGATTTGCTGATCGATCCTGCAGGTTTCGATGCTCTCCAACAAGACGAAATTGATAATGCCGCTTACATTCTTTTTATCGTACATCATCAGTTTCATTATCGGATCGAAATCTTCAGGTTGAATTTCTATCTCGCCGTAAAAATTCCGTACAAATCCTTTCAGCTCTTCGGCCCATCGAATCGGAAGACCACAAATTTTTGACGAATAATAGAGTTCTATCACCATTCCTGCAGCTATGGCTTCCCCATGCGTCAGATCGCTCTTGAGTTCTGAGTCGAGAAAATAAGACTCAATTGCGTGCCCAGCTGTGTGTCCAAAATTCAAAGTTTTACGGAGGCCTGCTTCGTGCAGGTCGTTGAGCACCACACTGTTTTTAATCTCAACGGACTTGTGTACCAGCGGCAAAATCCGAGTCAAATCGATCGTCTCAAATGTGTGGATCTCTTCCCACAGAGTTTTGTCAAAAGTATACCCGTATTTGATGATTTCGGCCAAACCTGAGCGCATTTCTCTGTCGGAAACGGTATTCAAATAGTTAGGATCAATCAGGACCATTTCGGGATCGCTGAACAGGCCTATCTGATTTTTCAGTGCTCCCAGATCGATTCCCGTTTTTGATCCTACAGAGGCATCCACCATACTGAGCAGCGTTGTAGGGATGTTGATAAAGCGGACCCCTCTTTTGAAGCAGGAAGCAATGAAGCCCCCCATGTCGGTGATCACACCTCCACCAAGGTTGATTATCAGCGATTTTCGATCGGCACTAAGAGTTGACAATTCTTCCCACATTTTTGAGCAGGTTTCCAGATTCTTGAACTTTTCACCTGCCTGAATCTCCAGAACTTCGAACTCGTGCTGCGCACCTGTTTTCTCTCTTAGTATCGGCAGACAATGTTTACGGGTATTGTTGTCGACCAGGACGAAAATCTTGGAGGTGAACTCCTCATTCAAATAGTCATTCAGGCTTTGATATGCCTTGTCACCAAAATGCACCGAATAGCTTGTGGAATTGATCGAGTTCATCCTTTTCTTTTGTGATGCAAATAACGGTGAAATAATTGAAAAAATGAATTGCGCTGGGTATCTTTGTGTAAAACTTGATTCATGGAAAAGTTGTTCGACAACACAGAAGTGGCCTTTGCATTGAAATCTGATTCTGAGCTGGAAAGAGCCTATTTTTTATTTCGTTTGATTAAGAGCGAGCCCCTGGTTAAAATCGGTACTGCCGTCACCAAATTCGCGCTCAAATCTGCGCTGCCTGTCGAGGGACTGATCCGGTCGACCGTCTTCGATCATTTCTGTGGAGGAGTCAACGAGTCAGACTGCATGCCGCTGATCGATCGCATGCATGAAAAACACGTGTGTTCGGTTTTAGACTATTCCGTCGAAGGCAAGGAGGAGGAGGAACAGTTTGATTTGGCCCTCGAAAAGACGCTGACCATAATAGCGTTTGTCGAGGAAAAAGATGCGATTCCGTTTGCCGTTTTCAAGCCCACTGGATTTGGGCGCTTTGAGTTGTATCGAAAGATAAGTGAGGGAGAGGAGCTTTCTCAGAGGGAAGAACAGGAATGGGATCGCGTGGTTCAGCGATATGAGAAAGTGGCAAAAGCTTGCAATGAGAGAGGCATTGCCCTTTTGGTGGATGCAGAGGAGTCATGGATGCAGAAGGCCGCAGATGACCTGGTGGAAGAGCTCATGGAAAAATACAACAAAAAGAAGCCAGTGGTTTTTGGCACCCTGCAGCTCTACAGGCATGACCGATTCGCTTATCTGGTGGAACTTCATGAAAGAGCAAAAAAAAGGGGATATAAAATTGGTATGAAACTTGTACGTGGAGCCTATATGGAGAAGGAGCGAGAGCGGGCGGAGGAAAAGCATTACCCCAGCCCTATTTGCGTGGATAAGAAAAGCACGGACGAGAATTTCAACCAGGTCATGAAATATATGTTTGACCATTTGGATGACATGTCTATTTTCTGTGGAACGCACAATGAGGAGAGTTCTTATCTCCTGATGGATCTCATTGAGAAATCAGGCATATCCAAGGACGATCCGCGAATCTGGTTCGGTCAGCTCTTTGGAATGAGTGACAATATCAGCTTCAATCTCGCGCATGAGGGCTACAACGTCGCAAAATACCTGCCTTTCGGACCCGTCAAAGACGTCATGCCCTATTTGATTCGCCGTGCTGAGGAGAATACCTCGGTGGCAGGTCAGACCAACAGGGAACTGGACCTTATCACTAAAGAAAAGAAGAGAAGAAGGATTTAAATGTCGACCCGGAATTTATCGTTGAATTTATTTGTTGTACTGGCTGTGCTTCTGGCTATGGACGCTTATGTGTTCTATGCCCTTCAGAGAAGCATAAATGAGACCAAGATGAAATCCTGGCTCAAAGGCCTGTACCTGATAGGGGTGTCTGCAGGCTATGTCGGATTTTACTATTTGTACACCTACTTCGTAAACAAGCCGCTTCACCCCGAATTCCTTCCCAATCTCTTTGTCGGTTTCTTTTTCTCATTCTTTGCGTTTAAGCTGCTTTTGATCGTGTTCTTCCTTGCGGAGGACATACTTCGTTTGTTCAGTTTGTCTTATCAGTTTGCGAAAAACCTGATTCAAGGAAATGGAATCAAAACTCAAGTGCCCGGAAGAAGGAAGTTCATCCGTCAGACGGGACTTTTTCTTGCCGCCATTCCATTTTCGTCCATGCTCTATGGAGTGGCCCGGGGGAAATATGACTTTCGCGTGAATCGAATGAAATTGCATTTTGAAAATCTCCCGGAATCTTTTGAAGGTTTCAGAATGGTGCACATTTCAGATATTCACTCCGGGAGTTTCGACCGGGAAGATGCTATTCGAAGCGGAATCGAGCTGATAAATAAAGAAAGGCCCGATCTGATTTGTTTCACAGGAGACCTGGTAAACAACGACTCGAGAGAAATAGAGCCCTATATAAATGATTTCAAGAAGTTGAATGCCCGTCATGGTGTTTATTCAACGCTGGGGAATCACGATTACGGGGATTATAAGTCCTGGGACTCACCTGAGGCCAAGGAAAAGAATATGAAGCTCCTTTACCAGTATCAGGAGGAAATGGGATTCAGACTCCTCAACAATGAGAATGCAATCATTGAGAAAAATGGACAGCGCATAGGAATCTACGGGGTCGAGAATTGGGGTAACAGGCCCTTCCCTCAACGAGGTGACATCGATTCTGCCTTAAAGGGGGCAGAGGAAGTGTCTTTCAAAGTATTGATGAGTCACGATCCGACGCATTGGGAGAAGAAGATACTGGAGCACCCGACGCATTTTGATCTTACATTGGCCGGACATACGCATGGCATGCAGTTTGGCGTGGAGATTCCCGGATTCAAGTGGAGCCCCATCAAATACATTTATCCGCAGTGGGCGGGACTCTACGAAAAAGCCTCACAGCTGTTGTACGTCAACAGAGGCTTTGGATTCCTGGGCTTTCCAGGCAGGGTAGGGATATGGCCAGAAATAACTGTGTTCGAATTGCACAAGACCGTGGTTTGAGCCTTATTTCTTTGCCTTTTTTATCCTTCCGACGCAAGTGCCAAAACCGATGCGCACCTGATCATTCTCACAATGCCCTCTTAAAATTACAGTGTCGCCATCTTCTATGAACTTGCGCTTGCTTCCATCTTTCATCTTAAGGGGTTTGGTTCCTTTCCAGGTGAGTTCCAGCATAGAACCATAGCTGTCAGGCTCTTTGCCGGAAATGGTTCCACTTCCGTAAAGGTCACCTGATCTCACATTGCATCCATTGACTGTTTGATGCGCCAGCTGCTGTGAGATGCTCCAGTACATGTATTTGAAGTTGGTTTGACTGACTACAGTCTCCTCCGAATTCTTCGGTTGAATGGAAGCTTCAAGTTTTATGTCATAAGCGGTTTTCCCTTTTTCCTGGAGATAGGGAAGGGGTTCGGGATCTTGCTCGGGCCCGTCAACGCGATAAGGCTCAAGGGCGTCGAGAGTGACTATCCAAGGCGAGATCGTTGTTGCAAAGTTTTTGGCGAGGAAAGGACCCAGCGGCACGTATTCCCATTTTTGAATGTCACGCGCACTCCAATCATTCAAGAGGACCATTCCAAAGATCTGGTCACGGGCTTCTTCAACTGCAACTGATTTTCCCAATCGGTTGGCATCGGTAGTGATGAATCCCATCTCCAACTCAAAGTCAAGCAATTTAGAAGGGCCAAACACCGGAGTGTCTGAGCCGGCTGGCAAAGTCTGTCCTTTGGGCCTTCTGATGCGGGTGCCTGATACCACAATGGAGGAGGACCTGCCGTGGTAGCCTACAGGCAGATGAAGCCAGTTGGGCAACAAGGCATTTTCAGGGTCTCTGAACATCGAGCCGACGTTGGTCGCATGCTCCCTGCTGGAGTAAAAATCTGTATAGTCTCCAACGTCTACCGGAAGAAGCATTTCGATCTCATCCATATAAAACAAAACCGCTTCCCTGTGCTCGTTGTTGTCTCGCAATTTGGGATTCTCTTCATCGAACAGGTCAGCTATGCGATTTCTTACCAATCGCCAGGTAGTCCTTCCGTCCGATATGAAGTCGTTAAGAGTATCCTGCATGAACATGTCATCGGTCAGAGGGATGCCCTCAAAGTACCCAAGTTGGTGCAGAGCGGCCAGGTCGATGGCATAATCCCCGATGCGACTTCCTATGGTCGTGATGTCATCACGTGTCAGGAATACGCCAAAGGGAATATTTTGTATCGGAAAGTCGGAGTTCTTGCCAACCTTGATCCAGCTTTTCCTGTTGGGATTGTTCGCAGTTATCTTCATTTTTTTTGTGGAATTAATAAAAAATTATGGGAAATATCGCCCCTCACTGATTCATTCTCAAATATACAGGATTCTGTCATTTTTGAGAAAGTAATTTCTTACTTTTGTTCGCATTAAAAACTCACTCAAATTGAAGATTCATGCATCGTGACCAAGAAATTTTTGACCTGATATCGGAGGAAAGAGAAAGACAAACCGGAGGGCTTGAACTCATCGCCTCAGAGAACTACGCCAGCGAACAGGTAATGGAAGCAGCAGGCTCCATTCTAACCAACAAATACGCTGAAGGATATCCGGGCAAAAGATACTACGGGGGATGCGAAGTGGTCGATCAGATTGAAATAATCGCGATGGACAGGGCCAAGGCTCTCTTCAATGCCGAATATGTCAATGTGCAGCCGCATTCAGGGTCTCAGGCCAATGCTGCGGTTTACCAGGCCGTATTGAAGCCGGGAGATACGATTCTCGGATTCGACCTGTCTCACGGTGGTCATTTGACTCATGGTTCTCCGGTTAATTTTTCCGGAAAACTTTACAAGACTGCCTTTTATGGGGTAGAAAGAGAAACCGGGATGTTGAATTACGACAAGATCCAGGAAAAAGCCTCTGAGGTAAAACCCAACCTGATCATTGCCGGTGCTTCGGCATACTCACGAGACTTTGACTTCAAGCGTTTCAGAGAAATCGCAGATAGCGTCGGAGCGATTCTGCTTGCTGACATTTCACACCCGGCAGGTTTGATTGCGAAAGGAATATTGAGCGACCCTATGCCGCATTGCCACATCGTGACCACAACGACTCATAAAACCCTCAGGGGGCCTCGTGGAGGAATCATAATGATGGGCAAAGACTTCGAAAATCCGTTTGGTGCAAAAACGCCAAAAGGAAAAGTCAAAATGATGAGCACTCTGCTCAATTCTGCTGTTTTCCCAGGAATGCAGGGAGGTCCTCTCGAACACATTATTGGCGCCAAGGCCATAGCCTTCAAAGAGGCGTTAAGCGACGAGTTTTTGACCTACCAGATCCAGGTCAAGAAGAACGCAGCG
>CBDUAY010000024.1:0-24476 GCA_965365245.1 uncultured Flavobacteriaceae bacterium | reverse complement strand
TGAAGAAAAGTATTTCACTGGATAAACCTTTGAAATCAAGGCCACCTTCAGGATACACGTAGATTGAATCCGCCACAGAACTCAGATAATAATTCTTCTGATCGTAAAAATCCGAATAGGCAACTATGAATTTTCCGGATTCCTTGAACTCATTGAGCTTGTCCCTAATTTCCTGCACCTGGGCGATTCCAGCCCTTAAAAAAATCGACTCGATGCTGATGCCCTTGATCTTATTGTCGTATTTCGCATTGTCAATCGCGTTGATAATGGTGTTCAGTCCCATCAGCTCATCCTTGAACCCGAATAGCTGTTCGAATGGATCATCGCTTTTCGGAGCGAAATCCCGAATCTGCTCGTCCAGTTTGAGAACCAGCACCGAATTGTCCTTTACAAGGACTTTCTCCTCTTCCATGAAGCTCGAGCTCAGTGCCGAGCCAATAGCCACAAAAATGAAGAACATGATAAAAAAAGAGATGAATACACCTAGTATCACCGCAAGTAGTTCTCGTAAAAATGTCATTTGGGTCTTTTTAGTATGAGTCGCTTTCAAACCCTTATTGTTACAAGCCTCAAAAAGCCTTTACACTTAGAGTTTTTTTAGAACTTTGTTTGTTTCTTTGTACTCGTAACAGGTCCGGGTTGAACGGAGTCGCAAGATACTTCGTTTCGCCTTAATAAACAACGCCTTTAGAGGTCCTCCAGCACATGAAAATAGTACGCACAACCTTCTTCTCAATTGGTAGCAATGTAGGGAACCGGCTGGATCACTTGCAGAAGGCTGTGAATGCGATGGCCGAGAGCATCGGGCACGTTGTCAGACTGTCTTCAGTCTACCGATCCAGCTCATGGGGCTATCAGGGAGGCGAATATCTCAATATGTGCGTGGAGTTGTCAACCTCCTTGAGTCCGGAGCTTGTGCTTGAAAAAATCTTGCAGATCGAAAATAGGCTTGGTCGAAACAGAAAGGAAGTTGACGGCTACGAAGACAGGGTTCTTGACATAGACCTTCTATTGTTTGAGGACGAGATCATATTCTACAACGATCTCAAAGTTCCCCATCCGAGAATGCTCGATCGAAAATTCGTGCTGTTGCCGCTAAGCGAAATCGCTCCTGATGTTATTCATCCTATTGCGAAAAAATCGATTCAAACCTGTCTTGAGAATTGTCCTGACGAGGGGATTGTGGAGAAGATCGATCAGGTGATAAATAAACCGCCGTCACTTCTTGACAGGTACAATTATATCGCCATTGAAGGAAATATCGGATCAGGCAAAACCAGCCTGGCCAAAAAAATGGGCGACGATTTCAACGCCAAACTCGTTCTCGAAAGGTTTGCCGACAATCCGTTCCTGCCAAAATTTTATGAAGACGAAGAGCGCTATGCGTTTCCGCTTGAGATGAGCTTTCTTGCGGACCGCTATCACCAGTTAAGTGATGATCTGGGGCAATTCGACCTCTTCAAGAATTTTATCGTATCCGATTACTACATCTTCAAGTCACTTATATTCGCACAGGTGACCCTACCCCGCGAGGAATTTAAACTGTACAGGAAAATGTTCGACATCATGTACAAGGAAATTCCCAAACCCGATGTCTATGTGTATCTCTATCAGGATACGGAGCGACTTTTGGAAAATATTCGCAAAAGAGGAAGGGCTTATGAACAGAACATCAAGGGCCAGTACCTGCAGAAAATTCACCAGGGATATCTGGACTTCATCAAATCCACCGAGGGCCTAAACCCACTGATCATTGACGTCTCTGACATGGACTTCGTCGCAAGTGAAAAGGACTACCGTTCGGTGCTGAATCAGATTCTGCACTTCTACAGCTAGAATTACTACCTACCTTCTCAGCCTTGTTTGATGCCCATTTTTTCAGCGTAATAGTCGCAGAAGTCACGCATGGTGTCCGCCATTTTGTTGTCGCCGGTGGAGGTCTCAAAAGTATCCGCCATCGAAACAAGAGTCTGATGAAAGAACTGTATCATTTCGTTGACCGGCATCTCCTTGGTCCAGAGATTGATCTTATAGGTGTCTTTTTCTTTAGAGTCCCAAACCGAAAGCAACAACGCTTTGGATTCCATGTCAACTATCGCGCCGTCATCGGCCGACCAGGCAAGTTCCTCAGGAACCCGGTTTTCGTCCAGCCCGACTTTTATATTGATCTCTGATCTGTGTTTTATTGCCATATTCCTAATTTTTCTATCCGCCCCTCTTTTTGAGAATCAGCTTTATTTAGCGGGTTTGTATTTCGATCGTTTAAAGAGTTCTTCGTTGTCAATGGTAATGAGCTCTCGCATTCCCGGATCGTCATTCTTCCAGTAGGCATCAGCGATGCGCCATCCGAACCAGGAACCAATTCTCCCGGGAGAATCCCGATCCGCCTCCAGGTAAAACTTTGAAAAGGGAGCCTCTTCAATGAATCGTCTTGACAATTCCGGATCTGTGCTGTACAACAATTCGTTTTGAACAAAATATTTCCAAATATTGCTCTCGCTCATCTCGGCCCAGTTCCACTGTTCCTTTGAATAGCCAATAATCTCCTCTTTAGAGATTTCCGGAAGCAAAAGGCTTAAAATCTCGAGTCTCTTTCCTTCCTGGACCATTCGCGAGACGTAAGAATTATCGTCTGAGGGCCTCAAAAGAGGACGAACCATTGCATCAGCAATGTCGACTATGAGGTGGTCCTTGTGATAGTTCTGCTTCACGTACGCTGGAAAATCAGCGTAGACTTCGTGTTCTTCACCCAAATAGAGGTCAAGACCCACAAAGAGCAGACTATCCGCATAAAGAACCTTGTTATTGTAGTCCACCTGGGTGACCATCGTGATTACCCTGGGCTCCTCAAAGGTCGGAAAATAGTATTTCATGTGGTTGAAGAGGGCCTCCAACCTTTTTTTTTGCTCTGAGAAATCCGCATATTGCTTCTGTGTTTCAGAATACAGATACTGTTCGTCTTCATCCTCGATCTTGTTGACCCAAACCGAATCCGCGTTGCCCGCCGGAAAAAGATATGGAAATTGAGCTTTCAGACTTGCCAGGTCATCAGCCGATGACTCATAGAAAAGTTGCTCAAAGCGAACGATTTCGACATCTGAATTTATTCCGCTTAAATCCGGAGCATTTTGTCGTTCTTTCGAACATGAGAGCAAGAAGAAAATCAAAAACGTTGACGTTGCCAGGAGAATACGCATTTAACGAGAATTAGCGGATAAATTTTAATATTTTTGTGACACGCAAAACTACTAAATACTTATCAATAATGAACGTCAAAAAAGTTGCAGATCACATCACCGGCTGGCTCAGGGATTACGCAATGAATGCCCGGGTGGAGGGCTTCGTGGTAGGGGTGTCGGGAGGTGTCGATTCTGCCGTGACCTCAACACTGTGTGCTAAGACGGGATTGCCCGTTCTCTGCCTTGAAATGCCCATTCATCAGGCCATGAGTCAGGTAAACAGGGCTAACGAGCACATCGCTCAGCTCAAGAAAAGATATCCCAAGGTTAGTTCTGAACGCATAGATCTCACCCAGACCTTTGAAACCTTTATAGCGTCATGTCCCGATTCGGATCAATCAGATCGACGCGACCTGTCACTTGCCAATACGCGGGCGCGACTGCGAATGACTACTCTCTACTATTTTGCCGGTTTAAAGGGTTTGCTCGTAGCGGGCACGGGAAACAAGGTGGAAGATTTTGGAGTGGGTTTTTACACAAAATACGGAGACGGAGGCGTTGATCTGAGCCCGATTGCAGACCTCCTCAAGTCTGAGGTTTTTGCCCTGGCCGAATACCTCGAAGTACCCGAATCCATTCGTTTGGCGCAGCCCACCGACGGACTTTTTGGTGATTCCCGGACCGACGAGGATCAGCTCGGGGCAAATTACGACGAGCTTGAATGGGCTATGATGCAACATGATGCAGGCAAAAAAACCGAAGATTTCTCAGGCCGCGAAAAAGAGGTTATGCAGATCTACCTGAAATTGAACCGAGCAAACCGGCACAAGATGGAACCCATACCGGTCTGCGAGATCGGTGAGGAGATCAAAGCACTCGATTGAGCTTTTCAAAGAGAAGTTGCTTTAGGGAAGTGTAATCTCTTATGGCTTCCAAAGATTCCTGACTCGCCTCCAAATCATTGGGTACGGCATCGTCAGTAACGAGTTCCGTTTGCAATTCAAGTATCTTTTCGGCGATTAGAAGGCGTCTCAGATTGTAAAGCACGTCGGTTACAAGTTTTGAGAGATAGGCCTTTTTCCCGTTGACGTAAATGTTATGCTTCTCCCAGTTGCTTAGGCTGTACTTCTCCTCGTCCATCAAAAGGTCGGTCACGGCAGCTGCAATGTCGTTATCCTCATGGTTGGTGAAGACATCGGGGCTGATCTCTTCTTTCTGGTTCAGCAAATGAATGATCTCATAGTAGATTTTGAGAAAAACAGGATCGGTAAACTCGATCTCATCCTCCTGCAGATGCATGTAAATCTCGTTGGATACCGTATTTGAATATTGCTGTCTTACAATTCTCTTTCGCCCTTCCTCATCGATCTCTGAGGTGAAATCGACAAATTCAACCTCCTCGTTGCCATAGAGCATGAGTATCTCAATTATCTTTCTTTCAAGGAGTTTGAGCGGTTCTACCTTTTCGGCTTGCTTGGTCTCTTTTTTGACACCTGTGAACGGAGTTCGTTGCACCGAATCAGCCCTGGAGTCCCGGTTTTTTCTCTTTAGAATCTGGGATAGCTCATTGAACAGCACCCGCTCTGAGATGTTCATGATACGAGCGCATTCCTGGATGTAGACCTCCTTGTGTATGTTGTTGGGAATCTTGGAGATGCTCGAGACGATGTCCCGAATGAGTTCGGCTCGCTTGACTGGGTCATTCTTGGTTTCCTCCAGCAGGATTGAAGTCTTGAATTGAATGAAGTCCTGGCTTTCCTCCGACAAGTATTCGATCAGTTCAGAGGAGCTTCTTGACCTCGCAAAACTATCGGGATCCTCGCCTTCAGGAAAGGCAACCACCCTGACATTCATGCCTTGCTCCAGGATAAGGTCAATACCCCTAAAAGAGGCGCGTATCCCTGCCGCGTCTCCGTCGAAGAGAACGGTGATGTTGTTTGTCAAGCGATTGATCAGCCGGATTTGATCCGGGGTGAGAGCGGTACCTGAGGAGGAAACCACATTGACTACTCCTGACTGATGCAGGGATATAACGTCGGTGTAGCCCTCTACCAGGTAGCAGTTATCCTCTTTGGCTATGGCCTGTTTGGCCTGGTAGATTCCATAGAGAACCTTGCTTTTGTGGTAAATGATGCTCTCCGGGGAGTTCAGGTATTTGGCAACCTTTTTCTCAGAAGAAAGCGTTCGTCCTCCAAAACCAAGCACACGGCCGCTCATGCTGTGAATCGGGAACATCACGCGACCCCTGAAACGATCGAACTTCTTGTTCTCATTGACCACCGTTAGGCCCGTTTTCTCGAGGAATTCGAGCTCGTACTTCTTAGAGATTGCCTCATCGGTCAGAGCCGTCCAGTCTTCCGGGGAATAGCCCAGCTCAAACTTCTTTATGATCTCATCCGTAAAACCTCTTTCCCTAAAATAGCTCAGGCCTATTGCTTTGCCTTTTTCAGTCTCCCAAAGTGTTTTTGAAAAAAAATTCCTGGCAAATTCAGAGACGAGAAACATGCTCTCACGTTCATCGGCGCGTTGTTTCTGCTCATCGGTCTGGACGGTCTCTTCAACTTCGATTTGGTACTTTCTGGCCAGGAAACGTATGGCCTCCGGATAGGAATAATGCTCGTGCTCCATCAAAAAGGTCACGGCATTTCCACCTTTGCCCGTGCTGAAGTCTTTCCATATCTGCTTTACCGGAGACACCATGAAGGACGGTGTCTTCTCATCGGCGAACGGGCTCAGGCCCTTATAGTTAGCACCCGCCTTTTTCAATTGAACAAAGTCTCCGATGACCTCCTCAACACGGGCGGTTTCGAACACCTTGTCAATGGTTTCTCGACTGATCATGGATTATTACTGGAAAATGAGGTGCCGAATCAAGAGACCGCCTTGAGTTTCTTGATGGTCGACTTGCTTATTTTGCTTTCCGCGTATTTGCGGGTGACTTTGAGCGTATCCTCTTCACTTCCGGGCATCTCGAACATGGCATCTGTCAGGATTTCCTCGCAAAGTGACCTGAGGCCTCTTGCGCCCAATTTGTATTCAACAGCCTTGTCAACGATGAAATCAAGTGCCTCGTTGTCGATCTTGAATTCAATTCCATCCATTTCAAACAATTTGGTGTATTGCTTTATGATGGCATTTTTGGGGCGCGTCAGAATCATGCGCAGTGTCTTCTTGTCAAGAGGTCTCATGAAGGTGAGCGCCGGAAGCCTTCCGATGATCTCCGGTATGAGTCCAAAACTCTTGAGGTCAGTAGGAAGGATGTATTGCAGCAGGTTTTCTTCGTCAATCCTCTCTCCAGAAATGGAGGCTCCATAACCCACAGCCTGCATGTTGAGTCTCTTGCTGATTACCTTGTCGATTCCGCTGAAGGCGCCACCCGCAATGAACAGGATGTTTCGGGTATCAACCTCGACGAATTTCTGGTCCGGATGCTTTCTTCCTCCTTTTGGGGGAACATTCACCACAGTTCCCTCGAGCAACTTGAGCAGGGCCTGTTGAACGCCCTCCCCTGAAACGTCCCTCGTGATTGAGGGATTATCGCTTTTCCTGGCAATCTTGTCAATCTCATCGATGAATACTATGCCGCGCTCAGCCTTGTCTACCTTGTAATCGGCCGCCTGCAGCAGTCGGGTCAGAATGGTTTCCACGTCCTCTCCCACATATCCTGCTTCCGTCAAGACCGTAGCATCGACAATAGCAAATGGAACATCAAGCATTTTGGCGATCGTCCTTGCAATCAGTGTTTTTCCCGTTCCGGTCTCCCCAACGAGCACGATATTGCTCTTTTCTATCTCGACATCCTCATCCTTAGTCTTGGGTTTCTGAAGCAAGCGCTTGTAGTGATTGTAAACAGCCACTGACATAACTTTCTTGGCCTGGTCCTGCCCTATGATGTATTGATCGAGGAAGTCCTTGATCTCTCTCGGTTTTTTGACCAGGAAATCCGAACTGCTGCTGTTGCGCTCATTGATCGATTCTTCCATGACGATCCCGTGCGCCTGTTCGATGCACTTGTCGCAAATGTGAGAATCGATTCCTGCGATCAGTAAATTTGTCTCTTCCTTTTTACGCTTGCAAAAAGAGCATTCTAACTCCTCTTTTTTTGCCATTCCAAATCATTTTTATCCGGCCAAGTCCTTCTATTCTCAGCTGTTCCTTGTCAATATCTCATCAATCATGCCATATTCCTTGGCTTCCTCGGCCGTCATCCAGTAATCACGGTCCGAATCATCGTGCACCTTCTTCTTTTTTTGCCCGGAGTGCTTGGCAATGATGGCATAGAGCTCATCTTTCAATTTCAAAATTTCACGGGCCGTAATCTCAATATCAGAAGCCTGACCCTGAGCACCACCCAGCGGTTGATGGATCATGACTCGTGAATGAGGTAAAGCCGACCTTTTGCCTTTTTGACCGGCACACATGAGTACAGCTCCCATGGAAGCCGCCATACCCGTGCAGATCGTCGCCACCTCGGGCTTGATGAACTGCATGGTGTCATAGATTCCCAGTCCGGCGTATACACTTCCACCTGGGGAATTGATATAAATGGAAATATCCTTCGAGGAGTCAACACTTTCCAGGAAAAGCAATTGAGCCTGGATTATGTTAGCCACCTGGTCGTTTATTCCTGTGCCCATGAAGATGATCCTGTCCATCATCAATCGCGAGAAGACATCCATCTGGGCTACATTCAACTGTCTTTCCTCAATTATATAAGGGGTTACGCTGCTTACAAGCTGATCCACATAGACACTGCTTATGCCCTGATCCTGGACAGCGAACTTTTTAAACTCGTTTCCGAAATTCATACTGTATTATTTGAACATTAGGTCTGTAAATATACTAACTAATTGACAATAATCAGGAGCGATTCACCGATCAAACCCCGGGTCTGCCAAATGGGCCTTCTAAAGACAAAAAAACTCCATAAAGGCAATCCTCTATGGAGTTAAGCGAATCTCTCGCATCTCTTTACTTGTAGACTTCTTTGATGAAATCTTCGTAGGTCACCTCCTTGTTCTTCAACTTGACGTTCTCCTTGAAGAATTTGAGGAGTTTTTCATTCTTTAACTGGTCCGACAGGCGCCTTACCTCCTCCTGGTTGGAGAGCACACGCATCACGATGTCGTCGAGCTCCTTCTCTCCGATTTGATTGTCACCGAATTGAGCCATCTGCTGTTTGACAAAACCTTTCGTGTATTCTTTCAGGTCCTCAAAGTTGTATTGCAGCTCTTTGTGATTCTGCATGAGCTTCGACTCGATCAATTGGTATCGCAGTCCTTTTTCGGAACGCTCGTATTCTTCTTTTGCCTGCTCTGAAGTCATAGGCTTTTCACCAGAGACGGCAAGCCACTTTTTCAGAAACTCTGCGGGCAAGTCAAATTTTGTGTTTTCAATGAGACTCTCTGTGACCGCATTCAGAAATTGCTGATCGGCCTGGGATGCAAATTGCTTCTCGGCATCTTCTTTCAACTTGGTTCTGAACTCAGCTTCTTCCTTGACCATGTCAGCTCCGAAAATCTTGTCAAAAAGCTCCTGGTTCAGCTCGGCCAATTCAGTTTTGTTGACCTCATCGATCTTCAGCGTCAAAGGAACGTCCAAATCATGTGCTTCGTCATGGGCAATGCCCAAAACATTCATAAGTAGGTGATCATCTTCGAACAAGCCTTTGGACTTTAGCTCAACCTGATCTCCCACCTTCAAACCGATCAATTTCTTCTGATTCGTCTTTCCCTTGATCTTATCCAATTTGAAGGTCGATTTCTTTTCAATCTCTTTCTCCTCATTGGTGAAAGTTCCGGTCACATTGGAATTAGACTCAACCTCAGATTGAGTGACGAGCTTTCCGTACTGTTCTCGGATGCTCTCGATCTGGGTGTCAATCATCTTCTTGTCAGCGACGATCTCATATGCAGTAATTGCTTTTTTCGGTTTGAGATTCACCTCAAAATCAGGTGCCAAACCAAGCTCGAACTCGAAAGAGAAGTCATCGCCCTCCCAGGAAAAATTATCATTCATTTTTGGAAGCGGGTTCCCCAGAACATCCAATTTCTCTTCCGTTAAAAATTTGTTCAGCGACTCCTGAAGAAGCTTGTTCACCTCATCGATCATGACCGATTTGCCGTACTGCTTTTTAACAAGGCTCATGGGCACATGACCCTTTCTGAAACCCGGAATATTCGCCTTCTTTCTGTAATCCTGGAGTTGACTGTCCACTTTGTCCTGATAGTCATCCGCAGAAATATCAATTTTCACCACCGAGTTCAGTGCATCAATGTCTTCTTTCGTAATCTTCATCGTAAATCTATTTAACGCTTTTGCAAATTTTTGAGGGTGCAAAAATAATCAAAAACTATCAATAAATAGCAATGAAACTATCGATTAGAAACTTTAGCTATTCAATGAGCTTGTATAATATCGATTCAAAGAGGGTGAGGAGTATGCTGAAAAGGAGCGCCGTCCAGAAACCTGCAACATGAAACCCGTCTATCAAATTGTCGGCAAGCAGCACAAGAGCGGCATTGATCACGAACAAAAACAAGCCCAGGGTAAGTATGGTCACGGGAAGAGTGAGAACGACTAAAATTGGTTTGAGCACGGAGAATAGCAACCCGACGATGATGGCCACCCAAATAGCGGTTACATAATCATCAACCTGGACTCCGGGAAGGATGTAAGCAATCCCCAATACCGCCAGGGCACTGAGTAAAATTTTAAAAATGAAATTCATGAGAAGACTTTTTGAAGAATCAACCCAAATTAATGATTCTCCAGAAACTGAACAACATTCTTGTAAAAATCTTCGGGATTCTCAGCGTGAAGCCAATGCCCTGCTCCCGGGATGTCTACAACGGTACTGTTTGGGAAATGGGCGTGGATCAGGGTTTCATCCTGCGCAGTTATATAACCTGAGTTCACACCGCGCATGAAGAGGGCTGGCACTTCCGAGACAGATCTCGGAGGCAATTCCACTCCTACCTCATCTATGTTCTCCTCAAGGCTCTCCAGGTTGAACCGGTACGCCAGCTGTTCACGTTCCTTGCGATAGACATTCTTCAACAGGAACTGCCGGATACCGTTCTCCGGAATGTACTTTTTAAAAATATCGTCTACCTCTGATCTGGAGCTGATTTTGGAGAAGTCAACCTCGTTCAATGCATCGAGGATGAATTGATGGTGTCGCGGATAAAATCTAGGAGCAATGTCTGCCACGATCATTCGATCCACCCGTTCAGGATGTTCTACCGACATGAGCATGACGGTTTTGCCTCCCATAGAATGTCCCAGCATGAATGCCGTGCTTATCTTGTGGTGATCCATGTAACGGACCAGGTCCTCAACCATGAGCTCGTAAGAAAAATCCTCAGAATGAAAGCTTCTGCCGTGGTTGCGCTGATCGATCAGATGCACCTCATACTTGGTTGAAAATGAGTTCGCCAATGACTTCCAGTTGTCACCCATCCCCAGGAAACCGTGCAGGATGAAAAAAGGATGACCAGAGCCCTGAATCTGGGAATGCAACAAACTCATTGCACCAGCTTTTGGAGGTACATGCCTATTACATTTTCAAGACCGAAATAAAGGGCCTCAGATATAAGGGCATGCCCGATTGAGACTTCCATAACATTGGGAACCTCAGAGACGAAGAAACTCAGATTGTCCAGGCTCAGGTCATGCCCGGCATTGATTCCCAAACCAAACTCGGTAGCCTTTTTAGCGGCGTCAACATATTTTCGGACTTCATCTTTATTGCCTTTAGCGTATTCCACCGCATAGGACTCCGTGTACAACTCAATGCGATCCGTTCCGGTGTCGGCCGCCTTTTCGATCAGCGAAGGAACCGGGTCCATGAAAATAGAAGTCCTGATTCCATTTCTTTTGAATTCGCTCACGACTTCAGTTAAAAATGACTCGTGTTCTGCAGTATTCCATCCGGCATTGCTGGTAATGGCGTCTACGGCATCTGGGACCAGGGTCACCTGATCGGGTTTGATGTCTAGTACCAGCTCGACAAACTCCGGAATTGGGTTGCCTTCTATGTTGAACTCGGTGTATACCACCTGCTTAAGATCCCTTGCATCCTGATAACGAATATGCCTCTCGTCCGGTCTCGGATGTATTGTTATTCCCTGGCCTCCAAATGATTGTATGTCTGATGCGGCTTTTAAAAGATCAGGGACATTTCCGCCCCTGGCATTTCGCAATGTGGCGATCTTATTGATGTTGACACTTAGTTTTGTCATCTGGAATTCTTTTAATTTTTTAAACCGAAACTTATACTATCTTTACAAAAAGAAAGAGTTAAGAATCGCGCAAAATTACAACATTATTTAGGAAATTTAGGAACAGGCAACCGTGCAAACCTCGAATTACATATTGAACGATGTCAAACCCCTGGCTCTGAATTCTTCTCTGAAACAATTGGAAGAAGTGTTCAGAAAAACGACCTATTCCCACATGCCGGTTCTGGATGATAAAATTTACTACGGAGCATTGAGTCGCAGTGAATATGAACTGATCAAGGATCTGGATTTCAATTTGCAGAATCACAGGGGGCTGCTCGAGCCCTTTTACGCCACTGATAGCATGAACTGGTTTGAGGTACTCCAATATTTTGCAACCTACAACACGAATATCATGCCCATTCTCAATGGCGAAAAAGAGTATTTGGGCTATTTTGAGCTAGACGACTTTTTGAACCTGTTCAAATGCACGCCTTTTCTTCACGAAGAAGGTGTGATTCTGGTGGTAGCTAAAAATGCAACTGATTATTCCTTCAGCGAGATTTCTCAAATCGTTGAATCCAATAACGCCACTCTCTTTGGCGCCTTTGTTTCCAAAGTCGAGGACGACAGCGTGCAGATCACCTTGAAGCTGAGTCTTCACGATATAAACAACACCCTGCATTCATTTAGAAGGTACAATTACGAAATTGTCAATGAGTTTGAAAAGGACAAATACATCGACGAGCTCAATCAGAGATCCGAATACCTTCAGCGTTACCTGAACATTTAATTCAATTTGTGATGAAAGTAGGGATTTATGGCCAGACCAATAACGAAACTACGATCAAATACACCGAGCATCTGATCGAGATTCTCGAAAACCGCAAAATTGACTTTTTACTCGAGAAAAATTTCAGTGAGGGGTTTGAAAACGCTTCTGGAAAGGGATACCCTTCCTTTGATGGCTATGAGGATCTCAACAAGTCTTACGACGTCTTCTTTACAGTTGGAGGAGACGGCACCTTCCTTCGATCGGTTACTCTGGTGCGAGATCTTGGGATTCCTATCATCGGGATCAATACAGGCCGTCTCGGATTCCTGGCAACGGTTCCCAAAGAAAACATCGGCGTTGCGGTGGAACAGATTTGCAACAAGGAATTTCGGATCGGCAAAAGGTCCCTTCTAAGCGTTAGCTCCTCCGATGAGAATCAGGATTTCGGCGGATTGAATTTCGCCTTGAACGAAGTTTCCGTAAGTCGGAAGAACACTGCTTCCATGATCAAAGTGGACACCTATCTCGACCAGGAGTTTTTAACGACTTATTGGAGCGACGGCCTCATCGTATCGACAGCGACGGGATCGACCGGGTATTCGATGAGCTGCGGTGGGCCAATTATCTCTCCGACGGCTAAAAGCCTTGTTCTCACCCCGATTGCGCCCCACAGCCTGGCAGTGAGACCACTGGTTATTCCGCAACAGACTAAAATTGAACTGAATATAGACAGCCGCGTCGATGAGGTCCTTCTCACCCTCGATTCGAGAATGTACACCATCGGCAACAAGTCAAGGGTCTTCATCGAACGCTCAAAATTCTCTTTGAAAACGATACACCTGAAGGACCAAACCTTTATCAAGACGCTTAGAGAGAAATTGCTCTGGGGAGAAGACAAACGCAACTAATAACGAGGATATTACACAATTTTACTCACATTTTTCTGTTAATCAAAAAAGACCGTTTTATCAATTCAAAACCAAATGGTTTTTTTATATTTGCAAACCATTTTTTGTGATGAAAAAATTTGTAATTGTCTTCATATTTTTCACCCTTTCTCTGACTTCATTTTCACAGATCAATGAACTTGGCGTTTTTGCGGGAGGAAGCAACTACATAGGCGATATCGGGAGAACCAACTACATTTATCCCAACAGCTATGCCGTCGGAATCATCTATAAATGGAACATGCATCCCCATTATTCGCTCCGGGCGAACTATACGTATTCGCCGGTCAAGGGCGATGATGCTCAATCCGACAACTCGTTTAGAAAAGTCAGGGGATTGAGTTTTTCCAACGACGTGCATGAGCTTTCGGCAGGAATTGAGTATCATTTTTTCAAATACAACCTTTCAAAAACAGGACATACCAACACGCCTTATCTTTTCGCGGAACTCGGAGTGGTGAATTATGGATCATTCGATTCTGACACGCTTGAGTCGAACAGGAGCTTCAATTTCACCATGCCGTTTGGAGCCGGTTTCAAAACTATCCTCGCGCAGGGGGTGGGCATTGGTTTCGAAGTGGGTTTCCGATACACGTTCAAGGATGACATCGACGGATACCCTTTTCTCGAATACGACCCGGGCAGCAATGTCCAGATCAACCCAAACAACAACGACTGGTACGTCTTCACCGGCATAACGCTGGTCTTCGCCTTTGGTAGAGAGGGTTGCTACACAGGAAGTTTCTAATTACAATGGACTTGAAATCTAAAATAGATCAGAACTGCATTCCTAAACACGTCGCCGTGATTATGGACGGAAATGGTCGTTGGGCTCGAAAACAAGGCCTGAAAAGGGTATTGGGACATCAAAAGGGTGTTGAATCGGTTCGCCAAACAGTCGAAGCCGCTGCAGAAATCGGTGTGAAGGCACTTACCCTTTACGCTTTTTCGACAGAGAACTGGAAAAGACCACAATATGAGGTGGACACCCTGATGACACTCCTTGTAAAATCACTGAAGAACGAGTTGGAGACGCTTCAGAAAAACAACATCCGACTCCAGGCGATCGGCAGAATAGATCAGCTTCCCGAAAAAGCGAGAAAGCAGCTTCTCGAGGTCATCGATCTGACCAAAAACAATGACCACATGATCCTGACACTAGCCCTTAATTATGGCGCAAAAGAGGAGATTGTGAATGCTGTAAAATGCATTTCTAAAAAAATTGTTAATAATGAATTGAAGGCGGAAGAAATTGATGAAAAAGTTATAAATAATCATTTATATACATTTACTTTGCCCGTCGTTGATTTTTTGATACGAACCAGTGGCGAAAAACGCATAAGCAACTTCCTTCTCTGGCAGATTGCCTATGCGGAACTTTATTTTACAGATGTTTTGTGGCCGGACTTTAGGAAGAAGGATTTCTATGACGCCATACTCAATTATCAAAGCAGAGAAAGACGATTTGGAAAAACGAGTGAACAAATTGAGAGCAGGAGCAAGTAGACTCAGACACTTCGTCCTGCTTATTACCTTCCTCACTGTTGCCTCCTTTTATGCACAAGGTAACGACCCCGACACCACCACCCCGCCAGACAGCATTCCGGTGACCAGGGAGATCGATTCTGTGGCTCAAAAAGCGATTGACACAATCGTCCCTTCAGGACCGATTGTCCTGGAAAAGAACAAAAAATACATGATCGGTGGAATTTCGGTTCTTGGAAACGAGACGATCTCTGAACAATCGATTCTGATATTCTCTGGCCTCAGCACTGGTCAGCGGCTGAAAATTCCCGGAGATAAACTGTCTTCTGCCATCAAGAAGCTCTGGACCTCGAAACTCTTTAGCAATGTAGACGTCTATGTGACTAAAATCGACGGTGACGCCATCTACCTGGAAATCGCGGTAAGGGAACTGGATAAAGTCGGTGACGTGACCATTACCGGTCTGAAGAAGTCAAAAATTGAAGAAATAGAGAAAGAGATCGAGTTTCAAAACGGGTCCATGCTGACTGAGAACCTGATCACCACCACTGAGAACTACATCAAAGACAAATACAGAGAAAAGGGGTATCTCAGGACCAAGGTCACCATAACCACGAAGCGTGACACCTCACAGGCCAATGTGCAGGACGCCCTGATAGTAATTGACCGGGGAGAAAAAATAGGGATTAAAAACATTCGCTTCCACGGAAACACAGCCCTTAAGGACTCGAAGCTTAAAAAGACGATGAAGAAGACGAAGGAAAAGGGAATTACCCGCATCTTTTCACCTTCCAAATTCGTCGAGGACCTCTACCAGGAGGACCTGGAAAAAGTTGTGGAGGCCTTCCAGGAAAAAGGGTTTCGCGATGCCCTTGTAGTAAAGGACTCACTTTCGTGGAATGAAGACAACACGATAGACCTCGATATTTTCCTTAACCAGGGAGATCGTTATAAATTTGGGGACATAGCTTTTCTCGGAAACAGTGTGTTTACAGACGAGCAGCTGATGAGCCTGCTTCGCATTGAAAAAGGAGTGACGTATAACGGAAAGGCGCTGAATGAAAGAGTTTATGGAGACGGTTCACCCGAGTCACAGGACCTTACGAACACCTATCTGGACAATGGATACCTTTTCTCCCGGGTCACAGCGGTAGAGACCAGTGCAGAGAACAACACGATTGATCTGGAAATACGAATTATTGAAGATGAACCGGCCACGATCCGAAAGGTGACACTCAAGGGGAACGACGTGACCAATGACCATGTTCTTTTCCGAGAGATTCGAACCAAGCCAGGTGACCTCTTCAGCAAGAGTGACATTGTGCGTTCAATCCGAGAACTGGGCCAGCTGGGCTTCATCGATCCGGAAAACATTGTTCCTGACGTACAACCTAACTTCGCGGACAAGACCGCTGACATCGAATATATCGTTTCTGAAAAAGGGGCCAGCCAGATCGAGCTTCAGGGAGGATACGGAGGAGGAACCTTTGTGGGTACCCTGGGACTCTCATTCAACAACTTTTCGATCAAGAATCTATTCAATTGGGAAGAGTACAAACCGGTTCCGCGTGGAGATGGGCAGAGTATCGCCCTGAGGTTGCAGCTCAGTCGGTTCTATCGAACCTACAGTCTCTCATTCTCCGAACCCTGGTGGGGAGGAAAAAAACCTAAAGGATTCAGCTTTTCGATCTACAACTCCAGTCAATTTGGCTTTGACCCGATTCAGAACGACGTGGATAAGGACCAGCTTCTGGACATCCTGGGAGCTTCGGTGGGTCTGAGCCAGAGATTAACCTGGCCGGATGACTTCTTTACGCTTTCGACCTCGTTCAACTATCAAAGATTCAAGCTTCAGAACTATACGATCGCTGCTTTTGATTTCACGGATGGGATATCCAACAACTTTAACTTCGCTGTGAATTTCGGAAGGAGCTCTGCAGGGCCGAACCCTATTTTTCCATCAGGAGGATCCCAGTTCAACATCCTGCTTAAACTGACACCCCCCTACTCGCTTTTGAACAACAAAGACTATACGGGCCTGCCGGATGACGAGCTTTATGAATGGATCGAATTTTACAAGATCGTCTTTACAGGAAGATGGTACAGCCCATTAGTGGGTAAATTAGTATTGATGTCGAATGCTGAACTCGGTTTCCTTGGAGCTTACAACGACGAAATCGGGGCACCTCCTTTCGAGAGATTCTATGTAGGTGGTGACGGAATGCAACAGGGAAGGTTTGACGGTAGAACGGTGATCGCCCTCAGGGGATACCCGAACTCAAGTCTTTCATCCCAGACAGGAGGTACCATATATAATAAGGTGGCATTTGAGCTCAGGTATCCGATTACCTTGAAGCCATCTGCCTCGATATATGCATTGTCCTTTTTGGAAGCAGGAAATTCCTGGAACGAGTTTAGCGAATATCGTCCTTTCAACTTGAAAAGGTCTGCAGGAGCAGGTATTCGGGTGTTCATGCCGGCATTTGGATTGCTTGGTGTTGACTTCGGTTATGGGTTCGATACAATACCCGGATCCAACCTGATTTCGGGGTGGCAAACACATTTCATCATTGGTCAACAATTTTAAGCTACATTTGCTATATTTGCCCCCAATCAGTGATTGGCACGGTTTTTTCTTGAAGAAGAAGAGAATGAGAGTGACGAGCGTATTATTAATTGTTCTTTTAGGTTTTGGCTTCATGCTCAGTGCACAGAAACCCCAACGGGTGGCCTACATTGACATGAATTACATTCTTGAGAACATTCCGGAATATCGAAATGCGCAGTCGCAACTGGATTCGAAAGTCAAGAAATGGCAGGAGAAACTGGACGAGCTTTCAGCTGAAATCGAGCAGTTGAAGACAGATCTCAGCAATGAGAAACCCTTGTTGACCACTGAGCTGATAAGAGAAAGAGAAGAAGACATAGACATCAAAGAACAGGAACTGAAACGGCTCCAGCAGGCCTATTTCGGACCAACCGGAGACCTGTTTCAACTGAGAAAGCAACTGGCCACACCCGTACAGGATCAAGTCTATAATGCGATACAGGACATCTCGAAGAAAAAGCGATATGATTTTGTATTTGACAGATCAAGTGATTTGATCATGTTGTACAGCAACCCGAAATTTGACATCAGTGAGCTTGTTTTGAATTCCATTGTCAAGAATAGAAAAAGACAGGAGATTCAGAACATTAAAAACGAACGAATCGCCAAAGCAGGTGCAGCTGTACCTCCGACTGTGTTGGAAGAGGAAGAAGATGAAGCCGGGGCCGTGGCAGAGGATGTTGAAACGCCCGCTGAAGAAAGTTTGGAAGCCGAAACAGAAGGAGAAATGACGGAGGATGGCGCAGAAGTGGAAGTTCAGAAGACCGAAGAGCAATTGAAACTGGAGGAGCGAATCAGGAAAAGAGAAGAGCTCAAAGCGCGGATCAAGGAGCAGCAGGAAGCAAGAGCTCGCATGCGGGATTCATTGAAGAGAGTTGCCGAAGAGAAAAGAGCGGCTAAACTGAAGGAAATAGAGGACAGAAAGAAACAGAGAGAACAAGCAATTCAAAATAACAATTAAACAGAGAAAAAAGAACATTATTAATTACAAATTATTAGAAAATGAAATTATTTAGGAATTTATTTGTTGCAATGGCATTGATGTTGGCCTTTAACACGGCTCAGGCACAGGGAGTGGCCCATATTGACAGTGAGCAACTTCTCATGGCCATGCCAGAGACCAAAGCGATGGAAGACGAGTTGAAGAAAGTGCAACAGACTTATGCAGATGAATACAATGCGCAAGCTACGGCACTTCAGGCCAAATTGAAAAAATACGATGCAGAAGCTCCGACGCAAACAGATGCCAAGAACGAAGAGCGCAGAGTTGAAGTTGAAGGATTGAAAAACAAGATCCAGAAATATGCGCAGACTGCAGATCAGGAGATCCAGAAAAAACGTTTTGACCTCCTCAAGCCGATCGTGGAGAAAGCTCAAAAAGCAGTGAGCGATGTGGCTGCAGAAAAAGGAATCAAGTACGTCCTGGATTCCTCGCCTGGCAAAGGCCTGATCGTCTTCGAAGGTGAAGACCTGATGCCAGCTGTAAAGGCCAAATTAGGAATCTAAATCGATAGAAATTCGTACGGTTTTAAAACCGGGAGCTGATTTGCTTCCGGTTTTTTTATTCGCGATACCAGCTGGCGTATTTGATATAGCTATCAGCTATGCGCTCCACTTCTCCCGTCAAAAGTTCAGGATCAATGTCTTTGATTTTCTTCGCAGGCGTGCCGGCATAGACCGATCCTGACTCGATAATAGTCCCTTTGGTGACCACCGCTCCAGCCGCTATGATGCTGTTGCTGTTCACGACACAGTCATCCATCAAAATCGCTCCCATCCCGATGAGCACATTGTCGTGCACCGTGCATCCGTGCACCAGTGCATTATGACCGATAGAAACGTTGTTCCCGATTTCTGTAGGCGACTTTTTGTAGGTTGCGTGAATCACCGCCCCATCCTGCACATTTACCTTGTTACCCAACCTGATGTAGTGAACGTCTCCGCGAATTACGGCGTTGAACCATACGCTGCACTGATCTCCCATAATCACGTCTCCTATCACCGTTGCAGTTTCAGAAAAATAGCAGTCTTTACCCCATTCAGGAGACTTCCCAAGCACCGTCTTAAGTATCATAATTTAGGATGTTTTTAACGAATGGCTCAAAAGTAAGCAAAAATACTTTCGTAAATTTGCCATTCAAAATCGAACAGCCATGAACAATATCAAAATAGAAAGCACGGGCAGTCCTGCCATCATCAAATTCGTCTTCGACAAAATGCTGACCGAGGGGAGTTTTGAATACAATTCAATCGATGATGCGAAGAACTCCTCGTTGGTTCAACAAATGTTTCACCTCCCATTTGTCAAAAAGGTTTTTGTCACCGCCAACTTCATCGCGATTGAAAAATTTGACATCCTGGAGTGGTCGGAGGTTCAGGATGAATTGAAAGACATCCTCGGGGCTTTCGTTTCTCAAAACGAGTCAATTTTCATAGAGGAGAACAAAAATGCGTTGGTGGAGGTCTATGCGGAGAGCACACCGAATCCCAACGTGCAGAAGTTTGTCACGAATCAATTGCTGACCAACCAGCACATTGAGCTCAGCTCCCCGGAGCAGGCAGTATCCGTTCCTCTTGCCAAGGAGCTTTTTGAGTTTCCTTTTGTCAAGGAGGTCTTTCTCTCAGACAATTACGTGTCCATCCAGAAAACCGGTGACCTCGATTGGTTCGAAATCAACAATTCCCTCAGAGATTTTTTAAAAGAGTATCTCCAGAGTGGCAGACGGGTCGTCTCTGAGAATTACGTGCCTACTTCCTCTTCGGATGGCACGCGACAAACCGAATACACCCCCACCAATGATGACATCTCAAAGGAGATCATTGGGGTCCTGGAGGAGTATATCAAACCGGCTGTAGCCGGAGATGGGGGCAATATCCAGTTTCTTTCCTATGCCCCTGAAACCAAAGAAGTGAATGTGCTCCTGCAGGGAGCCTGCAACGGATGCCCATCATCGACGATTACCTTGAAAAATGGCATCGAATCCACTTTAAAGCAGTTGTTGCCTGGCAAGGTTGAAATTGTCAATGCCATCAACTGACGATTCTTTTTGTCATTCCCAGACCACTGATGTCTCTATAACCCAGTAGTCCGAAAAGTAGTTCCACACCATGAAAAAGAAATTAACACTGACGTTGATGACTATCATTCTCATTTCTTCGTCAGAACTCAACGCTCAGAAAACCATGCAGTATCCTGAAACCCGCAAGGGAGAAGTCACTGACACGTACTTTGGAACCCAGGTAGACGACCCTTACCGCTGGCTTGAAGATGATCGTTCACCAGAGACCGAGGCCTGGGTGACAGAACAGAACAAAGTCACGCAGGGCTATCTCGAAACGATACCCTTCAGAGAAGAAATCAAGGAGCGACTCACCACACTCTGGAATTATGAAAAATACACGGCTCCGACCAAACACGGAGACTACAATTATTTCTATAAAAATGACGGGTTGCAAAACCAATATGTGCTCTATCGCCAGAAAGGACAGGACTCACCGGAGGTTTTTCTTGATCCCAACAGCTTTTCTGAGGATGGCACGACCTCATTGGGCACGGTTTCGTTTAGCAAGGACGGCTCCAAGGTAGCCTACAGCATCTCGGAAGGAGGTTCTGACTGGAGAAAAATCATTGTGATGGATGCCCGGTCAAAAGAGATTATGGAAGACACCCTGGCAGATGTCAAATTCAGCGCCATCTCCTGGTACAAGAACGAGGGCTTCTACTATTCCAGTTATGACAAGCCTGAGGGGAGTGAGCTATCGGCAAAGACCGATCAGCACAAGCTTTTTTATCACAAACTCGGTACTACCCAGGACCAGGATCAACTGATCTTCGGAGAAGAAATGAAAAGAAGATATGTATTTGGCACCGTGACAGAGGATCAGAATTACCTGGCGATAACAGCAGGCAATTCGACCTCAGGGAGCGAACTCTACGTACAGGATCTTCGAAACAAAAAGTCTGGGCTGCAAACTATGGTCGATGATTTTGACGGAGACCATTCTCTTGTTTACAGCGAAGGCAACACACTTTTCATTTCGACAAATCACAATGCCCCAAACAGGAAATTGGTAAAGGCTGATATCGGGAAACCGGGTCAGGAGTATTGGCAGGATGTGATTCCAGAGACGGATAACGTTCTTGGCATCACAACCGGGAGCGGTTATTTCTTTGCCGAATACATGAAAGATGCGTTATCTCAGGTTCTTCAATACGACACAAAAGGAAACCTTATTCGGGAGGTTAAATTGCCGGGAAATGGGTCCTCATCCGGATTCAACGGCAAGAAAAAAGATGACAAGCTCTACTATTCCTTTACAAACTACATTCAACCATCGACCATTTATGAGTTTGATCCCTCAAATGGAAAATCACTGGTCTACAAAAAGCCTGCGGTAAACTTCATCTCCGAGGATTACGAGTCGAAGCAAGTGTTCTATACTTCAAAGGATGGAACGCGTGTTCCTATGATCATCACTTACAAAAAGGGATTGGAACTCAACGGAAAAAACCCTACGATGCTTTACGGTTACGGGGGGTTCAATATCAGCCTGACCCCAGGTTTTGGTATCACCACAGCGACCTGGCTTGAAATGGGCGGGGTCTATGCTGTTGCAAACCTACGCGGAGGCGGGGAGTACGGCAAAGTGTGGCATGATGCCGGAACGCAAATGAAAAAGCAAAATGTTTTTGACGATTTTATCGCTGCTGCGGAATATCTGATCGAGGAAAATTACACCTCTTCAGACTATTTGGCCATTCGAGGAGGTTCCAACGGAGGACTCCTGGTTGGAGCGGTAATGACCCAGCGACCTGAACTCATGAAGGTTGCTCTGCCGGCTGTTGGTGTCCTGGACATGCTCAGATATCACACTTTCACGGCTGGCGCCGGGTGGTCTTACGATTATGGGACTTCCGAACAAAGCGAAGAAATGTTCGAGTATCTCTATGGATATTCCCCGGTTCACAATGTAAAAAAAGGAGTTCAGTACCCGGCAACATTGGTGACGACTGGCGATCACGACGACCGCGTGGTACCGGCTCATTCTTTCAAATTTGCCGCTGAGTTGCAAGACAAACAAGCGGGAAGCAATCCGGTGCTGATACGAATAGAAACCAAAGCTGGTCACGGTGCGGGAACACCTGTTTCCAAGATCATTGATCAATACGCGGATATTTTCAGCTTTACCCTCTTCAATATGGGCTACGAGAATATAAACTCAGAAGTGGCCAATTGATCCGATTCTAGCTTTTTAGGCACCTGCAGGTGAAAATCCCTGGGAGCCTTGCTTCAATCGGACCGGTATGAAAATCTCGGTAACCCATTCAGCAGGATTGGGTGTATCATCCAGCTGCTTTACATAAATCTCAAATGGCTCACCATTCTCAATGGGTTCATAAGCACCCAATTGAGCGGCTCCTGCAACAGCGCTTTCCCAGGCTTCCTTCGAATGATCGTAGCTTCCCGTCAACACCGTTTTGAAATAGCTGCCTCGTTTCATGTAGCCAGAGACTACATCTGAATCCGATTCAACGATCACCCGTTCACTGACCGGGTAGCCCACTGAGAACATTGTTGTTCCGTGTTCCTGGTCGAATTTGTGATAAATGGCAAAAGGACTTCCCGTGAGTCTGATGCCGTTTTTTTCGGCATAGGCAAGAACCTGTTGCATCATCTCCCTGAATTTGGGGTTCATGTCACTGATCTGGCTGCTGGCTGAGACATAGAGATAGAACCCTCCGCTATAGTCCGTAACGCCCTTATCTTCTATGCTGTACACCTGCATCTTTTTTTTGATGCTGGCTTCAAAAAGCTCCAGCCCACGTTCCTCCATCGGACCCATCTGCTCCTCCATGCTGCTCGCCATGAACCGGGTCAAAAAGGGCATTTCACCTTTCATCCCCCAGGTGAGATCAGTGCCTCCTTCTTTCTCTTCGAGGATCCAGTAGACGTCAGAGCCCATATCCCCGAAAGGGGTCTTGAAGAGAATCTCCGATTCAATTCGCTCATTGGGATTGCTCACCGTGCGCGTCATCTCCCCTTCTCCATCCATTGAAGTCCAGGAGTAGGAACCTCCAACACCCACTGTGTTGTCGGAATAGGTCGCAACAATAGTACTGTCCTCCTCGTACCAGGGCCCCCAGTCTGCCCAGTTTTTGTAATCATTCAGATCGTTGAACACGACCTCAGGATCAGCCGGGATGAACCGGGTCCGCTTTACATCATAGGTTCCGTCGAGCGAGGCAAGATAGATTGAGGCCGCGACCACGGCGATGAGCAAGAACAGGAAAAAGTACTTGAGAAATCGCATAGCTAAGAAGTTTGATTCATTGAATATCAAATATAAGAATTAAATCCCAAGGCTTTCAAACAGAAGCACTTAATCTCCTTCTGAAGTTTGGTAAAACACTGCCTTTTGGCTACATTTGAACAATAATTCACAAACAAAATTTACCCTATGAAAATCAAGTATTTAATGCACATTTTACTCGTGTCATTTCTTTTGTTTGCCTGCCAGGGCAAACAGGAACAACCCGAGGTGGCCGAGGCCCAAAAAGTCGAGTCAAAAGACTTTGAATTTCTGTCCGAGCAGTTTGCGGACCTCAAGATCCTGAGATATCAGATCCCGGGCTTTGACCAGTTGAACCTGCAACAGAAAAAATATGTGTACTTCCTCACCCAGGCCGGACTTGCAGGAAGAGATATCATGTACGATCAAAACTACAGGCATAACCTGAAAATCAGAAGGGCACTTGAAAAGGTTTACACCAATTTTTCGGGAGACAAAACCACGGATGATTGGAAGAATTTCGAAGTATACCTCAAGCGCATATGGTTTTCCAATGGAATTCACCATCATTACGCCAATGACAAATTCGATCCTGGATTCAGCAGGGCCTACCTGGAGGAGATCCTGAGCGCCACCGGAACCGAGCTGGAAGGCGAGGCCATGGAGGTGATCTTTGACAATTCAGATAGCAAAAAGGTGAATCTCGATCCAAAGAAAGGCCTCATAGAGGGTTCAGCGATCAATTTCTACTCGCCTGACATCACAACAGCGGATGTTGATGCCTTCTATGGAGCAATCGAAGTGGATGCCAAACAACCCATAGAAAAAGGCCTGAATTCCAGATTGGTCAAGGAAAACGGGAAAGTAATGGAAAAGGTTTGGAAAAGCGGTGGCCTTTACGGGGCTTCCATTGACAAAATAATCGAATGGCTCGAAAAAGCCAAAGAAGTCGCAGAAAATGACACCCAG
>CBDUAY010000023.1:0-24679 GCA_965365245.1 uncultured Flavobacteriaceae bacterium | reverse complement strand
GCCAGGGAGACCGATACTCCAACGCTGTAAAGCCCATCCTCGGGCACAGTGCTTTCAGGGTTTAGAAAGGCACCCGAATTCTCCTCGTATTTTGCCCTGAATTCCACGCCATACCAGGTGGGAATCTTAAAGGCCGCATTGAGCTTGTCGTAATATTCAGTGCTCTTGAACTCCTTGCGATCCATGTCAACCTCGAGTTTCGGATCAAAGGCACCCCGTGCCTTTAAAAGCTTGGCTTCCCCCTCATTGATGACAAGGTTGGCCTGCTTGACAACCGGGTGAAAGCTCTTCACGTAACCCAGGTATTCAGCCAGGCTGAGCGTCTCCGGGTTCAGCGGTTGGTTCGTAGGCTGGTTCGGCTCCTGGGCCCAGATGATTGAGCCCAACAATAAGATTGTGATTAGTATTGACCGTTTCATTTCTGCGCTTTTTCTGCTTTGTTCACCGCTGTTTCAGGCTGATAATAGTTTGTTGGAAAACCATTGAGCTGACGCCAGAGCTCGTACCAGATGGGAACGTCCTCCAAAAGGGCCATAGTTCGCGCTCCTGAACCCACACGTATCGCCTCAGGCCAATCGTGATCCTCCGGATCAGGCGCCAGCAGGACCCTGTATTTGCCATTGTCGCTGATGAAGTTCTCCACAGCAACGATACGCGCTCCGTAGGTGCCATAGGACACGTTGGGCCAACCACTGAATACAAAAGCGGGCCATCCGTCAAACTGTATCCGAACCTTTTCACCAATATGGATCAGCGGCAAATCCAAAGGTTTGACAAAGGTTTCGACAGCGAGCTCATAATTCGCCGGCATGATGCCCACGAGTCTCTCTCCCTCTTTGAACGTCTCTCCGATCCCGGCTCTTATGGCCTTGTTTATATATCCATCCTGGGGCGCTACGATGAAAAGAAGGCTGTTCCTCCTTTCATAGTTGGTATAGGAATTTTCCAGTTTTGTCACCTGGGCCTCCGTATCGTACTGACTCGAGCGGGCCGTATACATCTCTCCTTCGGCCTTGGAAATCTTCTCATCATACGTCGTGTTGATTCTCGACAGCTCAACCTGAACGTTAATCATCTCGTTCTGACTCGACAGGTATTTATTCTCCTGAGAAATCAACTTAGCCTCGCTTTCCTGAAGCTTAAGTCGCTTCTCTTCAACATCAATGACGGCTTTCAGACCTTCCTCTGCCAGGGTGGCTGTACGCTCGAACTGCCGCTGAGCAATGGTCATGTTGGTCTTTGCGGCCTCATAATCGATGCTGTCGCTTTTCACCTTGAGCTCAGCCTGACGTATTTTGTTCCGGGCCTGGTTCAACTTGATTACTTTCTCTTTTCTAAGGGCTTCGATCTGACTGTTCAGGGCCTTGATCTTTCCGTCGTATGCCACAACCGAAGATGATTTAGCGATAATCTGATCATTGGTTCTTTCGAGCAAGCGATCATCAAAGTACTCACTCTTGACCTCTGAAATCCTCAGAATGGTATCTCCTTTCTTAACAAAATCTCCCTCCCTTACGAACCATTGCTCAATCCTTCCCGGTATCTGCGACTGTATGGTCTGTGGTCGCTGATCGGGCTTGAGGGTTGTGACCTGTCCCTGACCACTTATATTTTGCGTCCAGGGAAGAAACATCACAATGATCAAAATAATGGCAAAAGCCAGTAGGAACCGGTTGATATACTTGTAGTATATCCTACCAGAAACACGCTTTCCCGACTCAAAAGATTCGAGAGAGACCTTCTTATTTACCTGGTTGTGTGTTATGTTCAACATGATCCTTGGGATTTGGTTTCCACTATTTTTCCTTTGTCAAGCACAATCGCCTGATGACACTGCTTTTCCCAATAAAGATTGTCACTGACAACGATCAATGACCAAGGTCGATCCTTGTGGGTCAGGAAATCGATCAAGCGCTTGGACTCCTTTAAACTAAAGTGATCCAGCGGATCCTCCAGGATGAGGAGCTTGGGATGCTTTGCGATTGCCCGCGCTAAAACAAGCTTCTTGGACACGGTGTACGATATTTGCTTGCCCTCAGGATGGAGTACCGTTCCGAGCCCTTTTGGCTGCTCCTGTATGAAGCTCGTCAGGCCAACCTGGTCGAGGGCAGCGAGAATGTCCCGGTCAGAAATATCAGGATTGCCGAACGTGATGTTCTCACGTATCGTCCCTTCAAAAGGGGCCTCCATGGCCAGCGAAAGACCGAGGTGCTGCCTGTAATGGTTCAAATAAAGACTCTCTATCGAAAACTGATTGGCAAACATATGACCCGAGGTAGGTTCGAGAAGACCCGCAATCATTCTCAAAAGACTCGACTTGCCAGAACCGGATTCTCCCTGAATCATCAATCGGCTTCCTGGTTTTATCAAAAGAGAGATATCCGAAAGAATGGGCACATTTCGATCCGACACTTCATAAGATACGTTTTCAAGCTCTACGGTCAGTTCTCCATTGAAGTCGGGTTTTTCTCCCTCCTGGGGCTCGAGTTCTTTGTCGACAACCTGTCCCAACTTTTCGAGCGACGTCAACACGTCATAAAAAGATTCCAGGCCAATAATCAGCTTTTCCACCGAAGCTATGACGAGCAGTATGATGATTTCGGCGGCAACAAACTGGCCGATATTCATCTCTTGTGTGAGCACGAGAGCACCCCCTATGACAAGAAGCCCCGCGGTAACAAACACCTTGAAGGTTATCATTTGTACAACCTGTATCACCAGAATTCGGAAATGACTCTCACGAGCGTCGAGATAACCGGAAACCAATCCATCCGTTTTAGTCAGAGCCAGGTTAGTATTGCCTGAAAGTTTGAAACTCACCAGGGATCGGGCAACTTCCTGGATCCAATGCGCCACCTTATACTTGTTCTTGGATTCGTCGAGGCTCGTCTGCAATCCTTTAACTGCCGTGTATTTGAAAACCACAAAGATGAGCAGTAAAAGGAGAATTCCGAATATGATGAAAAATGGGTGATAAAATGAAAGCAACAATAGTGCGAAAATGATCTGCAGGATCGCAGTGGGCACATCGATCAGCAGCTTGGAGAGACCTTTCTGCACCGACAAGGTGTCAAAAAAACGATTCGCCAATTCCGGGGGATAAACATTGCGCAACTCTTCCAACTTGATTTTGGGAAAGCGATAACTGTATTCAAATGAAGTGCGCGTGAAAATACGTTGCTGAACAGTTTCAATTATCCTCAGCTGCATGATCTGAAGAGCACCTGCGAAAATTACCCCCAGCGTAACCAGGAGCACCAGAACAATCCAGGAACTTGAGATCTGTGCACCCTGGATCAAATTGATAATTGCCTGAATCCCCAAAGGGAGTGAAAGTGCTACAATTCCCGAGAATATGGCATAATAGAGGATTTGAAGAAGATCCTTCTTTTCGAGCTCCAAGAGCCGCACCAGCCTTTCCCAGGGGGTGAATTTTGCCTTCATATGATTGATTCTTTGTTAATTACCGCAAATATAATAGTATTACTATTAATTAAAAAAGTTTAACTATCATTTTTTACATGTAACGTATAGATTTTCTTTATGTTGTATGACTCGACTCCATCTGTTGAACAAATTATTTGCCTTTAATCGTTAAAAACTGTTAATATTTTGCATTTTCAATAAAAAAAGTTATATTAAAGATATGCTTACACCTACAAACTTATATCGCAACAATGCCTTCTAGGTTGTAATGACCTTGCGATACTCAGCATCACTTCAAATTAAATTTTCAACAATTATGACAAAGACTTGAGCCCTCTCAAGATCAGTCCTAATTGGATTCAATCAAAGTTAAACATTTAAAAATCAAAACATGAACGCTTTAGCGGATACAAACACATTAATAAATACAAACAATTTAGAAAAGCAAATCAATGGGTCCCCACGCAAACCCTTTAAAAAACTGGGGTTTACCGCGATGGAAACAGCCGAAATCGTCATTGCACTCAAGAAACTTATGGCCAATTACCAGGTTTACTATCATAAAATGAGAAACAAACACTGGAACATTGAAGGATCCGATTTCTTTGAACTCCACGAGGAATTTGAAAACGAATACAATGACGCCAAGGAGAATATCGATCTTATCGCGGAGCGAATCAGGGTTTTCGGAATCATGCCCGGTATGACCATGAAAGAAGTGCTCAAGATTTCCCAGATAGAGGAGTCAACAGAAAAAATGACTTCATATGAAATGGTCAAGGAGGTCTTAAAGGATTACGAAACCTTGCACGAACTGATGCTGGATGTGATCAATGCAGCCCTGGAAACGGGAGATATTGGCACGGAGAATCTAATTGCTGATTTCATCCTCGATCTGGAAAAAAGACACTGGATGTTCTCTTCATGGGTCAAATAATTCTGTGATAACCCGGGCTTGACCGCCCGGGATAATACTTCCTAAGCCGAAGTGAGATGAACCATAGAATTGAACCCATTCGAGAACTTGTAAAACCCCAGATTACATATGCCTGCACCTGCTTTTGAAAATGCTTTCCAGAATTTTTCCGACCAGTTTAAAGACTGGTGGGAAACCTTTTTGCTTCACCTGCCTGAACTCGTCCTGGCCCTGACTATTTTTGCGATCAGCTTCTTTCTGTCGAGGATAGTTTTCCGACTGACAAGTAGATTGGTGAAAAATCGAGTAAGTCAGCAGTCTGTAGCGAGGCTGATTTCACAAACAGCTTCTGCTGCGGTCATTTTTCTGGGTCTTTTCATGGCTCTCAACGCCATGAAACTCGGAAAATCCCTGAACGGACTTCTCGCAGGTGCCGGTATTTCAGGTCTAATCATCGGTTTGGCACTCCAGGGAACTTTGTCCAATACCATCTCAGGAATCGTTCTTTCACTCAGAAAAAACATCCGGGTAGGGGATTGGATTGAAACGATGGATTTCAAAGGTGAGGTGATAGAAATCACGTTGAACTATCTTGTCCTGAAAGAATCAGACAACAATATAGTCGTGATTCCTAACAAGACGATTTTGGAAAGCCCGATGAAAAATTACTCGCAAACTTCAAAGATGCGCGTAGTTCTGGAATGCGGGGTAGCCTACGACACCGATTTGGAAAAAGTTCGGGAAATAACCACGAACTTGATTGCCAATCGTTTTAAAAACGAGCGTATCGAGGATACTCCCGAGTTCTATTTTACTGAATTCGGCAACAGCTCCATCAATTTCATGTGCAGATTCTGGATCTATGGTGAGAGTGGCTTGGCCAAATTAAAGGCCAGAAGTGAGCTTATCATTGAATTGAAAAAGGCCTTTGATGAGCACGATATCCAGATTCCATTCCCGATCCGAACCCTGGAATTCAAAAACCAGGAAGTGCTGGAGCCGTCAATATCACTCTAAAAACCGCCATATTGGCATGCTCATTGAAGCATGTGCGACATAATGTCGCTTTTAAACCCCTGAATGTCCGATTCAGGGGTTTGGTATTTAGTTTGCAATGGGCTATGTGAATAAATGAAATTTGGTTAACCCTAAAATAATAAGATCATGAGCAATTTAGTTTTAACACCTAACGGAAAAATCAGAAGAAAAAACAGACCAGGATTTGATCAGTTTCCCAGCTTGGGAACCTTTTTGAATGATATTTGGAGCGAAGACATGCCTTCAGTTTTGAGGTCGAACTTCAACGAGGGTATGACACTTCCCAAAGTGAACATCAAAGAATCCTCTGAAAGCTTTGAGGTACAAATGGCCGTCCCTGGATTCAAAAAAGACAACTTCAACATCAGCATTGAAAACGAAGAATTGTTGATCTCTGCTGAAATCGAGGAAAACAAGGAAGAAACAAACGAAGAGTTTACCCGAAAAGAATTTGGTTATGCCTCCTTCAGGAGAAGCTTTATCCTTCCTGAAACAGTAGATGGAGACAAGATCAAGGCAAATTACAAGGACGGAATCTTGAACGTGACCCTTCCTAAAAAGGAAGAAGCAAAGCCCAAACCGGCACGAACCATCAAGATTTCATAAGGTTTAAAATTCAATGTTTAAAAGGTCGCCATCGCGACCTTTTTTTATTTTACTGATTTTTAGTGATTTCTAAATTTAATTGACGTACCTTTGCCGACAAGAACAGTAAGATAGCCCTTCTCTTTTTTAATCCGTCCGGATTTAGATTAAGTTAAAAGTTTTCTCACAAGTTTAACAGGAACAAAGTGTTCCTCATCGGTTATTACAATTAAATCATACCAATGATCAAAAAATTCATCAATAGAATAATTAATAATAAAGTAGAAATAATGAAAGAAGGTACAGTAAAATTTTTCAATCAAGCCAAAGGATTTGGATTTATCCAACCTAATGATTCAAGCGAAGACGTATTCGTTCACCAAAGCGGGCTCATCGATCAAATTAGAGAAGATGACAAAGTGAAGTTTGAAACTGAAAGAGGCAAGAAAGGGATCAACGCTATTAATGTTGAGTTGGTCTAGTTTCAATTAGATTGAAAAAAGAATTGAAAGCCATTTCCAAGGAAATGGCTTTTTTTTATGCCCTTTTGAATCCATTTGCACAATTCATCCTTAAAATTCAGCAACTCAGTCAGAAAGAATTTCAGGGATTGCAGTTCTGTCTCATCTTTGCTCATGTAAAACCAATAAAACCAACGTCATGAAAGCAAATCTAAATAACCACGGAACAGATTCAATCAGAAACAGCTATTTCTCAAACTTTAAGGACTGCAAAAGAATCAAATGGTCAGATCATAGAAATTATGGCTACTAAACCTCCCTTTCTCGATTGTTTGATGATTCAGTCAATTTAAAATTGAGCCCCTGCCATTGCGCAGGGGCTTTTTTTATTTTTTTAATCGATCACTACATGTTATCTTAACGCATCGAATTTGACATATTCAACTGGCCAAAATGAAAGCAGCTCCGTCTAAAGACTTTTCAAGATTTTTTAAGTTTTCCACCTACTTTATGCTGGTTCTCCTTATTGGGTGTCAGCAGGCTGGGAAGCAAGAAACACCATGGGAAACTGTTTTTGACGGAAAGTCCCTGGAGGGATGGGAACAAAAAGGAGGGGAGGCTGTTTACACTGTGAAAGACGGAAGCATCATTGGCAGAACCGTAAGAAATACCCCCAATTCATTCTTAGTGACAAAAAAAATGTATTCCGACTTCATTCTTGAAGTCGATCTGAAGGTCGACCCATCGATGAATTCAGGCATTCAGATTCGGAGCAACAGCTTTGATCATTACCAGAATGGAAGAGTTCACGGATATCAAATCGAGATCGACCCTTCTGACCGAGCCTGGAGCGGGGGCATTTACGACGAAGGAAGACGGGGCTGGCTCTACGACCTGAGTTCTGATCCAAAAGCCCGGGCAGCCTTTAAACCCAACGACTGGAACCACTATCGGATCGAAGCCATTGCTGACACCCTGAAAACATGGGTAAATGGAATCGCAACGGCGCATTTGGTTGACGGAAAAACGCATTCAGGTTTCATCGGGCTTCAGGTGCACAGCATCGGGGAGGACGAAAAAGAAGGTACAGAGGTGATCTGGAAGAATTTGAAATTGCTCACAGATAACCTTGACCAATATTCAAAACAAACTGATCTCAAGCCCTTGTTTATGAGGAATACCCTCACTTCACAGGAACAAAAGGACGGTTGGCAAATGCTTTGGGACGGTAAAAGCACTGTGGGTTGGCAGGGTGCAAAACTGGATTCCTTTCCTGAAAAAGGCTGGCAGATTGAAAAGGGTGTCCTTACTGTGCTCAAGAGCGGCGGGGCCGAATCGGAAGGAGGAGGAGACATCGTGACGACCAAATCGTACGGTGACTTTGAGCTCAAAGTCGACTTTTTGATCACGGAAGGAGCCAATAGCGGGATCAAATATTACGTAGACACCGAATTGAATAAAGGCGAAGGATCTGCCATCGGACTAGAGTATCAGATTCTGGACGACGCAAGACATCCTGATGCGAAATTGGGCAAAGTGGAAGGCATCCGAACCATGGCTTCTTTGTATGACCTCATTCAGGCTGATCCTGACAAACCGGTAAACCTTGTCGGGCAATGGAACACGGCCCATATCATCTCGATAGACGATCACGTGGAGCACTGGCTGAATGGGTTCAAGGTGCTGGAGTACGAAAGAAAGAGCCCGGAGTACAGGGCCCTTGTCGCAGAGAGCAAATATGCCATATGGCCAAATTTCGGTGAGCTCGACCGGGGAAGAATCCTGTTGCAGGACCACGGAGACCAGGTCTCCTTCAAGAACATCAAGATCAGACCGATCGAAAAACAGGTAGAAGAATGACCATATGAATACGAGAAGAAAATTCATACGAAACAGCTCTCTCGGCACAGTAGCACTGAGCCTGGGAGGAATCGTCCTGCCAGCGAGCAGCTTCTCGCAGATCAAAGGAGCAAACGACCGAATCAATTGTGCCGTTGTTGGGGTCAGAAGCCGGGGAAAAGCACATGTGGCGGCCATTCACAACGATCCTGACGCAAGAGTCCTCTACAGCTGCGATGTTGATGATTCCATCCTCGAGGAGCACGGTGCCTGGTGCCAAAAGACCATTGGCTATGTCCCGAAACCAGAGAAGGATTTTAGAAGGATCTTAGACGATAGAGAAGTGGATGCCATCTTCATAGCCACGCCTGAGCATTGGCACGCGCCCATGTCAATTATGGCCCTGCAGGCCGGTAAACACGTCTATGTGGAAAAGCCCTGCAGCCACAACCCCTATGAGAACGAACAGATCGTGGCGGCCCAGAAAAAATACGGCCTCAAGGTTCAAATGGGAAATCAACAGCGTTCTGCCCTTTCGACACAGCACGCCATATCAGACATCAGATCGGGAGTTATCGGGGAGGTGTACAAGGGGGAGGCCTATTATTCGAACAACAGGGGTACGATCGGAAGAGGAAGAGAAATTCCCGTTCCTGGATCCCTTGACTGGGAGCTGTGGCAGGGACCTGCCCCAAGAGAGAATTACAAGGACAATATCCATCCTTACAATTGGCATTGGTTCAGAAACTGGGGCACGGGCGAGATTCACAACAACGGGACGCATGAGATCGACATCTGCAGGTGGGCCCTGGGCGTGGATCTGCCCGAAACCGTGACTTCCTTCGGCGGCAAATACACCTATGATGATGACTGGGAATTTCCTGACAACCAGCAGGTAACCTATCAGTTTGCCAATGACAAGTTCATAACCTGGACCGGGCACAGCCGGGGGCTATTAAAACCCGAACGACCGGGAAGGGGAATCACGATTTACGGCAGCAAGGGAACGATTCAGCTGGACCGAAACTTCTATAAGCTCTACGGCCTGGATGGGCAACCGATAAAATTTGAGTTTGAGAAAGCCAGCTCGGCTACAACCGATACAAGGGGCGAAGGTCTTCTCGACCTGTCGCACGTTGGAAATTTCTTTGATGGAATCAGGAAAAATGCCCCTCTGAACGCAGATATAAAAGACGCCAGCATATCCACCATGCTTTGTCATCTGGGGAATATGGCTCAGGATGCGGGCGAAACCATTAAAATAGACACGAGTACGGGCAAGGTGATCGGCAACGAAAAGGCTATGAAAAACTGGAAACGAGAGTACGAGAAAGGATGGGAACCCAAAATATAATGAATAGCACGTTTGACATTTCCGGCAAGGTCGTGGTCATCACGGGTGGTTCGGGAACTCTCGGATCGAGTTGGGCACTTCACCTGGCAAAGGCAGGTGCAAAAGTGGCCATCCATGGCTCGACTCCCGCGCATGTGGAAGGAGCGACCAGGAGGATTAAAGAGGTGAGTTCTCATGTGCTTGGATTCTCCGGAAGCGTTTTGGACAGGAGCCATTTGGAAACTGTCCGGGAGGCAGTTCTTGCCAAATGGGGTCGAATAGATGCTCTTATCAATGCAGCCGGGGGTAATATGCCGGGTGCAACCATAGGTGTTGGTCAAACCATCTTTGACCTGAACCTGGATGATTTCAGCAAGGTGACCCGGTTGAACCTCGATGGAACCGTCATCCCCTCCATCGTTTTTGGCAAAGCCATGGCTCAACAAAAAACGGGCAGCGTCATAAACATTTCATCCATGACAGCCACACAGGCTGTTACACGAGTAGTCGGTTATTCCGCCTCAAAGGCTGCAATCGACAATTTCACCCGATGGATGGCGGTGGAAATGGCGACAAAATTCAGTGCAAACATCCGCGTGAATGCCGTAGCACCTGGATTCTTTATCGCGAATCAGAACAGGCGACTGCTGACCAACGAGGACGGAAGCTACACCGATCGAGGCAAGGCCGTAATCGATAAAACTCCCATGAATCGGTTCGGTGAACCCGAAGAGCTCAACGGGGTCGTGCATTGGCTGATCAGCGATGCCTCCTCCTTTGTCACGGGTACGATTGTGCCGGTTGATGGCGGGTTCAGCGCTTTCAGCGGGGCTTAACAAAATGAAGTTTGACTTTTTGCAAATAGCATAAACTATGAGAATGCAACAGGCTTGGCGATGGTTCGGTCCTCAGGATCCGGTTCGCCTGGATGACATCAGGCAGGCGGGTGCCACAGCCGTAGTGAGCGCCCTGCACCATATCCCGAACGGGGAGGTCTGGAGCAAACAGGAAATTTTGATCCGCAAGGAAACCATCGAATCGAAAGGACTTGAGTGGAAGGTGGTTGAGAGCGTGCCCGTGCACGAGGACATCAAAACCAGAAGCGGTGACTTCGCTGCGTGCATCGACAATTACAAGAAGACCATCGAAAACCTTGCGGCTTGCGGAATTTCGATCATTTGTTACAATTTCATGCCCGTGCTTGACTGGACGAGAACCTCTTTGGACTATGAGACTGAAGACGGGTCAAAAGCCCTGCGATTCGACAGGAATGCCCTGGCTGCTTTCGACCTTTTCATGCTGAAGCGCAAAGGAGCTGCACAGTCGTATTCAGAGGAAGAGCAAAAAGTGGCCCGTAGATACCTGGATCAGCTATCTGAGCCTGATAGAGAAAAACTCATTGACACGATCATTGCCGGGCTTCCGGGAGCCGAAGAGGGATACTCGCTCGAGCAATTTCGCAATGCCCTGAACGCATACAATTCGATTGATGAACGGGTCTTGCGCCATAACCTGGTTGCTTTTCTCAAGGAGATCATCCCTGTGGCGACGAAGAATCAGGTACTGATGTGCATGCATCCCGATGATCCTCCCTATCCGATATTGGGTCTGCCCCGCGTTGTAAGCACGGAAGCGGACTATGCCCATATCTTTGAGCAGGTTCCTGACCATTCAAACGGAATCACTTTTTGCACGGGGTCCCTGGGCGTAAGAGAAGACAACAACCTGGTGCAGATATTTCGGCGATTTGCAGACCGGGTTCATTTTTTGCATCTGAGAAGCACAAAGCGCGACCCAACTGGCAATTTTTTCGAAGCGAATCACCTGGAGGGAGACGTAGACATGTTTGGCGTCATACGTGAGGTGCTCCTCGAACAAAAGAGAAGACAAAACGAGGGCCGGGTTGACGCATCCATTCCGATGCGCCCAGATCATGGACACCAGATGCTCGACGACCTTGAGAAACGAACGAACCCGGGGTATTCAGGAATTGGAAGACTGAGGGGCTTGGCAGAATTGAGAGGGCTGGAGATGGGAATTTCAAAAAGCCTGGGGCTATGAATCATTCAGCAAACAGAGCATTCATCCACGAGAATTTTTTGCTTGAGTCAAGCCTGGCGAGCCGCTTGTATCACGACTATGCAAAAGACCTTCCCATCATTGACTATCATAACCATCTATCCGCCCAGGACATAGCAGAAAACAAGCCATTGCAAAATATAACCAGGGCCTGGCTCGGCGGAGACCACTACAAATGGAGAGCCATGAGGGCCAATGGGATCCCCGAAGAATTTATCACGGGCAAGGCATCCGACAGGGAGAAATTCGAGAAATGGGCCCAAACCGTACCTCATGCTGTGAGGAACCCCTTGTTTCACTGGACCCAGCTCGAACTGAAACGCTATTTCAATATTGATCAGATCCTCAGCGAAGAATCTGCCGGGGAGATCTACGAGAAAACCAACGGAATTTTGACGAAAAAGACTCCGGCACAGCTCCTTGAGCAAATGAAAGTCGAGATTCTATGTACGACCAACGATCCTTTGGATGATCTTTCATCCCATGTGAAAATTGCTCAGGGGAATTTTGGCTTTACCGTGCTTCCGACTTTTCGGTCAGATGACTTGTTTATGGTCGAACCCACAGAATTCCTAGCGTTCCTTGGCAAATTGGAAGAAGTGGTGTCTTTTAAAATTGAGTCCCTTGATGACCTGACCCATGCGATCGACTCCCGAATCGAATTTTTCCATCAACAGGGGTGTCGTCTCTCGGATTTTGGAATGGGAGGCAGCTTGTCATTTGTACAATTCAACCTGAACGAAGTCGAGGGCGTCTTTTCCAAATTTTTAAGAAAAGAGAAGCTTGACAACTTGGAAATCAACAAGTACAGGTCCTTTATGTTTCTTTATTTGGGAAAGAAATATCACGAAAAATCCTGGGTGCAACAATATCATTTAGGAGCCATACGGAACAACAACAGCCGATTGGGTCAGACTCTTGGTTCTGATGCGGGCTGCGATTCAATCGGAGACTACGCCATGTCTGAGTTCATGGCTTCCTTGTTCGACGAGCTGGACCGGGGCAACCAGCTTTCAAAAACCATCGCCTACAACCTCAATCCCGCTCAAAACGAAGTTTTTGCAACCATGATGGGCAATTACAATGACGGTTCTTTTCCCGGTAAAATGCAGTGGGGGGCGGCATGGTGGTTTCTCGATCAAAAGGATGGGATTGAGAAACACCTGAATGTCGTTTCGAACATGGGACTTTTATCGCGGTTCATCGGAATGATCACCGACAGCCGAAGCTTCCTGTCTTTCCCGCGCCATGAGTATTTCAGACGAATTCTGTGCAACGTATTGGCCCGGGACCTCAAGAAGGGGCTGATCCCCGATGACCAGGGCCTGCTTCGGGAATTGGTCAAAAATGTGTGCTACGCAAACGCGTCACGGTATTTTGAATTTGAACGAACCCGATGAAGGCAAAGGCAGTAGTATTGATTCTCCTTTTGATTCTGTTCCAGTCTTGCGATCAGACGGGTCAATCAAAGGTTCTCTATTTGGCTCACAACATGCCCCAGTCTCATCCCGTGCACAAAGGCATACTTGAGTTGCAGCAATCCCTGGTGCAAAAATCCGGGGGATCTCTGAAGATCAAAGTCTTTTCAGACGGACAGCTCGGATCTGAACGAGAAGTCCTGGAGCTCCTGCAGATCGGCAGCATCGCCATAACCAAGGTAAGCGCGGCAACCCTGTCAAATTTTGTGCCTGAATATCACGTGCTTGGCATCCCTTTTCTATTTCGAGACGAGAAGCACAAGTTCGAGGTTCTGGAAGGCCGGATCGGACAATCCATTCTTGAAAAAGGAAACCGGTACTGGCTTCGCGGCCTGTGCTTCTATGACGCGGGGAGCCGCAGTTTCTACAGCAGCTCCAAGGCCATACGAACCCCTGAGGACCTCAGGGGCATGAAGATCAGGGTCATGAACAATCAAATGTCGATCAACATGGTCAAGGCCATGGGGGGGTCAGGAACTCCCATGGCATTCTCAGAATTGTACACGGCCCTTCAACAGGGAGTCGTAGACGGAGCTGAAAACAATCCCCCTTCGTTCGTGGAATCGAATCATTTTGAAGTCTGCAAATACTATACCCTGGATGAGCATTCAGGCGTCCCGGACGTCCTGGTCATCAGCACCAAGCATTGGGATCGCCTGTCTGATCAGGAGAGAAAGTGGCTTCGGGAAGCCGCACAGGAATCTGCCGTGGCTCAAAAAAAGTATTGGAGAGAGTCGGTCGAAAGATCAATGAAGGTGGCCGCTGAAAACGGAGTCGAGATCATCCTGCCCGACAAATCGCTTTTCGCCGACCAGGCAATGCCTGTATTGGAAGATTTTAGGCGGGAATATCCTGAACTACGCCAATTGGTGGATAAAATTGAATCCGAATGAACAGAAAAAGGGCAGATCGCGTATTCAACCTTGTTAAACGCATTATGGAAGGGCTGCTCGTACTCCTGTTCGGACTTCTGGTCCTTGACGTCCTGTGGCAGGTTTTTTCACGCTTTTTGCTGAACAGTTCCTACTCCTTTACCGAAGAGCTTGCCCGATTTCTCCTGATCTGGCTCTCTGTTCTTGGAGCCGCTTATTTGAATGCGAGACGGGAACACCTCTCCATGGATTTCATCTACTCAAAACTCTCGAATCAGAATAAGATCAGGTTATCCATTTTTGGAGAGGTGGTCATTTTTGTCTTCGCACTCCTGGTGATGCTCGTGGGAGGAGCGAACCTGGTCTTCATCACCATGCACCTCGAGCAACTCTCAGGAACCCTTCGCATTCCGTTGGGCTATGTGTATTGTATTCTCCCTGTAAGCGGTTTCCTGATCATGTGTTTTTCAGTGTACCATATCAGCGGTTTTATTAGAAATCAACCAAAACCTCTGGGATGAGCATGGAGCTGTTCAGCATATTGGTGCTTTTCGCGAGTTTCGCGATCCTGTTGTTCCTGAAGGTGCCGGTTGCCTATGCCATCGGAATTTCCACCGCTTGCAGCCTTTTGCTGAATTTGGATAAGCTACCGGGACTGACCACCATAGCCCAGAGAATGACCTCGGGGCTCGATAGCTTTGCCTTGCTCGCGATCCCGTTTTTTGTACTGGCCGGGGAGATCATGAAACGTGGTGGGATTGCCAACCGACTCATCAAATTTGCCAATTCGCTGGTAGCCTCCCTGCCCGGTGGCCTGGCCTATGTCAACGTTTTGGCATCCATGCTCTTCGGTGCCATCTCCGGATCTGCCATTGCGGCGACTTCAGCCATCGGGAGCATAATGACGGATAAAATGGAGGAGGAGGGATACCCGAGAGAGTTCAGTGCTTCGGTGAACATCACCTCGTCCACCACGGGCTTATTGATCCCGCCCAGCAATATTCTTATCGTATACGCGCTGGCGAGCGGAGGTGCAGCGTCTGTGGCCGCCTTGTTCCTGGCAGGATACCTCCCGGGCATTTTAGTTGGGTTTGCCTTAATGGGATACATCGCATTCGTCGCGATCAATAAAAAATTCAAACGTGGCAAAAGGGCGACATTTTCTGAAATCTGGAACCATTTCAAAAGAGCATTCTTGAGTCTGCTGCTGCTCGTTGTCGTGGTTGGAGGCATTGTGGCCGGAATCTTCACGGCTACCGAGGCATCTGCTATCGCCGTGCTTTATGCAGCTCTGCTTTCATTGGCTTACGGAGATATTTCCGTCAGGGACTTTCCAGACATCCTTCTGAGTGCGGCGAAGACAACAGCTGTTGTGATGTTTCTGATCAGCACCTCTATGGCCATGTCATGGCTGTTCTCCTTCCAGGGAATCCCGCAAATGATCAGTGAGTTTCTATTGGAACAATTCAGCGACAAATTTGTGATCTTCCTGATCATCAACCTGATCCTGCTCGTCATCGGAACCTTTATGGACATTACGCCTGCCGTTCTCATTTTTACCCCGATTTTTCTGCCCGTGGTGATGGAGCTCGGCATGGATCCCGTTCACTTTGGAATTGTCATGGTTCTTAACCTCTGCATCGGGCTCTGCACACCTCCGGTGGGAACGATTCTGTTCGTCGGGAGCGGGGTGGCCAAGGTCTCGGTCTCAAAAGTCATCAAGCCCCTGCTGGCCTTTATAGGGATTATGATCATCGTTCTCCTTCTGGTGATCTACATTCCCGGGATCTCGCTGTACCTGCCTTCATTGTTTGACTTGTGACGGTGGTTTTGTAAGCCGGGACCATTGCTGCTTGATTTTCTTTATATTTAAGGCGTCCTCAAACCAGATCGGATACAGATATAACACACTACAGAATGGACAAAAGGTCGTTTCTCAAAAATCTATCCCTGGCCGGAATAGGGGCCGGTTTCCCGTTTCTGGAGAGCCTGGGAAAAACGCTGGAGTCAGTCGCAGATATCTCAGTCAATACGCTTGCGGCTGATGAAGATTTTTGGGCAGGCATCAGGCAGGGCTATCGGCTCAACGAGGAGTATATCAACCTGGAGAATGGCTACTATTGCATGATGCCCCAGGAAACCCTGAAATACTACCACGAACAGGTCAAAGAGGTCAATTTTTTAGCATCCCGATACATGCGAACGGTTCAGTTCGAGAACAGGAACAAAGCCAGAAAGATGTTGGCCAACATGGCGGGTTGTCCACCTGGGGAGCTGATCGTCACCCGAAACACCACAGAATCCCTGGATCTGGTCATTGCAGGTCAAGACTGGAAGCCGGGCGACGAAGTGATCTTTGCAGAGCAGGATTACGGCTCCATGATCGATATGTTTCGCGTGCAGAGGGAGCGCTACGGAATCGTGACAAAGACGATCTCCCTGCCGAATCACCCAAAAAATGATGAGGAGATCGTGGATCTTTACGAGGCTCAGATATCCGATAAAACGCGGATGCTCATGGTTTGCCACATTGTGAACATAAACGGCCAGGTCCTGCCTGTAAAAAAGATTTGTGACATGGCGCACAAAAGGGGAGTAGAGGTACTTGTCGACGGAGCCCATGCCTTTGCCCACCTGGATTTCAAAATCCCTGAACTAGATTGCGACTACTATGGCGCCAGCCTTCACAAATGGCTCAGCGCACCACTCGGTGCAGGTCTTTTGTACGTCAGGAAAGAGAAGATCAAAGACCTTTGGCCCCTCTTCGCCGAACGTGAAATGCCACGGGATGACATTGAGAGGTTGAATCACATGGGAACTATTCCTGTTCATGTCGAATTGTGCATTCCTCAGGCCATCGCGTATCACGAGGCCATTGGAAGTGAGAGGAAGCTTCAGAGACTAAGGTACTTGAAGCAATACTGGACCTCCCGGGTTAAGGACTACCCGAAGATAGTCTTAAACACCCCATTTGAACAAGAAAGGTCGTGCGCTATCGCCAACGTAGGGATCAAAGGCATGGATTCAAAAGAAATGGCTGACCAACTCTTTGAGACGCACAAGATATGGACAGTCGCCATCAACCGACCCAATGTACACGGGTGCCGGATCACCCCGAATGTCTTCACGTCAACCGGGGAACTGGATGTTCTCATCCAAGCCCTGAAGGAGATGGCGTCATGAGACTGAAACGAAACTATGAATCAAAATAAAACATCAGGCCCCACTCGGATCGGATTGGGTCTTGCAGCCATTGGCCGTCCCGAATACATCAATTTGCGGCAGGAAAAGGACCCAAACAAATCGGAGTCGTCCTATCGCAGACGGACGCTGGATTTGCTTGATCATGCCTATGCCAGTGGAATACGTGATTTTGACACGGCAGCTTCCTACGGCAAAGGAGAGCAATTTCTTCAGATGTGGTATGATCTGAATCCCTATGAGGATTTGATTTTGAGCTCGAAATGGGGATACACCTATGTGGCCAACTGGGAAATTGGATATTCAGGTTCGCATGAGATCAAAGAGCACAGCCTCAGTAAATTGAAAGAGCAATGGACAAGGGCCAAAAAGCTTTTGCCAGGCCTGAAAATTTACCAGATTCACTCGGCAACCTTTGAAAGCGGTGTCCTTGAGAATTTCCAGGTGTTGAACGAGCTCCACAAGATCAAGGAGGATTCGGGAATTGCAATCGGCCTCTCGGCAAGTGGAGAGAAGCAAAAGGAACTGCTGGAAGCAGCCGCTGAGATCCAGGTGGGGGGTGCAGAGCTGTTTGACAGTTTTCAGGTTACCTACAACATCCTGGAAACCTCAGCTCACGACATTTTGAAATCCTTGCTCGACAGGGGAAAAACAGTCATTGTCAAGGAGGCCCTGGCCAACGGGAGGGTCTTTCGAAACGATGAATTCTCACACTATGAACACGTATACGATGCCCTGGATCGATTATCAGCCAGGTACGGAGCAGGCGTCGATGCCCTGGCCCTTCGCTTTGTGATGGATCAATTGCAACCGACTGTTGTCCTCAGCGGAGCCTCCAGCATAGGACAACTCAATGACAATTTGAAGGCGGCAAACATGCGTCTCGACCCCAACGATCTGGAGGAACTGTCTCTTTTAAATGGAGATCCGGCTCGGTATTGGTCAGAACGCGGAAGACTTCCCTGGAACTGATCTAGATTTGATAACTTTATCCCTAAAAAGCAGTAAAGAACCAGAGTAAACGAGACTATTTGATGAAAAGAAGACAATTTGTAAAGAAATCCACACTCGGCTCCCTGGCAACAATCATCGGGGCAAATGTCGTCTTCGGCGAGTCCATGCCTTCAGGGTATGTGCCTCTGGCTCTTCAGGAGCCTGACCCATTCAAGCTGTTTGATCTTGACAGCTCGATGGTGGTCCTCAACAACAGGCCCTGGAACATTGAGGCCCAGGCACATCTGCTCGATGACAATATTACTCCAAATAGTAAAATGTTCATAAGAAACAATGGATTGATTCCTAAAGATATAGATGATTCCAAATGGACTTTAACTTTAGATGGAGAGTCGGTCAAAGAGGTGAAATCGTACACGCTGCAGGAGCTAAAAGCACGGTTCAGGAAATACAGTTATCAGCTGACCCTGGAGTGCGGGGGCAACGGAAGGAGCGAATTCGATCCGCCCGCGAAGGGAAACCAATGGACCATTGGCGCCGTTCACTGCGCCAAATGGACAGGAGTGCGGCTCAGGGATGTTTTGGAGGATGTCGGGATCAAAGAGGACGCTGTGTATATCGGCTACCACGCCAGGGATGTCCACCTCAGTGGAGACTCCAGCAAGGAACCCATCTCAAGGGGAGTCCCTATGTCCAAGGCCCTGCAGGATGAAACCCTGATCGCCTTTGAAATGAACGACGGGCCCATACCCCTGGCTCACGGATTTCCGCTTCGCCTGGTGGCAGGTGGCTGGCCCGCATCGGCTTCCGGCAAGTGGATCGACAGGATCAGCGTGCGAAACAAAGAACATGACGGGTCGAAAATGACCGGCTCATCCTACCGGGTACCCACATTTCCGGTGGCTCCCGGAGAGAAGGTGGATGATAAAGACATGAAGATCATAGAATCCATGCCGGTCAAATCTTTGATCACCTCTCCGAAGTCCGGTGCTGTATTCGGGTTGGGAAAAACCTTGAGCGTCAGAGGGCACGCCTGGGCAGGTGAACAACAGGTTGCCCGGGTCACCTATTCTATTGATTTTGGTGCTACCTGGAAGGAATGCGAATTGGAACCTGCCGTAAATCGGCTTGCATGGCAGCATTTCAAGACAGCCATCAAATTCCCTGAACCTGGATATTACGAGGTTTGGGCGCGGGCAACCGACTCAGAAGGTGTGTCGCAGCCCATGCTGGTTCCCGGCTGGAATCCAAAGGGTTACCTCAACAATGCCTGCCATCGAATTGCTGTAAAGGTCACCTGATATGGAGAACCCCGAAAAAAAGAAGACCCGACAATCATTTTTGAGCAGGAGGGGAGGGCTGGCGCTGATCTTTGCCATGGGAATCCTGGCTGTAGCCTCGTATCTGATTATGACAGGCGACGACTCTAATCTCGACAACGGAACTCAAGCCGCCTCTGGCAATTCAGATGACTGGAACAGGATCGAAAACGGCATCCACGTCAGAACAGGGCTCAAAGAGGATGAAGGGCTAATGACAGTGGTTACGCACTGCACGGCCTGTCACTCGGCACAGCTGGTCATTCAAAACCGAATGAATGAAGAACGCTGGAACGCAACCATCCGATGGATGCAGGAAACCCAGAACTTATGGGACCTGGGCGAGAATCAGAAGGTCATCGTCGACTACCTGGTCAGAAATTACCCGCCGACGGTAAAAGGACGGCGAGAAAACCTGAAAGACATTGACTGGTATGAGCTAGAGCCGTAAGGGTTTGACCTCGCCCGGCTTTAAACCATTCAATTCAATGTTTCCAATCCGAATGCGCACCAATCTCAAAGTAGGAAACCCAGCTGCAGCAGTCATTTTTCTGATCTGCCGAAATTTGCCTTCTTTCAGGGTAATCGAGATCCAGGATGACGGGCGGTGCCTTTCAATTCGAAGCTTCGGATCAGCTGGGGGAAGCTCGGGATTCTCCTCCAGGATTGTCGCCTGACAAGGTGCTGTGAGGTATTTGGATCCTGCCAGCCCAATCTCAACTCCTCCTTGCAGAAATTCAAGGGCATCAGCGGTTATGAGTCCATCCAGCTGAACGAGGTACTGTTTTTCAATTCCGGAACGATTGATCCGATCACTCAATTTGCCGTCTGTGGTCAAGAGAAGCAGCCCTTCCGATTTTTCATCCAGACGCCCAACGGGCATGATACCCTCGGGAAAATCAAACAATTCAATCAGAAACTTCTTGTTTTTTTCCTTGGGGTCATTGGATTGCATCTGGCTCAACATTCCGTATGGTTTGTACAATTTGTAATGACGTGGTTCCATAGATCGAGGCCCTTTATGTAGCTAAAGTTACACTTGTTCAGACAAATGTACCAAGACCTGGGAGAACCATTCAAATAGTTAATATATTTGATTGAACAGGATGCTCGAAGGCCAGATCATGGGGTTCTGCAGGCAACACTCTTCACAGAAATTTTGAGCGGCTTATGAGATTCATCGGCGTAAAGGACCCAAATAAGATCTCAAAACTCCAAGGGGGATGCAACTCTGTATTATGGACCTCTCGGATGAGCAGGGTACTCTTGCTGTTGGTGGGGTTCACCTTGGCTTTCTCCGGCCAGGCGCAAAAAAAGAATGCCCAGTATCGATTGCACATCAAAAAGACCGATGAGCCCATCGAGATCGACGGAATCTTGGGCGAAAGGGTTTGGAAAGATGAAAACACGGACGTGGCCAAGGATTTTTTTATGGTCCTGCCCGCTGATACCAGCCTGGCGACGCAACCTTCTGAGGTCAGGATGACCTATGACGAAAAGAACATTTATCTGGCTGCCGTTTTTTACAACACCACTCCAGGGCCCTATACCGTGGAATCTCTGAGAAGGGATTTCGTGTTTGGCAAAAATGACAATGTCCTGATCTTTATCGACCCGTTCAACAATCAGACCACCGGGTTCTCCTTTGGGGCCAATGCGGCCGGTGCACAATGGGATGGGACGATGAACAACGGGAGCAAGGTCGACTTGAACTGGGACAGCAAATGGATCTCGGAAGTGATTCCGTACGAAGACAAATGGGTGCTGGAAATGGCAGTGCCTTTCAAATCGATACGCTATGAAAAAGGTGTCATGGAGTGGGGGATCAACTTCAGTCGTCTGGACCTTAAATCGAGTGAAAAATCAAGCTGGACACCCATTCCAAGGCAATTCCCGACGGCCGCACTGGCCTACACTGGCGTCCTGGTCTGGGATGAGCCCCCTCCTGAACCGGGACTGAATTTTTCTCTCATCCCGTATGTTCTGGGAAGCATTAATGATGACAATAGCGATGGAGGGAGCACAGATAGCGAATTCAAAATAGGGGGCGACATTAAATTCGCTCTTACTTCGTCGCTGAATCTGGATCTGACCATCAATCCAGATTTTTCACAGGTGGAAGTGGATGATCAGATCGCCAATCTGGATCGCTTTGAACTGTTCTATCCCGAAAAGCGACAATTCTTTCTGGAGAACGCCGATCTCTTTGCCAATTTCGGATATGACAACATCCGTCCTTTCTTTTCAAGAAGAATAGGACTGGATGTCCCCATACACGCCGGGGTCAGGGTCAGCGGCAACTTGAACGAAAACTGGCGGATCGGACTGATGGACATGCAGACAGCCAGTGACGAGGAAACCGGCCTGCCCAGCCAGAATTTTGCAACCCTTTCATTGCAGCGAAAGCTATTCAGTCGTTCGAGCCTGGGACTCTTGCTTATCAATAAGGAATCGACAAACTACCCGATCGAGTCAGATGAGTTTTATGAGCTCTACCCGAAATACAACCGGAATCTGGGTTTGGAGTACAATTTGGCCTCCCGGGACAACCTTTGGACGGGCAAGGCCTTTTTCTTCAAGTCCTTTTCGCCGGATGAAGCAGGCAATGGATTTACCCAGGCCCTGAGTTTTGAATACAACAGTCAGAAATGGAATTTTGGGTTCAAGGAAGAGTCAGTGAGCGAAGATTTCAGGGCGGAAGTGGGGTATGTGCCGAGAAACGGATACGTGAAGATAAGCCCCTTTCTGGGTTATCTGTTCTACCCAAAAAAAGGAAAGGTCATCAGCCATGGCCCGAAATGGAGCAGTTTTTATTTCTTCAATGAAAATGGGGAAAAGACAGACTACCTGAACCTTCTCCAATATTATTTCAATTTTAGGAATCGCAGTTCCTTCACCCTAACCCTGATCGATGAATTTGTAGAGCTTCAGGATCCCTTTGATCCCACTGGCACGGGCAAGCCGGAATTGCCGGCAGGGTCAAGGCACTATTGGAATGCCGTGAGAATGAACTATGCCTCAAAACCTCAAAGCTTGTTCACCTTTTCCATAGGGACCCGGGTTGGTGGGTATTACCAGGAGGGCTCCTGGTTCAGTCTGAACAGTGAGCTGGGCTATCGGTTTCAGCCTTATGTGAGCTTGAGTTCGGTGATCAGCTACAACAACATACGGATGCCGGCGCCCTGGAACACTACTGAATTTTGGTTGGTCGGAACGAAAGCCGACATCACGTTCACCAACAAGCTGTTCTTTGCGACCCTTTTCCAATACAACGAACAGACGAGGAACTTTAATTTGAATTCGCGGTTTCAATGGCGCTATAAACCCGCATCAGACCTGTTTATCGTATACACCAACAATTACCTGCAACCACCTTTCGATCAACGAACCCAAACGCTTACGCTCAAATTGGTCTATTGGTTCAACAGGTAAATTTGACTACATTTAGCTAGAATGAATCGAAATACAAAAAGAACTCTCTCAAATCCTTAGCGACATGCGAATCCTGATCACACTTGTGCTCTTTCAAATTTTTTCCCTCGGTTTGGCCCAGGGTCAAAATCCCAAACTCCTGCAGAACATCGGCTCACGAGACATCCATACACTTGACGGGCTGTGGCAGGTCATCGTAGACCCCCTTGAAAACGGTTATTACAACCACCGCTATCAACCTTATGACAATGGTTATTTCAAGAATGCAAAAATGCAATCACCATCTGACCTGATCGAATATGACTTTGACACGGATTTGGAGCTTATGGTGCCGGGAGACTGGAACACGCAGGATGAGAAACTATACTATTATGAGGGCACAGTTTGGTACAAACGCTCGTTTGATTTTGAGAAGCGGGAGGGAAGTTCCACTTTCGTTTACTTCGAGGCGGTGAATTATGAAGCGAAAGTATATCTTAATGGAACCCTGGTAGGCGAACATATCGGAGGATACACACCCTTTCAATTCGATGTCACAGATCTTCTCCAGGAGAAAGACAATTTTCTTGTTGTCAAGGTTGACAACAAACGAAAAAGAGAAGCTGTCCCTACCGTAAACACTGATTGGTGGAACTACGGCGGCATCACCCGTTCGGTTCACCTGGTCAACGTTCCCAACTCCCATATCGAGGACTATTTTGTGCGCCTATCGTCAGACAGGAAACATATAGAAGGATGGGTGGCTTTATCTTCGAAGCAGCCTGGTCAAAAGGTCACGATCTCCATTCCTGAGCTCAACAAGGATGAAAATATGGTCACTGACCAGGAGGGAAGGGCTCAATTCAGGTTTGCTGCAAAGCCTGAATTCTGGGAGCCATCAAATCCAAAATTATACGAGGTAATCTTAACTACCTCTGATGAAAAAATGAAAGATCAAATTGGATTCCGTACGATTCAAACCCAGGGCAGTGAGATTCTTCTAAATGGTGAAAGCGTTTTCCTGAAAGGGATCAGCATACATGAAGAAGCACCTTTTAAAACGGGACGGGTAACCTCTGCTGAGCAGTGCAGGGTTCTGCTCAATTGGGCCAAAGATCTCGGTTGCAATTTCGTCAGGCTGGCACATTACCCTCACAGCGAAGCCATGGTCAGGGAAGCCGAGAAGCTGGGGCTCATGGTTTGGTCTGAAATCCCCGTGTACTGGACGATTCTTTACGAGAACCAGGAAACATATCTAAATGCTGAGAAGCAGCTTACGGCCATGATTCAGCGAGACAAGAACAGGGCGGGGGTAGTGCTCTGGTCGATCGCAAACGAGACCCCTCTCAGCGATGCCCGCAACAGTTTTCTCGGGCGACTGGCGAAGAAAGCCCGGTCTTTGGATGACAGTCGGTTGCTGACCGCTGCGCTGGACACGCATTCGGGCAGCTTCGGAGAGAGAGTCATCGATGAGCCGATGGGAGAGGTAGTTGACGTGATCGGGATCAACAACTACTGCGGTTGGTATTACCAGGAGCCGGAAAAATGTTCGGATGTAAACTGGAAAAACACATTTGACAAGCCCATGATCATGAGTGAGTTCGGGGGCGGAGCGTTACAAGGACATCACGGGAATCCAAATGAGCGTTGGACCGAAGAATACCAGGAAGCTGTTTATAAGTACAACATTGAAATGTTGAAAAAGATCGAATTCCTGGCAGGAACTTCACCCTGGATACTGATGGATTTCAGATCCCCGCGAAGGCA
>CBDUAY010000022.1:0-25321 GCA_965365245.1 uncultured Flavobacteriaceae bacterium | reverse complement strand
TCGAGAATTTCCCATTCGAAAAACCTGACAGTTGCGTCAGAAAAGGAGAAATACCGGAATATCCCACGAGAATAACCCGATCCGAAATTGAATTGTAAGTTGCTCCCGTTACGAGACCTTCGCTGTTGAAATCATCTATCCGCACAGCGGTCTGACTACCTGGATTCTTGGATAGCCGATAGATGTTAGTCCTGCCGTCAATCCAGTTTTTTGTGAAAACATAGAGAAAATCTTCATAAGCGATAAGTCCTTCGGCATCGAAATTCGTATTCATGTTTGAAGATGTGAAATCTGTTTGATCTTCATAGATGAATTCAATGACCTCCGCTGTTGCCGTATCGTCCCCATCCAGGTAGTCAGATTTACTTATTCTGAAGATTCTCAGATCTCGGCGATTACCGTTATTGTTTCCAAAATCCCCGATGTAGATGTAGGATTCGTCTTGCTCAATGTCTTCCCAATCTCGATTCGCAGCATTTGCTATTGCCACCTGTCGAGTCACTTGACCGGTCGTTTCATTAACCTCAAATAAAATGGCGCCTCCACCCGAATCATTATGAGTGATAGTTCTGCCATCGAAATAAATCAAGCCAGAAGTCTCCTCAATTGAATTCTCAAGGATGGAGAGAGTCCTCAGGTCTTGAGCGTCAATGGTTAGAAGGGTGAATAAAAACGCGAGAAAAACAATCTTATTTGGTTGCATTGATGCCCTTGGTTTTAGCACATATAGAAGTGAAAGTTAATGAATTCCCGGATAAATCATGATTTAATCTATACAATTTCATGAGCAGAAAAACTAAACGAGTATGGAATTTAGTGCTAAATTTCACTATTTTGTCGTATTCTTATTATTATGTTAATATTTTATTGATATATGTATTTATCGGGTTATTTTTGTTATTTTAGAAGTATATTTAATTTAACGATCCTAAATTGACATCCTATGAAAAGATTGATTGCAAGTTTAGCCCTATTGATGAGCTTTTCCTTTTTGATGGCTCAAAATACCGTTACCAGTGAACCACAAACCTCCTGGGAAAATGTAAAGGTAGTTTATGAGGCGAGCCAGGTTGCCAATATGCAACAGGGAGAGACCTTGAGCTCTTCTATTAACACAAGCTTGAATTTTGGAACCAGGGCCAAGTTCAGAAAGAACTGTTTGGAAGACCTGAAGAAAGAGGCAGCTGAGAAAGGCTACTCCGTGATCCTGATTAATGAAGAGGCCTCATCTGAGAAAAGATTCAATAAAAGAGGATTTGAAATTACGCTTGTCGGAAAAGGCTATAGAGGCTGATATCCAACAACTTACATTATAAACTGAGTTATACCGGCGCTATTCGCGCCGGTTTTTTTATACTAAGAAATACAAAGTTTCGTTAGTATATGACAGGAATGCTATGATCCTGGCTCACTAAAGAGCATCAAAAAAGAATATTGCTATTTATGAAAAAGACAAACTTCAAGGATATTTTAATCCATTCGTTAGAACTTAAGGTTTTTCTTGTCGAACTTGAAAGACTATTGTGCCAATTCAACATCAAGTTGCCTGAAACCAAACGTCTTCCGGCTTCCGAGGAGCCGTCCGAAGAACATTCTTAATTGATTCTCTTCACCTGATCTACTTTCAGGGCCGTCATTACGTCTTCGAATTTATTGACATCGAGGGTAGAAGCAAAATCCGCCGGAATAATGGCTACGCGAAATACGACCCCATCGGTGTAAAACGGATCAAGGCTTCCCAAATCAATCGTTCCATCCAGAAAGAAGCGAATGTCAAAGGTAGTGTGATCATATCCGTATAAGAGTATATCCGTATCAAAGAAAAGTGTCTGAGGAAGGGGCTCCCAGATATCCGTGCCATTGTCAACCGCGGTCAGGATGTATGCTACCACCACGTCGCTGTCAAAGACGTCTATATTGGAAGGGAAATCAACAATTCCCTCATAATCATTTGATTTGTCAAAATCAATCTCAGCCTCGAAAACCGAGCCGATCAAACCATCAGCTCCGTCAGTACCTGGAGCTCCCGGAGGGCCGGGAGGACCTGTGGGTCCTTCACAGGACGTCAGACCAAAGCCGAGAACAAACGATCCGGCAATTCCGATAAATAGTGTAAGATATTTTCTCATAATTTGAATTTATTTGTTCCAATCTGCGAATTGATGTCCACCTTTTGAAACGGATTACAGTACCCTCTATTCAAGTATCGGGCCAAAATTTTACATAGGTTCATTCGAAAGAGGAATAAAACGTGCCGAAAGATCAGGATCTTCCATGTCTCTATCCAGCGGGAACATGGGTCTTTTGATCCTTTGATAATCCAGTCTTTCCAAGTCCTGATCTACACCTCCAGGGGTCAAAGCCATTATCCAGTCTCCCCGCATGTCGTAGAGTTCAGGCACCAGGTAGCCGATTTTCACAACGACAATGTCGGTCTCCCTGGGATTCAGGCCCAAACGGGTAAAATCCGACTCCCTGTGATAGGGCTTTCTCTTTTTGGTGACAATCACGTGTATGCTCCCGACCTGGACCACGACCTCCGTCTCAGCATGCTTATCCCCGTGTTCAATTGCCTTGATCGTGCCTTTCAGAAGCACCGGGGGTGCAAATCGATCATCTATTGCGGCCCCTGCGGTTGCAACTATCCTTCCACCTACGCCAATTTTTTCTGCCTGGGCGACCAGTTCCGGCCCCGGGATTGAAGCATAAATGAGTGAAGGCCCTTTCTCGTCAGCGAATTCGGGCCGTGCAAGAAGCTGTTGAATCGTCCAGGTGACATCCCCAGCTCCTCCTGCCGTGGGATTGTCTCCCATGTCGCTGATCATGAATGGCTTTTTATCGGTCTTCAGTGCAAGCGCAAGACTCTCATCGAAGGTCGCTGTAGGCGCGACAAATTCAAACTCGTTGCGCACTTCCCAGAAACTATTGGCCAGGCCCTCAGCTCCTGATCTGACTTTTTCCTTGTCGTCTCCGGTTACCATGACCACCGCGTGATTTCTCGGCTCATCAGCCCAGGCGTAACCTATCCAAATCGCGGCGTCGGTGACTCCTTCTGCTTTCGTAACAGGGTCCACCTTTGCGTAAAGACTCTTTCCGGGATCGATACGAGTGCTCGTTTTTTCTCCGGGCAAGAGTATGGGCACTGGGATCCAGGCTTTGTAAGCGGGTCTTCCCAGCCCATTTTCGAGCCTGTCCAACAAATTGTCTACTGCCCGTTTTTTGGATTCGATGGCATCCTCATGGGGAGCCATGCGGTAACAGGTGATCAGATCGCTCTGATGGGCCAGGCGTTCTGATACGTTCCCATGGAGGTCCATGGAAGTAGAGATCAGGGTTTCAGGACCAACTACCTGTCGTACCTTCGCTATGAAATCCCCTTCCGGATCATCAAGTCCCTCGACGCTCATAGCCCCATGTATATCCAAAAACAACCCGTCATACGGCAAATTCTCCTTTAGCATGTCGGTTGTCTTTTTCAAAAGGGAAGCATAGGCCTCACGGGTAACCATTCCCCCTGGCAACGCATGTCCTTGAAGAGTAGGAAACCAAATCGCGCGTTTTCGATCAAGAGAGTCGGCAGCCAAAAATGGGTACTTTCCGAAAACCTCCTCCCCAACATCTGCGTGAAAGGCCTCCTCCTGGGTTCGCGCCGGAGAAAACGTGCTCGATTCAATGGCAATCCCCGCAATGGCGACACGAGGTAAACCCTTCTCTGTTTTTGCACCTTTCTGACAGCCTGCCAAGACAAGTACGAGCATTAAAACAATTGTGGAATATCTTTTCATAGAATAATGTCAATAGATTGCTTTCTTTTGAGAAAACTATTTTCGGATAAGGGCACTTTTTTCATATGAGTCATTAAAGTTAATTATTCTGGAGATAACCGGGTAATCGATACAAGCTACGAATCTGAGATGTTATTCAATGTTTCTAGCGACCTTCCAAAGAGATGCTGTAGACCAGGCGGATACTCCCAATCCAACCGTCGTGAATCGAGGCCGTCTTGGCAATCCGATCATCTCCAATGCTAATCAGCGGAAGGGTGAAATCCACCTTTTGATCGGAATCATACTGATTGTAGCTCCTTCCCAGGGCATAGCCGAACCTGCCTTCGAGGAAGAAGTCGCCGAAGAGCCTGTATCTCGCATAAAGCGTCTCATCAATGCTTCTACGATCGATGTAATCTCCTTCGTAATTCGGATCCCCTAACCTGTAGGTCGTGACCAGTCCGAAGTGGCTCCAACCTCCATCCAAACGCTCATTGAACTTGTATTTGACCTTTCCGTAAACGGGAAACATTCCGACTACAGACCATTTGTCATTGAGCTTCCAGTCCAGATCTACAAGGGGCACCAAATTGGGTCCGAAAAATTCCTGGTTGAACAAGGCGCCAAAACCAATTTTGAGCTTCTCGCTGTAGCGCTTTCCATAGGTAACGATGCCCCCAAGCTGGAAATGGTCTGAATTTACATTTTTAAAATCTGACATGAATCTTGGAGCGAAAATCAATTGGAGCGTTCTGCCCTTTTCAAACTCCCTGATCAGCCCGGTTCTAAGAATCAGACCGTGAACCCGTATCGGATTCATGATGTCTTCTGCCATGTCCTCATCATTGTCTACGCCCCAGTAGAAATAATTGAGGCTGGAATACCAGACGCTTTTCTCTGAAAGCACAGCAGGCACAACCAAAGAGGCCATCACTCCGGTTTCGGTTCCTTTCCCCTGATAAATCGAATCATAAGCGGTAGGAAAACCATAGCTCCCAGCGAGGGTAAACAGATCCAATCGCTCCTGGGCTGTCATGGAAAACAACAGCATAAGTCCCAAAAACGTTAAAATTTTAATTTTCATGTTTACCTTTTAAATTACGGATCATAAATCAACGTATCCCCCTCAATTTTGAAACTAAGATTTGTTAGTAGTCCCCCGCTTTAACGAGCGGGGGATTTTTTTAACATCCACCTGATGCGATCTCCTGAAATGATATAATGCAATAGGACCAACAGGGCAAAAACCTTCGCAAACCCGGAAAACCCCAGATCAAAAAGGCACCAAAGCGCAAAGGAGAAAAATGACAGTTCGAGCAGCAGGCGTGCAGCCCCTGGAATGGGTACGGGCGCCTTGCCTGAACGGCTGGGATCATCGGGTACAGCAAAACTCCCCCAGATTACTGCCATTACAAATGGAATCACAAAGGCCAGAACGGTGCCCTGGAATCCTTCAAAAGATTTCCAGGACCAGATTGCTGCGATCCCCAGAACAAAAAGTTCCAAGAGAAAACGAAACAAAAGGTTTACAGGGTGACCTCCCAATTTAAAGAGATTAATATTCATGAATTTGATAAAGGCTACAATGAAAACCTTCCTTTACATGTACTATGATGAATGTCATAGGCATTAATCCTGACCTCCACTATATTTATTGGTCGTTTCAATCCGTCCATTTTTAAAAATAGTCAAAAAACTCAATTCATGAACAAACCAAAAGAAGACCGCAGCTCCTGGGCCATTGGAGGAACCACAATGATCGGGTTGGGGGTAGGTCTGATCTATCTGAAGACCTCCGTACTAATTTTTATCGCCTCTATCCTCATCGGAATTGGTGCAGGCCTTGTCATTACGGCCGTCATCTCGTCCAAAAAAGAGGGCTGAGAAATTATTTGACTAAAAATTGGTCGTCTTCAGGTACTCAAGGCTCTTTTCTACACTAACCAAAGGATCATAGCTGTACTCCTCTACCTCAACGATACCGTATTTCAAACCGGCCTTCTTCTTAGCCGCAAAAATCGGAGCAAAGTCCATATTACCGGACGCTCCTAGCTCCTTGTCGTCCTTGATGTGCCAAAGCATGAACCTGCCCGGGTATCTGTCAAAATAGTCAAGCGCGCTCTTGCCGCCCTGGTTGATCCAATACAAATCCAATTGGAACATGACCTTTTCGGGATCTGTGAGCTCCAGCATCCAGTCCTGAACTGGCTTGCCATCAAATTCTGTGGTGAATTCCTTGTCGTGGTTGTGGTATCCGAAGTAAATTCCTTTCGCTTTGCACTTGGCTCCGACGGCATTGAAATATTCAATATAGCGCTTCAAGCCATCCAGGCTATTGTAGCCCACCTCACCCATCCAGGGCTGTACGATCCACTTGACACCTGCTGCTGCGTGGGCCTCTATCGCCTTGTCCCACCAGGCCATGGTTTTGTCCCAGTTCTCCTTGTCCGGAAGGTTCTGACCCGTATGCGACCCCAGGAATTTCAGACCGTTGTCTTCGCAAAGCTTTTTGAATTCGAGTGGCTCCATCCCATAGAACTTCCCGTCATTGTAACCTGCGGTCTCTACAAAATTGTAGCCCATGGCTCCAACTTTGGCCACGGTGCCTTTTGGATCCTTGTTCATGTGATCTCGAACCGAATACAGCTGTAAGCCATACATTTTCTCATCTGGTTGCGGAATCAGGTTTTGGAAACCCTGCAATACCATTGCCGACACTGCCAAAAACAGGATCAGTGACCATTTTTTGTTTACTACTTGCATCTCAGAATAGTTTAAAGTTTAGATTGGATAATCAAGATAAATTCTGCCAAACCAAAATAAGAATGACAGAACGGTAAATTTACCAAATTCCGACCATAGAATGGCAATAAATAAGGCCCTAAAACAGGATTTGACCGGTGACCATGATCAATATCCGAATTGACCAAAGTCATTTTTTTTCTGCTTTTCATTCACTATGTTAAGCGTTCATCAAAAAACAAATCAACATGTATTCAGAAATCGTAAGTTACCGGGTATTCCTAGATTCCGGTACGCAGAAAAACCGTTGTTTCACGTTCATCAATCTTTTTGACAAGAAGGAAGAGATCATCGGGGTGCTCCAGTTTCTCGATGAGGGCCTCGAGGTTCGAGAGAAGACGAATTATGATGTGGTACACCTTCAATATCCATTGACCAAATTCCCATATGTTTTGGATGTTTTGAGAAATGAAGGCCCTGTTTTTCTGGGATACTGGGAAAATGAGTACGGAAAATACGGCCGCATTTACACAGGCAGTGAGCGCGTTGGAGAAGGAGAATGGGAAAATGTCCAAAGCAAACCGAAAGAAAACTGATTTGATACTTAAATATTGAACTTAGCTGCAGCTTTGGAGTGACCTTCGATTTAGAACCACATTAAATTTAGAAAACAGATTTCGGTCAAAAGTTTCTACTTTTCGGACAATCAGAAGTGCGTTTGGTCCCAAACACCTTTAATATATTACCTTTTTTTCGTATATTAACCTGTTATTCATCTTGTTAACAGAAACCAAGAGTAAAAATAAAATCCTAAAATCATGAAAAAACCTTACTTAATCCGATTATTTGCTTTATCCATCTTAATGGTAGCATTTCAACTCCCCACTACGCAGATCAATGCGCAACCCGTTACAGTTACAATGACCATAGACTATGATTTATGGAATACTCCTAACGCTGATAAATATGACGCAATATCTTTCGCTGACAATACCCCAGGTAACCCAAACAGAACCCCACAAGAAAGAAAAGGCAGATCCTTTGTCACAGAAGTAGGAAATTCTAGAAATCAATTATTTACTTGGACAACAAAAGTTGTGAATAAGGATGGAAAAGAATTGAATGATGTTGATATAATTCTTGTCAGTGTTACTCGAAAACCATCCGAAGGGGGTGATACCCTGCTTACGAAATCATGGTATAACTCAGAAGACAATGGCAACACAATTAATGGAAGAACAAGGCAGGCCTTTCAGGGAGGTCATGCCAATCCCAATAATCCCGGAACACGAATATATATTGAAAGATACATTATTTCCTTCGCTGTTAATAAAGGCAATAATGAATACGACACGTTTACAGTCGACCCCGTAATCCGTGGCAATCAATAATGATATTGAATTAAATTGAGAATAACGACTTGATTTTAAGAATCTTACGAAGAACTATTTGCATCTGGTTGGTTTTGGGCCTCAATCTTTCCTTAATGGCCCAAAATCAACCGACAGCGGATAGTCTTGAACAGATTTTCCTGAGCGTTGAGAATCCTGTGACCGAATTACACCTTTTGGAAAGGCTCATTGTTGAGCAAATGGATTCTGATAAAAAATTGAGGTACAGTGAGATGCTCATCGATTTGGCAGAGAAAAACGATTCCCTTCAATATCTTTTTGTTGCTTACCAGAGTGTAGGTAACAGTTACATGAACAAAGGCGATTACATTGCAGCACTTGAAAGTTTCAGTGAGGCCGCCAAGTACGCCAATCAAAATGGAGGTAGCGAGGATCTTTCCCTCAACTATATGTCAATTGGCAGTGTTTATATTCATAAGGAAAACTACGTTAAGTCGGCTGAGTATTTGAATAGGTCCATTTCACTGCTGGAAAGCATCGACAGATTAGACGAGGTGGATTCAACCCGAATGGCCAATACTTTGGAGAACCTCGGATATTCATATGTAAGGATCAAAAAACCTGATTCAGCCCTCCTGTATCTGAAGAGGTCAGGTGAGTATTATAAATCCCTTAAGAACACACAAGGTATTGCCTACAACATTGGAAATAAAGGCTTGGCCTACGCTGAACTTGGAGAGCCTGAAAAAGCCATTACATATATAGATGAAGCCATAGAAATGCTAGAGACATTGGAAGATTATTATGCAATAAGTGATTTGCTAAAAGACATGTCTCAAATATATTTGGACCTTGAAGATTATGAAAAAGCAGCGATTTATGCAAAAGGAAGTTTGAGTTTAGCGAAAGATCAGGGCTTGAAAGACGTCATTAGCAGCGCCAGTTTGAGTCTATCGCAAATTTATGAACAGACAGGAGACTCCATTGCATCCTACAAATACTATAAAGAACATATTGCTTACAGAGATAGTGTTTTAGATCTTGCCTCTGTTGAGGAAATGGCAGACATAAGAGCAGACTTCGAAGTTTCCCAGAAGCAGCTCGAAGTAGACCTCCTGAACAACCAGAAACGGACCCAGCGAATCATCATGTATTCGCTGGGGTTCTTCCTCTTATTGTCCTTTATATACTACCGACGTCTCTCCAAAGAGAAGAGCCGTTCTGACCTCTTGCTGCTGAACATTCTACCTTCCAGGACAGCCAAAGAATTGAAAGATAAAGGCAAGGTTAAGGCCCGCAAATTTGACGCGGTAACGGTCATGTTCACAGATTTTCAGGCTTTTACGAAGCATTCTCAGGACCTCAGCCCGGAGAAGCTGGTGAAGAGTGTGGATTACTTCTTTTCTGCTTTTGACAAGATCATTGAAAAATACGGGCTGGAAAAGATCAAGACGATCGGAGATGCCTACATGTGCACCGGAGGACTGAATTCCAAGGGTCCGCTTCAACCGGTGAAAGTGATCCATGCAGCTTTTGAGATACTTGATTTCGTGAAGAACGAGAGCGAATCTGACAATGATGATATTGCACATTTCGACGTACGAATCGGCATCAATACGGGGCCTGTGGTTGCCGGGGACGTGGGCACTAAAAAATTCGCCTATGACATCTGGGGCGACACAGTCAATGTCGCTGCACGGATGGAAACCAATTCACAGGCGGGAATGATAAATATATCAGATAACACCTATCAGTTAGTCAAAGATCAGTTCGAATGCGAATATCGCGGCGAGATCGACGTAAAAAACAAAGGAATGATGAAAATGTATTTTGTGCTTCGTTCACAGAAAATATTGAACAACAATAAAACAGAAGCCACCAACATGGAGGAGATCAGCTCAGCACCTCATAAACCGTAACTGGATCCTTTTTATTTTTCAAAACCTTCTCACCTACTTCTTTGCAAACAAAAGATTCCTTGATCTTTTCGTAGCATGCCTCCGTAATCAGTATCTGCCCTTTGTCTGCCGCCGACTGCAGACGCGAAGCAACATTCACGGCATCACCTATGACCGTGTAATCGAGTCTTTTCAAGGTCGAGGAACCGATGTTCCCCCAAACCATCTCCCCGCTGTTGATTCCTATGGATACCTGTGGGTTTCCGATGCCCAGATCCGATTCCTGAACGGCGTTGCGAATAGCCAGACAGGCGTCTACCGCCCGGTCGAGATGATACTCTCCCCGGAAGGTAGCCATGACGGAATCCCCGAGAAACTTATCCACGGCTCCTTTCTGTTTTATGACCTCTTTCGCCATAATGTCAAAGTAGCTGTTGAGCATGTTCACGACCTCGTCCGCCGATTCGTTTTCGGTGATCGAGGTGAATCCGCAGATATCGACAAAAACAGCTGTTCCTTCAACCGTTTCGTTGTCAAACATCGATGACTTGATCTCCTTGCCCCCCATGAAATTGATCACCGTCTCATCAACGTACATGCGTAGAATGTTATTTTCTTTTACCGCTTGCAGGGTTTGCCTCACTGCCTCAACGTGCTCGATGGTTTTCTCGATCGTAATCTCGAGATCCTTGAAGTCAATGGGCTTGGTAATAAAATCAAAGGCTCCACGGTTCATCGCCGTTCGGATGTTTTCCATGTCCCCATAGGCCGACACAATCACCGATTTTAAAATCGAGTTTTGTTCCTTCAGCTTGGATAGCAGTGTCAACCCGTCCATTTCGGGCATGTTGATGTCACTGAGCACCAGGTCAACGTCCTGGTGTTCGATCAGCTGTTGCAAAGCGTGCTTCCCGTTTTCAGCAAAAATGAAATCGTATTCTTTTTGTCGGATCTTCTGACGGAACCGCTGCTTGATGAGGATTTTCAAATCCTCCTCGTCATCTACTACCAATATTTTCGTCATGCGTTCTCAGTTGATTAGAGAATTGATTTCTTTTTTCAAGGAAACAAAGTCGATCGGTTTGGTAAAAAATTCCTTGGCCCCCGACTGTATCGCCTTCTCATAATTCTGTTGATCCCCGTAAGCGGAAATCATGCTCACCTTGATATTGGGATATCTATCCTTGACAATATCCAAAAGTTCCAGCCCGGTCATTCCGGGCATGTTGATGTCCGAAAAGATATAGACCACCTTTGGCGGATCATTGGTCCCGAGGAAATCAAGCGCTTCCTGCCCTGAAAAGGCAAAAACCAATTCCAGCTTGTTACTCTTGACCTCTCTCCTGAATTTCTGTTTGAAGAGAAGCTCTACGTCTTTCTCATCATCTACAACCAGTATTCTCATATGTCAAATATCTTTTCTTTAATATAAAACTCCTTTTCAGTTCATCTACCACCCTATTCTTTGACCGGCAGGAAAATGGTAAACACAGTCCCCTTACCTACTTCTGAATCCAGCTCAAGTGCGCCGCCATGACCCTGCGTGATGATGTCATAGGTCAAACTCAGTCCAAGACCCGTTCCTTTTCCGCTGGGTTTGGTGGTGAAAAAGGGTTGAAAGATCTTGTCTTTGATTTCCTGAGGGATGCCCGAGCCATTGTCCTCAACAGTGATCTTCACCTGGTCCTTTAGTTTTTTGGTCGTAACCTTGACCGTAGGTTGGTAAGACTCATCCGACTCTTTCTCATTGCGATCCGAAACGGCATAGAAGGCGTTGTTGATCAGATTGAGCATGACCCTGCCAATGTCCTGGGGGATAATCTCAATCTTGCCAATCGAATCGTCAAAGTCTGTCTCGAATTTGGCATTGAATGACTTGTCCTTGGCACGCAAGCCGTGATACGCCAGGCGTAGGTATTCATCAGCCAGCACGTTGATATCGATGTCTTCTTTCTGACCTGAGCTGTTTCGGGAATGTTCGAGCATACCTCTAACAATGCTGCTGGCCCTGTGCCCGTGATGACTGATCTTCTCCAGGTTCTGCTTGATGTCGTTTGAAATCTCTTTCGCTTCCTCCATTTCACCTTTGTCAATCTCTTCCATCATTTCGTCGAGGAGCTCATGGCTCACCTCAGAGAAATTGTTGATGAAGTTCATCGGGTTCTGAATCTCGTGCGCAATCCCTGCGGTCAACTCTCCCAAACTTGCCATCTTCTCCGACTGGATCAGCTGCCCTTGAGTCGTTTCCAGCTCCTCAATAGTCTTTTTCAGTTCGGCCGTACGTTGATTCACCCGCTCTTCGAGCAGTCGGTTCTCGCGTTTCAGCCAGCGTGAGCGGTATTGAACAAATCCATAAATGGCGCCTCCAATAAAAAGAATATATAAGGCGTATGCCCAACGCGTCTTCCACCAGGGTGGCAGTATGGTGAAACTGAATTCAGCAGGATCACTCCAAATATTGTTATATCCCTTAGATGCCACCTTAAAGGTATATTTTCCAGGGGGGAGATCCCTGTAATTCTCGCTTCGGGTCTCAGTGGTAATTGGGCTCCAATTCTTATCAATTCCCTCAAGGATGTAGGTATACATGACAGATTTAGGGTTTTTAAATTGGCTCCCATGATAGTTGAAACTCAAGAAATTTTGTTCGTAATTCAAAGTAAGGTCCATTGGAAGTCTTTCCGGACCTACTATCCCCTGATAATTGAAGGCACTCACAACACCTAAAAGCGAATCTCTGCCTTCTGCCGATAACAAGGCATATTCGTTGTTCTGCCATTTCCAGATGCTATCAATCTCTCTAATTATGGCCTCCCTAGAATCACGGTTGAAAAATTCCTGGGTCTCATCAAGAATATTCAATCCTGATATAACCGTTTTAGCAGGTATCGTGTCCAACTCAATTGGATCAACCACGTTCAAGGTTAAAGCATTCGATCCTGCCCAGAGGTGCCCCTTAGAGTCAAAAGAGAAACTATTCTGAGAAATATCAACCTCCGTCATTCCTTGCTCTCTCCCCACACTATATACAGTCCATTGATCCAACTCTGGTGAAAAGGGATCCAGGATTCCTATTCCACTGGAAGTCCCAGCATAAACTTTCCCTTCATGAAACTTAATGGCATAGACGTCATTCGCCAAAAGGTCCTGTCTCTTTGTAAACAAACCTATAACCTGATCTTCAATGTCGATTCTCTCTACTCCTTTTAAGCTTGCAAGCCAAAGATTTTCTTCGTTGTCAAAATCAAGGGACATCAGACCGTCGGAAATCAAACCACTTTCAGAATTTAAAGTTTTCAATTGGCTTCGGTCCTGATTAATAATTAACATTCCTCCTCCCTGTGTACCAACAAATATCTCATTCGAAGAATTGCTAATGATATCGGTTACTCTGTTGGCATACAAACTATCCTGAAACACTTGAAGCTCATTTGAATCCGGCCTGTACCGCAATATGTGTCCCTGAAATCCTCCTAACCAGATTGTCTGATTTTCATCTTCGTATATTTCGTTAATTCCAATTCCATTTAGATGGGTGTCAGACTCCAAGTGTCTTATCGACTGTTCTTCAGGATCGATGATCGAGACTCCCCGTCCCGTACCCGCTGCCCAAATTCTTCCTTTTGAATCGAGCATTAGATTATAAACATAGTTTCGAATCAGTCCATCTTCCTGTCCTATATGCCATAAGACCTGAGTTTCCGGATTGTATACCTCAAGACCTTCTTCTGTACCTACCCAAACACGTCCTTTATCGTCTACGAGAGTTCCCCATACCCTATTTCGCTCAAATCCGTCCGCACCATCTATATTCGCGGGCTGACCAGTAGACTGATCAATGTAATACAAGCCACCATTGTTGACACTGACGGCCCAAATTTGTCCTTGCTGATCTTCGAAGGTCTGAAATATGAACCCTCTTCCTACTCCAAGCTGGTATTTTTCAAAAGTCTTTTCCTCCTCGTCATAAGAATAGATTAAGCTGTTTCCAGTTCCAAACCAGAATTTCCCGGTACTGGATTGCATAACTGAGAATATTTCATTCATATCGTCCAGACCGTTTTCAGGTCCAATCGAAAAAATACCTTTTCTGTCATTGTTGATAACACTAATTCCCGATGCCGTACCAAGCCAAATACGATTTTTATCATCCTCCATAATACTGTAAACCAAATTATCTATCAGGCCATGTTCGGACGTCAAATGCAAAATCCTCTTATTCTCCCTATCTATGATTTGAACACCCTGACTACTTCCGGTCCAAATCATTCCTTGACTGTCCTCAAAAACAGTTACTGTAAATCCTCCGAAAGGGCTGTTCTGCCCTCCCATTGAAGTCACAGTTTTATCCGTGAAGTCAATAAAACTGAATCCGGGAGTATTGTTTCGCGTCCAGACTGTACCATCCGAAATTTCCGTAAACTGAAAAATACGATGAAAAAACCGTGGACTCTCAAGTTCATAAATAAGATTGGTTTGAAGGTCCAGAACAACAACCTTATCTCGGTTGGAACCCAGCCAAAGTCTACCGGAAGAATCTTCTATGATCGTAGATATGTTACCAATTTCTAATCCTTGCTCAGGACCATAGAGTGTAATATTATCCGAATTGTATCGGGCCAGATATCCTCCTTGAGTACCTATCCAGATTGAACCATCTTTAGCGGAAAGACTTGAAGTGGCTGAGTTGGGAAGCTGAAAACCATCATCAACGAATCGAACACCCCGAGTGGCCTGTGCCGGATTAGGCACATTACCTACAGGATTGATTTCGGGTTCCCCCAAACTGACAACACGAACATCCAGTTTTTCACTTTCAAATGAAGAAAGGTCAAAATCCATAGAAGGTATGCTATCCAAATTCAGCGGAATCAAATCCATACTACCTCGAACAGGATAAGGAAATCCAATCTCAAGACGCTTACTCTCCAACTTGTCCCAATCAAACCGAGTTAAAGGCAATTCGTCATAGGTTTTTGTCTCGAATGACTGCCATTGAATTGTGTCTGCTTGGCTAAACTCAAATGGCTTCTTAGTAGGGCTCACCGTATATTTCTTCCCATAAGGAAAGGGTGGCGCTTCCTTTTGAAGGCAAGAAGTCAGAAGAAGTGAAGCAAATAATATCAGGCCCTTTATAAAAAAGGAAGTATTGGGTCGGATCATGGTTGATTGTTCTTAGTCAGCAAAAGTGCTATGGGTAAATATAGCTAATTATTTGAATAGATTGAAACTAGAGAGAATCTGTCAGAAAACCATCATGAGTGAACTTAAGATTCTCTTCAGAAACCCATTCTATATTTACATTTGAAAAAGAGAAATTAACTTCAAAATTCTTGCTATGAAAAAATTCGCAAACCTATTGTTCGCAACCCTGTTCATCGCGCTTTCTTCTTTAAGTTGCAGCGATGACAAAACAACCGACCCAGAGAACAGCTCGCGGGTCATTTTAAAACTTGTTGACGCCCAGGGCAACTACGACGAGGTTAATGTTGAAATCATTGACATCCAGTACAATAGCTCTGAAGAAGACAAAGGTTGGCAGAGCTTTACACCCGAAGGAGGGTATCCCATACGAACAGATCTGACTGAATTAATTGCTGGAAACGAACTCCTTTTGTCGGATGAAATCATTCCGTCAGGTTGGATGGAGCAGATAAGACTCGTATTGAGCGAGAACAACACCTTAAAGATTGAAGGACAAGAGGAATTGATCCCGCTTAAAACTCCAAGTGCACAACAATCCGGGCTTAAAATCAAACTGAACCAGGAGCTGGATCCAGGATTTTCCTATACGTTCATTTTGGATTGGGACGTGCAGCGCTCCATTGTTGAGGCAGGAAGTTCGGGACAGTACATTCTCAAACCCGTGATCCGCGCCAATGCAGAAGTGAATTCTGGATCGGTGTCTGGAACGGTCGTGGCCGATATCATTGGCGACGAGAGCGCAGAGCTTTTTCCTAAGGAAGCAGTTGTTGTTGAGATATACAATTCAGAGGATGAATATGTGACGGAGACCCTAACCGATATGGAGGGTAAATTCCTGATCCAGGGACTCTCGCCGGGTGACTACACCTTGAGAATAGAGACTCTGGATTACATCCCGTACGTTTCTCCTTCTCCGGTGAAAATAGTAGCAGGACAAATCACGAATGCAGGAACCATTGAGCTCCAGGTTCCAGTGAACTAAATATTGAAATACACGACTTTGATCAGAGCCCTCCATGTGAGGGCTTTTTTTTTGAATTGGACCGAATCTGCAATTAGATACATTATGCTTCTGGTTCAAAATCACTACATTTATACAACGTCTTTTAAGTCCGTGGAGATCCTTCAGATAATTATTTCTGGCTTCTTGGACAAAAATTGAAAGTGTTCGTCCTAAATGGTTTTACTTGCCATTAGGACTTTGCTATTTTGCATCAAACAAATCTTTAAACCCCTTTTTAAGATGAAATCAAAACTATCTGTGTCAGTTCTTTCTGTAATTCTTATGGCCGCAAGTGTGACTTATGCCCAGCAATCAGCCACCCTAAAATGCGACTTATCAGTACTAAAAAATGGCAATGAAGCAGAAGTATGTTACTTTGAAGAAGCTCCGGATGAGAATCCTGAAACCTATACTATAGAGGCGATGCTTGAAGAAGAAATTACCTGGTCAGGAAAAGAAGGAATTCTCATAACGAAAGTGAAATGGTACAAGGGGCCTAAGATTTTTGAAGGTGGCAATCCGACTGGAAATGGAGTGATCAAGGCAAGGCCCAAAAAAACCACTCAAGAAGATAAACCTTATCGATACAAATTGAAGTTCAGTGTCAATGGTCAAGGAAATTATACGATTGACCCCATTATTAAAGTTAGAAGGGAATAGATGTCTGAATACATCCAAAAGGAATATACAATCCTGAAAGCCTTACTTTTTTTGGGCTTTTTTTTCACCTTTGGATTTATTTTATTCAGTCAAAACCAGAGTGTTGCGGATAGCTTAGAACGAATCCATCGGGAGGGTGCTTTTGAGGAAAAATACCATCTGGACATTTTAGATCGACTTGCACGTGAGCATCCGGATCCTGAAAAACAACTCGTGTATGGCAATGAGATGATTCATCGCGCGCTCGAACTTGATTCCATTTCAGCTCTCTATTGGGGTTACATTCATGTTGGAAACGCTCATAGACTTCAGGGAGAACTTGCTTTATCCTTGGAAAAATTTTTCAAGGCTGGAGAAATTGCCTCGGAAACTGGAGATACTTGGAGAATTGGATTGGTTGAAATATCAGTAGCCTCCGTGTATCATGTTATGGAGAATTATGACAATTCGATAAGATACTACAGATCCGGTCTTGATATTCTAAGAAAAGAGAATGACACCTCCAATGTGTTGGGGACTTTGCTCAACTTGTCAGATACTTATAACAAATTGGAGCAACCTGACTCCGCTCTTATTTATCTTGAAGAAGCGAATCGAAACCTGACGGGTCGGGACCAAGACATCTATGTGGCATATACCAAGGGCAACATGGGTGTCGCCTTTGCACTGCAGGGCAGGAATGAGATCGCCAAAAATTACATGCGTGACGCGATTGACATACTTTCAGACCTCGGGGATAGCTATGGCATTGCGGATTATTTAAACTACATGTCAAGCATCCTCCTTGAGCAAGGTCAATACGCTTCCGCCTTGTCTTACTCACTTCAAGGCCTAGACCTGGCTCATGATTTGGGACTTAAAGAGCAGATCAGCGATTCGAATCTCAAAATTTCGCAGATCTATGAAGCCATGGGAGACACGATCTCATCTTATAGTTACTTTAAGGAGCATGTAGCCTACAAAGACAGCCTCACGAATATCACCTCGGTGCAGAAAATGGCAGATATCCGTACTGATTTTGAAGTTTCTCAAAAGCAACTGGAGGTCGATCTGCTCAATCAGCAAAGAAAAACGCAAAACATCATAACCTGGGCGACGGGCATTGCTCTGTTCCTGCTTACAATTGTGGTTATCGGCGTGCTGAGACGATCAATGTATATCAATAGAACAAACAGGATCATCGAAGTTGAAAAAAATCGATCAGAAATGTTGTTGCTAAATATTCTTCCAGCTGACACCGCGCAGGAACTGAAGGAAAAAGGCAAAGTCAAAGCCAAGCGATTCGATTCGGTATCTGTGATGTTTACAGATTTCCAAGGCTTTACCTTGAAGTCACAGGACTTCTCACCTGAAAAACTCGTCACCAGTGTGGACTATTACTTTTCTGAGTTTGACAAGATCATAGGCAAATACGGATTGGAAAAGATCAAAACCATTGGAGACTCATATATGTGCGCAGGAGGGCTGCCTTTTCCTTCTGAGGATCATCCGCAAAAAATAATCGAAGCTGCCCGGGAAATATTGAATTTCATGGAAACCGCCCGGGTAAAAGATGACCCGGATATTGCCGATTTTGACATACGCATTGGAATAAATACCGGCCCTGTGGTCGCAGGAGTGGTCGGTACGCGAAAGTTCGCTTATGACATTTGGGGAGACACGGTCAACGTTGCAGCTCGCATGGAATCCAGCTCCAAACCAGGAAAAATCAACATCTCAGAAAACACCTATGAGTTGGTCAAGCACAGGTACAATTGCACCTTCCGAGGTAAGATCGACGTCAAGAACCATGGCAGCATGAATATGTACTACGTACATGACCCAAAAGAAGTCAAGTCGACCCCGGCCTAGCTCGCTTTTCCACCTCCTCCAAATAGAATTCCAGCGCCGAGAACGAATCCGAAGTCATACCAGCTGCCTGTGTTGTTAACAGCGTACATGGCAACGTCATCCATAAACAGGCTTAAAATAAAGGAGATCGGAGCGATAATTCCGTGCCAGAGACCTCCCCAAAATCCGAATAGATCATTCTCAATGCATTGATCAACGGAAACAGATGGGGCGCATCCGGTCATCAGGAAAAAAATTCCGAGTCCAAGCACAACAGTTTCAAGCGATTTCAAATTGATCTTTTTTCGTTTCATGCCTTTTCAATTAATCCAATAAAAGTAATGGAAGGGTATTTGAAATTCAATGATGATAATCAATTATGCATCGATAAGATTTATTTTTCTTAACTTTACACAACATAGTCATAATCCCCCTCATTATGAAAAAATTGCTTCTCGTGCTCTCATGCACTTTATTTTTATCCCACTTATCAATCAATGCGCAACATGTCCGGACCAAAGAAGGCGATGAATTTGGTGCCAGAAAAATAGAGGCAGCCATTGAAAGAATGGAAAAGCAACAGGTAGAGATCGTGAAGGTCAAAACCATGAAAAAATGGAAAGCCCTGGGTCTGAGCAGTGACATGAAAGACAAAATGGATTACCATGTCATTCGGGTTCGATATATCGCAGACAATACGCTTAAGACGATTGTCATCGATGTCAACCTCGTTCCTATACAGTATGATTACGCCAATCTGGAATGATTTTCCGGCGAATTTGCCAATTTTGTCTTCCAGCGGGAAATTTCACAAAATTTCTCTAACTTTAGGCAGAGTTAAATATTAACCAAATCAACACTTCTTAAACTATGAGTCAGATTAATAGAGAAATAAACCAATATTGGGTGCACTTCCAGTCGGGTAAAACAGAAAGAAACAAAATTTACCCTCGCGCAATCATCAAGTGCTATCACGATGACGATTTCCTGGTGCAGCTGAATTTCTATTCTGAGAAGAGAACGCTTCCTGTAAACTATCACGATGAAAAATTCGGATTGGTGTATCTGCGCTATCCCATCTCGATGTATGCGAATATTCTCGACATATTGAGAAATGAAAAACCAATTTATTTCAGTTACAGCCCGAAAACAAACCTCGGCTTTATCCGAACAGGAAAAGAACCTGTTGGCGAAGGAGAAGAGGCTCTATAGAATAACATTCAATTCTCCCTAAAATCAGAACCCATTCTTTTAACAGGATGGGTTTTTTGTTTCTCTTTCGGAAAGAATATCGACTCTTTCGAAAAGTATATAACCCCCATCGTCCTTATTCATTGGTTTTGAAGAAAAGGATTCACTAACATTGATACTAATCAATCCTTAATTCCAAACCCATGAAACGATTTCTCTTATTAATTACAATTTTAGTCACCACTGCGGCATTCTCACAGGAAGATTTATTTTTCTATTCATACAGGCACGTTCCTGCTGATGAAATGGAACTATTCAAAAGCAACGAAGCCGATTTCTGGTCAAAAGTTCACGGAAACCTTTTAAGACAAAAAAAGATCACTGGATGGGCTATGCTTTCCCGTGTTGGAGGTCTGGCCAGCGAACCAAATATCTATTTCTTTGTCGGTGTTGGATCTTTTGAAAATCTGGATAATATGAATGCAAATTACACCAAGGCCATTGAAGAAGTCATGTCTTCCATGGACGCCAGCGCCCAGAGTAAAATGAAAGAAAGGTTGAAGCAAGAAAAGTTTGAGTACGCAACTGCCATGTTGAATCGGCGAAGCACTATTATGCGTGAAAACACAGAATGGAACTATCTCGTCCACAACTATGCCAGAGCAAGCAATGTGGCTGGTTTTTTAGATGCACAAGAAAAGTATTTCAAACCTTTTTTCGAGGAGCATATGAACGCTGGCAACACCAAACAAGTTGGATGGATAACAGCATCAATGATGAATCCGGCAGGCTATGCTTACAAATGGAACTGTTACACAGCCGATGCCTTCAAGAATATGAGTGACATCTACAATGCCTGGAACCTGGAAGATGTCTCCTGGCCAGAAGGTGCGATTGAGGCCGTGAACGAAACAACAGAAGAGACTGGTTTCTGGAAACGGGTAATCTGGAAAAAAGAAATGTGGCTCGACGGAGAAGGAAATTTACAGGTGTATAAGAATTAGACCGATAGAAATCATTGTAATCGGTGATTAGTAGAATCCCGGAAATTCTTCACTATGAAGAAATTTCGGGATTTCTACTTTGATCGTGGTTTCCTGTTGATAAAAATTAAGTGAATAACGGCAAAAATGGCAATCAAGAGGCCCAAAAACTCTCGGGTGCCTTCCAGATAATATTTATCCTCCTGCATTTCGCCGAAAAGCTCTCCTTTGTTGTCTGACATCATCCATTCGAGAGCGTACTCCAGGTGCGTGGCTGAGTAAAAAAGCAGAACAAGACCAAAGCCATAAAGCAAGGCCAAGGGTATTTTTCGAAAAATACTGAGGGCGCATAACACAGCAGTCAACAGGTAGATAGAAAACCATATGACCGGATCGGGATCATTGAGTTGCACAAAGGCAAAAAGAAGGAAAATCAGGGCAAGAAATATATTTACAATAGTTGGACCTGTTCCAAGGCGTGCCATTTCGATCAATATTTTATGTAGTTATTGAGCGAATATATGAGACTTCTCGGATTCCTCACTAATTCAATGCCATTTCTTTCTTCTTCAATAGCTCTTCATAATCCGGAAGAGTCTCCTCTGCTCGTTGACGGATATAATGCTGCAGGGCCTCTAGCTGCTCATCCGTCATGTCTGGAAAGGCAGGCATCCCAAAGGAATTGCGACTGCCATCTTTTACGATGTCTTTAAAAGAGCTGAACTCCAAAGGAATGCTTGAAGCTCTCAAATCAGGTGCCATTCCGGCCGCATACAACCCTCCTCCGTGGCAACCAGAACACTTTCCGAATTGTTGTGCCCCAAGATTAGCAAGATTCTTATCGATCTTCCATTCTGAATCTACGATCGGCTTTGGGAAATGCGGTGGCGGCAATTCAGGCATTGCATCATCACCCTCCAGTGAAAAAGTCACCAACCTTCGCGTATGAGTTTTATAAGACCAACCCAGCTCATAGGCTTCTTGACCCCCGAGAGCCGCATAACCCCCTCCAAATCCAACAAGAACCGAAATGTATTGCCTTCCGTTGATTTTATAGGTTATCGGTGGAGCTGAAATTCCCAAGCCCAGGTATTTCGTCCAAATGACTTCTCCGGTTTGAGCATCGTAGGCCAGAAGATTGCCGTCAGAACGACCCTGGAAGAGCAAGTTGCTCGCCGTGGTCAGGGTTCCGGCATTCCAAAAAGTCTCCTGAGGAACCGACCAGGCCAATTCTTGCTTCACAGGATCCCAAGCGGTCAGTGAGGCTGGGTAGTTACGCGGATTGTCGCGAGGGTCAAAATCCATATGCAACCCTACTCCTCCTTCGAATTCTTTCGCCTGCCAGGTCTTCAGATCAATGCCCTTGTCAGAGAATCCAACAGCAGAATGCAGGGTGGGAATGTATGCAAGTCCCGTCTTCGGATTAAAAGACATCGCATGCCAGCTGTGTGCACCCCATGGATTCGGAGTAATCACGGCGCGATCTGTTTCATAGCGCGACCCTGGCACCTCTACAGGACGTCCGGTTTCAGGATCGATCTTGCTCGCCCAGGTGGTTTCGACAAATGGCTCCGCTGAGATCAGCTTGCCCGTTTCCCGGTTGATGACATAGAAAAACCCGTTTTTAGGAGCATGAAGCAGGGCCTTCACGGTCTTACCCTCAATCTCCAGGTCGGTAAGCACAATATCCATGTTCGAATTGTAATCCCAGGTTTCACCTGGGGTCGTCTGATAGTGCCATAGGTATTCCCCTGTATTGGGGTTGAGGGCTACGATAGAACAGAGAAAGAGGTTGTCGCCACCCTCTGGGCTTCGAATCTTGCGATTCCATGGAGAGCCGTTTCCGGTGCCAATGTAGAGCACATCCAGCTCGGGGTCATAGGTAAACCCGTGCCAGGCATTTCCTCCCCCGCCGTGTTTCCACCATTCTCCAGTCCAGGTCTTGGCCGCCATTTCCATGGTCTCATTCTCAAATCCGTCAGCGGGATTGCCGGGAACAATATGGAACTTCCAGGCCTCCTCTCCTGTTTCAGCATCATAGGCCGTAACCCACCCACGCGTAGGACCTTCTTCGGTTCCGCCATTGCCAATTAGTACTTTGCCGGCAAAAGCCTTGGGAGCCCCTGTGATATACAAGGATCGATTTGGATCAAAGGTGACCACTTCCCATATCTTCTCCCCCGTCTTGCAATCCAGGGCAAATAGCCTTCCGTCCCAGGTCGCAGCATAGATCTTGCCTTTGTAAAAGCTGATGCCGCGGTTGTGTACCCAGCCTACCTGGCGTTTCCCTTTGATGGCATCGCCCACCTTTGGATCATAGGTCCATAGCAACTCCCCCGAAACGGCATCCACCGCCCGAACAATATTCATCGTGCCGGTGAAGTACATCACACCGTCTACGACCAAAGGGGTTGAAACCAGGCCTACATCCCCCGGCAGATCCACGAACCAATCAACTTTGAGTTGGGTGACATTCTCCTTGTTTACGTCCTGCAAGGGGCTGAATCGAGTTTCGCTATGGGTGCGTCCGTAGGCCAGCCATTCACTGGTGTTTGACTCATCAGCAATCGCTTTGTCGTCGTATTTTAAGAATTGAGCGGTATTCGCACTTGAGGCTGCTGTTCCCTCATCGCTGTTTGGTTTATCTGGCGATTTCGCACAGGAAACAGCTAAAACATAAACGAGTAGAGAAAGTGCAATACATGCTCTGGAACAAAAAGAGTTTTTCATGGGGTCAGTTGTTTGGTTCTTAGTTTGTTGTTCGAATGATTAAATTTTTCAAAGTATTTTGAAATATACACCCGGGCATCTTGATGTGAAAAGCCAACAGGACGAATGCCCCAGTTTTGTTTTCGAAAGAAGCGTTTGACTTATCTAATGGCTCAATGCCGAGATGTCAGATGTCTCCCTTCACTCACCCAATTTCAAATACGAGTAAAGTGATCCCATATTCGATGTCATGGAGTTGAGTACGTTCTGGCTGGCGTCTTCGAATTGAGACCGGGAATTATCCTTGAAAATGTCGCGCCTTTTTTTGAACACTGCGTTCATCGTTAGCAGTTTGTTCATCGATTCGTTATACTCGGCCAGGGCCTGCTCGTCGATCTCTTCAAAATCAACGCAGGCGTAGAAAAGGTCATCCCTGCCATACATCTCCTTTTCCATACCTGTCACCTTGTATTTCACCATGTAGGTTCCTTCTTCGAAAACCAGTTCGATGTCATAGCTGAAATCGCCCGAGAGCATTTCTGCCATTCCGCTGCGCTTCGGATACATAAGCTGACCGATGTTTTTGTAATACACCTGGTTGACCTCGCTTACTTTGATGATTCCGGCTTTGGGGTCACTTGACTCAACCGTATATTCAGAAGTAGACTCTTCTTTTTCAAACCAGTCGAGGGCTGCCTGGAAAAGTTCGGACTTGCTCTTTTCAGGCACCTGGTATACTATTGTTGCTGACTTTCCTTCAATCAGGTACTCCTGCGCTTCAACGGACGGAACAAAAACGAAAAGGAGAATAATAAAACAGATGACTTTGGACATGCGAGAGATTTGATTTGGGCTTTAATGTTCTACTTTTCTCAAATTTAACTTATAAATACCGCTGATTCTCAAATGCTTTGTCAGACATATCAACAAAAAATTGAACAACCAGATTAAGATAAAAGAAACGGAAAGAATGATCATCTGCATAAAATGATTCTAATCAATCTGAAGTTTCATTCGGAACATGCTCCATGATGTAATTCGTAATCAGTGTATAAAGATGCTTGCGGGTATTCTCACCTTCAGAGATCCCATGAGAGCGGTTCGGATAAGACATCATCTGAAATTGCTTGTCCTGCTCAATGAGCTCATTGATAAGGAGCTCGGCACTCTGATAGTGCACATTGTCATCTGCCGTTCCATGGATCAAAAGCAGGTTCCCTTCCAGATTCTTTGCATAGGTAACCGGTGATCCGGCAACAAAATCTTCGGGGTTCTCCTGCGGAAGTCCCATGTAGCGCTCCTGGTAAATATTGTCATAGACGAGCTGATTAGAGACGGCAGCCACAGCTACTCCAGTGGTGTAAATCTCGGGGAACTTGAACATCAGGTTCAGCGTCATGGTTCCTCCCCCGCTCCAACCCCAAACCGCGGTTCGGGTCTCATCGAGAAACGGGAGCTTGAGGATCTCTTTGGCCGCCAATCCCTGGTCACGAGCATTGATTCGGCCCACCTGACGGTAGATGCTCTTTCTCCATTCACTGCCTTTTAAACATGGTGTTCCGCGATTGTCCATGTCAATGATCACGTAGCCCCTCTGTGCCATCATGACGTTCCATAGGCCTATATCGGTATCGGTGGCCACTTGAGCCCAGGGCTCACCATAGACATGAAACAACACCGGGTACTTTGAACCCGGGTCAAAGTCGTTGGGCAGTATCAACCGGGCATCAATCTCAATCCCCTCCTCTGTAGTGACCTTCATAAATCGTACCTGGGGTAGTTCGAGGGTGCTCAGCTTCTTTTTGTAGGCCTGGTTGTCAACCAGCATCCGGATCGTTCTGTGATCAGGCAGCTGAATCAGTCTTACGGTGGCCGGTTCAAGTGCACTTTGATGTGTGTGCAGGGCGTATTTTCCGTTGGGGGACACCTGGTAGTTGTTGACTCCTTCATACTCCACAGGCGTCAGGCGTTTCTCCCGGCC
>CBDUAY010000021.1:0-25558 GCA_965365245.1 uncultured Flavobacteriaceae bacterium | reverse complement strand
GTGATCTGATTGATAATGCGGATAAAGGTGGTCTTTCCGGCTCCATTGGGCCCTAACAAACCAAAAATGCTCCCCTTGGGAACAGAAATGGAAACTTCGTTAAGTGCCTTGAAATTGCCGTAGTTCTTTACGACTTTATCAGCAATGAGTATCTTTTCCATTTTGAATTTTAGAAATTCAAATATAGGAATATATCAAGCGATTCTGAAGATAAAAATCAAGAGAGCCTGTCAAGGTACTTCTCGCGAATGGTCTTGACCATGTCGACGCTGATATTCGGCTTGATGACCCGAAGCATGTCGGTTATGCCTTCCTGCTCATAGAAAATACCTTTGGCAATGTCGTAGTTGATGACAGAAATATTGTTTTTAATATCGAAGGTGAGCTCCCTGAACTCGGGCCATTCCATGTCTCGCGGCACGTCAAAATAGAAACGGTCAGGATTGTTCGGTGATCGATATATCGCCTCCTCAACATCGAATATGTTGAAGAATTTGTTTACGCGGATCAGGGCATCCGTGCCCTTTCCCATCCTCACATTTTTATGAAAGTCGAAACCGGTATCTTTGTAAGCCTTCTGGATCTTGTCGATATTCGAATAGCGATCTATGCCGAAAACTCGAATTCCGCTGTACTTGTTCTTACCCAGCATCACTTCACATTTGGCCCCGCTGATTCCGTATTCGAACTCGGCGTTGATCATAGTTGTGGCCCTTAGAATCTTTTCGAATGAGACGGCATCTTTGGTGACAAAAACAATGGAATTCGGACGGTTAACCTCTGTAAATCTGCTGTAATACGTGGCTAACGGGTTTGGAATATGGATCACAAATGTACCATTGATCTTGTTCCTTTCAATCGGACTCACATTCTCCTGTAAGGTTATTTTACCGATTAATTCTCTTACTTCCATATATGCTGGATTATTAGGTTGATGATTGGTTGTGTTCTAAAATTACAAATATTATTTGAATGTCAACTTTTTTTAATTTTATTATGCGTGCATAGTATTATTTTTTATATTTGGACATGCAAAAAGAGAAATCCATTGATCATGCCTTGCGCGCAACGTGGCAGGCCGTAGCTAAAACCTACAATGAACAGGCCGCCAAACACCAAAGTACCATGGCTATGGCAATGGCCCTTCTCTACATCGATCAGGACCTGGGTACTCCATCCACTTCTCTGGGACCATCCATGGGGATGGAAGCCACAAGCCTTTCCAGGACCTTGAAAAGCATGGAAGAAAAAGGTCTCATTTGCCGAGAGCGAAATCCTCAGGACGGACGTGGGGTTTTTATCAAACTTACAGATCTGGGCAAAGAGAAAAGAGAGATATCAAAAGCTTCTGTTTACAAATTCAACCAGGCGATAAGGGATCACATCGATGAGGTCAAAATCGACCACTTTTTCGAAGTGACTGAAATGATCAATCAGCTCATCCAGGAAAAAGCCATATTCGAAGATCAACCACCGGCGAACACAAATCATAATAAACAATTAGATGAAAAAAAGACGCATTAAGAAAGTAGCTGTGATTGGCTCCGGCATCATGGGATCAGGCATTGCCTGCCATTTCGCCAATATTGGGGCCGAAGTGCTCTTGTTGGACATCGTGCCGAGAGAGCTGACTGAGCAGGAAAAAGCCAAGGGCCTCGACATGAAAAGTCCACAGGTGAGAAACCGCATTGTCAACGACAGTTTCCAGGCTGCTCTGAAGTCAAAACCCTCCCCTATTTACAGCGCGTCCTATGCGCAGAGGGTCACTACGGGTAACCTCGAGGATGATATTCACAGAATCAAAGATGTTGATTGGGTGATCGAAGTTGTCGTGGAGAGGCTCGACATCAAAAAACAGGTATTTGAGAAAATTGAATCGCACAGAAAAAAAGGAAGCCTGGTCACCTCCAACACCTCGGGCATTCCAATCAGAATGATGAATGAAGGACGCAGCGAAGATTTTCAAAAACACTTTGCCGTAACCCATTTTTTCAATCCGCCGAGATACTTGAAGCTGTTTGAGGTGGTACCCGGACCGAACTGTCAGCAGGAAGTCGTCGATTTCCTGATGGAATACGGAGAGAAATTCCTGGGCAAAACCTCTGTTCTGGCTAAAGATACCCCGGCTTTTATCGGCAATAGAATTGGCATTTTCGGGATCATGAGCTTGTTTCACATAGTCAGAGACTTGGACCTTACCGTAGAAGAAGTCGACAAGCTTTCAGGGCCGTTGATCGGCAGACCGAAATCTGCGACGTTCAGGACAATCGATGTCGTCGGTCTTGACACCCTGGTGCATACGGCCAATGGAGTGGCCAACAACGCCTCTGAGGATGAAATGCAGTCTACATTCGAAATCCCGGATTTTGTGCAGACCATGATGGAAAAGGAATGGCTGGGAAGCAAATCGGGCCAGGGTTTTTACAAAAAAGTCACGGATGCTGATGGTCGAAAGAAAATATTGGCACTTGATCTTAAAAGCCTGGAGTACAAGGAGTCCAAGAAGGCGAAATTCGCGACCCTGAACCTGACAAAGAATATTGACAAGGTCATCGACAGGTTTGCGGTCCTGATCACCGGACAAGACAAGGCTGGCGAATTCTATAGAAAAACACTTGCCGCACTTTTCGCCTATGCATCGAATCGAATCCCGGAAATCTCTGACGAACTCTATCGAATTGACGATGCGATGCGCGCAGGATTCGGCTGGGAGCATGGACCCTTTCAGATCTGGGACGCAATCGGAGTCGAAAAAGGACTGGCGTTGATCGCAGAAGAAGGCTATGAACCCGGACAATGGGTGAGCGAAATGCTCAAGAGCGGACAGACATCCTTCTACACAGTATGCGAAGGAGCCACCTATTATTACGATCTGGAGAAAAAAGAACAACTGAAAGTGCCGGGTCAGGATGCGTTCATCATTCTTGAAAACATTCGAGAGGCCCAAACGATCTGGAATAACAATGAGGCTTCAATTCAACATTTAGGTGATGGAATCTTAAACGTTGAATTTCAGAGTAAAATGAACACTATAGGAGGTGGAGTACTTCAAGCAGTCAATAAAGGAATTGACCTGGCAGAACAGGAGTACGAAGCTGTTATACTTGGGAACCAGGCAGCCAACTTTTCTGTTGGTGCCAACCTGGCCATGGCGTTCATGCTTGCCATAGAACAGGAGTACGATGAACTGGCGATGGCGACCAAAATGTTCCAGGACACGGTGATGCGTCTCCGTTACAGTTCGGTGCCTACGCTTATCACCCCCAGGGGCATGACCTTTGGAGGAGCCTGTGAAATGAGCATGCACGCAGACAAGGTGATTGCCGCTGCTGAAACCTACACGGGTCTGGTGGAGTTTGGAGTGGGTATCATCCCTGCAGGTGCAGGGACCAAGGAGATGACCAAAAGGGTTTCGGACTTGTGGGCCAAGGACGACGTCAAACTGAATCGCCTGAGAGACGCTTTTATCAACATCGCCATGGCCAAAGTAGCGACCTCAGCAATAGAGGCCTATGACATGGGTTATTACCAACACGGCAAGGATTTGGTTGTTGTCAATGCTGAGAGACAGATTGCAACGGCTAAAAGATATGCATTGGAGATGCTGGAAGACGGATATACCCAACCCGCACCACAACAAGTCAAGGTGCTTGGCCAGCAAGCCATGGGAATGTTCCTGGTTGGAACGGACAGCTTGTTCCAGGGCAAGTACGCCTCCGAGCACGATAAGAAGATTGCCAATAAACTTGGCTATGTCATGGCGGGGGGAGATCTTTCCGAACCCACTATGGTTAGCGAGCAATATCTGCTGGATCTTGAACGTGAGGCCATTCTTTCGCTTTTGACGGAGAGAAAAACACTGGAGCGTATAGAACACACCTTGAAAACAGGCAAACCCCTAAGAAATTAAATTATGAAAACAGCATACATAGTTAAAGGATACAGAACTGCGGTCGGGAAAGCTCCCAGGGGCACCTTCAGGTTCAAAAGACCGGATGAGCTTGCCGCGGAAACCATTGATTATCTCCTGGGAAAGGTTCCTGAATTGGATAAGAGTCGAATTGATGATGTAATTGTTGGAAACGCCATGCCGGAAGCCGAGCAGGGACTCAATGTCGGACGCCTGGTTTCCTTGATGGGAATCAAGACCGATGAAGTCGCCGGGATGACGGTTAACCGTTACTGCGCCTCCGGTTTGGAGACAATAAGCATAGCCACAGCAAAAATCCAGTCGGGTATGGCGAATTGCATTATTGCAGGAGGAGTTGAAAGCATGAGCTATATACCCATGGGAGGCTACAGGCCGGTTCCAAACTACAAGTCAGCCAATGAGGGTCATGAAGATTATTATTGGGGAATGGGACTCACTGCGGAAGCCGTGGCACAGAAGTACAAAGTAAGCCGTGAAGATCAGGATGAGTTTTCCTATGGTTCACACATGAAATCCCTGAAAGCCCAGGAAGAGGGTCTTTTTGATGATGACATCGTCCCCATTGATGTGGAACAGATATACCTTGATGAAAATGGCAAGAGAGCGACAAAAAGCTACACGGTAAAATCAGATGAGGGACCAAGACGAGGTACCAGCATCGAAGCCCTGGCTAAGCTAAGACCCGTTTTTGCCAATCGCGGGAGCGTTACGGCCGGGAATTCGTCTCAAATGAGTGACGGCGCCGCTTTTGTGCTGGTCATGTCCGAAGAAATGGTGAAAGAACTGAATTTGGAACCGATGGCCCGCATGGTGTCTTACGCTGCTGTGGGCGTCGATCCTAAGATAATGGGAATAGGACCTGTAAAGGCCGTGCCAAAAGCACTTGAGTTTGCCGGCCTCAAGCTCAATGACATTGAGCTCATTGAACTAAATGAGGCCTTTGCCTCGCAATCTCTTGCCGTCATACGTGAGCTCGGAATCAATCCCGACCTGGTCAATGTCAACGGGGGAGCAATCTCTCTCGGGCATCCGCTGGGATGCACAGGAGCCAAATTGTCGGTGCAGCTATTCAACGAGATGAAAAGACGAAAAAACAAATACGGCCTGGTGACGATGTGTGTCGGCACCGGTCAGGGAGCCGCAGGCGTATATGAACTACTTTAAAAAACAATCACATGAGCAATGAAACTATGAAAAAAACGATCAAAGGAGCGGAGTTCCTGGTTCGTGACGTGAGTCCTGAGGAAATCTTTATCACCGAAGAATTCACGGAGGAGCAGAATATGATGAAAGATGCCGTGATCGAATTCATCGATCGGGAAGTATGGCCTATCAAAGAACGATTTGAAGAAAAAGACTACGCCCTTACGGAGGAGCTGATGAGAAAAGCAGGTGAAATGGGTTTTCTCGGCGTTTCAATACCTGAAAAATACGGTGGGATCGGTATGGGCTTTGTATCAACCATGTTGGTGACAGACTATATTTCAGCTGCTTCCGGATCCCTGGGTACCGCTTATGGTGCACACACCGGTATCGGAACCATGCCTATTTTTCTGTACGGCACTGAGGAGCAAAAGAACAAATACCTCCCGGCCCTTACTGCAGGCGAGAAATTTGGAGCCTATTGCCTCACAGAACCCGGAGCGGGGAGTGACGCCAACTCGGGAAAGACAACGGCAACACTCTCAGAGGATGGCAAACATTACCTGATCAACGGGCAGAAGATGTGGATCTCCAACGCAGGTTTTGCAGAAATCTTCATTGTCTTTGCCCGAATCGAGGATGACAAGAACATAACTGGATTCCTCATGGAATACGATAAAGAGAACCCAAATGGGGTAACCTTTGGTGAAGAAGAAAAGAAATTGGGAATCACTTCCTCTTCTACCCGCCAGGTATTCTTCAACGATACGAAGATACCAGCGGAGAACATGCTCTCAGAGCGGGGCAATGGATTCAAGATCGCGCTGAACTCCTTGAACGTAGGTCGCATCAAGTTGGCCGCAGCCTGCCTGGATGCCAGCAGAAGAACCCTCACGGAATCAGTTCGCTATGCCAACGAGCGCATTCAGTTCAAACAACCGATTTCAAGCTTTGGTGCCATACAAGCGAAACTGGCGGAAATGAGCACGCGCACCTTTGTGATTGACGCCGGTTCATACAGAGCTGCTAAAGACATTCAGAATTACATTGACTCCCTTCTTGAATCAGGCAAGTCTCACCAGGAAGCTGAATTGGAAGCTTTCAGCGAATACGCAATTGAAGCTGCCATTTTGAAGGTATACGGGTCGGAAACCTCACAATTCGTTACAGACGAGGGAATTCAAATCTTTGGAGGCATGGGGTTCTCAAAGGAGACGCCTATGGAGGCCGCCTGGCGCGATGCGAGAATTACACGCATCTATGAGGGAACCAACGAAATCAACAGGTTGCTCACCATTGGAATGTTGTTGAAAAAGGCCATGCGTGGGGAAATTGACTTGATGACCCCTGCCATGGAGGTAGGCAAAAGCCTGATGGCAATCCCATCCTTTGACACACCAGATTATTCGGCTCTTTTCTCAGAAGAAAAAGCAGTCTTGAGCAATTTGAAGAAGGCATTCTTGATGATTGCCGGCAAAGCCGTGGAAACTTTTGGCATGGAACTCGAGAAGCACCAGCAATTGATTCTGGCTGCGGCAGAAGTTCTAATCGAAATTTACATGGCCGAAAGCGCTCTTTTGAAGGCAGAAAAAGTGGCCTTGATGAAATCTGAAGCTGATGCGAAGGGACAAATTGCCATGGCGAAGCTGAACCTTTACAATGCGGTCAATAAGACCGGTGACATGGGACGAGAAGCTATTTCCTATTTTTCTGAAGGAGATGAGCAGCGTATGATGATGATGGGCTTGAAGCGTTTTACCAAATACACGAACATGCCCAATCCAATCGAATTGCGAAAAACCATAGCGGGTATTGTGATCGAAAACAACAAATACTGTTTCTGATCGAGATTCTCAATGATGAATAAGAATCTCCGGTTGTTTGGACCGGAGATTTTTTTTTGTCTGCTCGATCGACTATCTTTGAGATTGAATAGCTTAATATTTTTATCCATGTCAATCAAAATTATCCCCTCAATTTTGATGTCATTGTGCTGTGCCTTTGCCTTGGCCCAGGAAGCCAGTGAAATCTACGTCTTCAATCTGTTTGAGAACGACACGATCATCCGCCTTAGCGATCCGATCAACATCTCTTCCAATCCGGGCTACGACAATCAACCCATGTTTACGGAAGACGGCCAGTCCATAATGTTTGCTTCGGAGCGAGAAGGTCAAACCGATATTGCTCAGTATAATTTGAGTGAAGGATACAGGACCTGGATCACCAACACGCCTGACAGCGAGTACTCCCCTGCCCCCTTTCCCAAAAAAAAGAAGTATTTCACTTGCGTGCGCCTCAACGAAGACAACACACAGTACCTCTACAAATACGCGTACAAGAAAAAGCCGCCAGAAATCATGCTGCCTGATCTCAGGGTAGGATATTACCTCTGGTTCGATGATAAGACACTGGTTTCCTTTGTTATTGGGGATGTTGAAACCCTGCAGGTCAGCAATTTCAAATACGATATTCGCTATCCCATAGAGAAAAATATTGGCCGGTCGCTTCAGAAAATACCGCCTTCAGCAACTGCATTCCAAGGGAAAATGAGCTACATCAGCCTTGACCATGGCAGCCCTGAAATCTATGCGATCGATCCGGCAAAATCGGACCCCGTTTATATTACCGATGCTTTAGAAGACTCACAGGATCTCGTTTGGACGCGATCTGGGAGCATACTTATGGGCAATGAGACCGGACTTTTTTGGTTTAGATCTGAGATCTCAAAAGACTGGCTGCCGGTGATCATTGAAAGCGACCTCCAACTCAGCGGGTTCAGCCGATTGGCGATCAGTCCTGATGGCAAGAAAATTGCCGTGGTAGTGCGAGAATAGATCAACTTTTTTCACATATTAAAAACTACCTACTTCATTTCAATTCTTTAGCTGTTTTCGTACATTTGAAAAAAAATTCAACATGCTTAAAGCAGGTGTACTAGGAGCAGGTCATTTAGGAAAGATTCATTTAAAGCTGCTTAAGCAGTCGGAGAAATTTGAGCTTGCCGGATTCTACGATCCCAGTGATGAGAATGCGAATTCAGTGTCGGAAGAATTTGGCTACCGGCGCTTCCAAAGTCTTGAGGCTCTTATCGACGAGGTTGATGTCGTTGACATCGTCACGCCTACCCTCAATCATTTTGATTGTGCCAGGATCGCTATCGAGAAAGGAAAGCACATTTTCATCGAGAAACCGATCACCAATACCGTCGAGGAGGCGGAAAAAATTCGTGATTTGGTGAAGACACACGGTGTAAAAGGACAGGTGGGGCATGTTGAGCGCTTCAATCCTGCCTTTTTGGCCGTCAAAGACAAGATTCACAATCCGATGTTCATCGAGACTCATCGATTGGCCGAATTCAATCCCAGAGGCACTGATGTCCCCGTAGTTTTGGACCTTATGATTCATGATCTGGACATCATTCTCAGCGTGGTGAACTCTCCTGTCAAAGAGGTGCGCTCAAGCGGGGTATCTGTGATCAGTGATACACCCGATATCGCCAATGCCCGAATCGTTTTTGAAAATGGCTGCGTAGCCAACCTTACTTCGAGCAGAATTTCGTTGAAAAACATGCGCAAGTCACGGTTCTTTCAAAAAGACGCTTACATATCTGTGGATTTTTTGGAGAAAAAAAATGAGGTGGTTCGCATGAAGGATGCACCGCAAGACCCCGACGAATTTGCGATGATACTTCAAAATGCAGAGGGAGTGAAAAAGCAGATCTATTTCGAAAACCCTGAAGTCGTTCAGAACAATGCCATACTTGATGAGCTCGAGTCTTTTGCGCGAGCCATTGAGGACAACACAACTCCAATTGTATCCCTGCGCCAGGGAACCGAGGCACTGAAGCTGGCTTATCAAATAATAGATAATTTTTAAATCAAAAGAATTAATACAAAACGAGTCATGCCATTAAAAGTAACCACAGAGCACCACAGAGGTTCTGCAACCATTTTTAAGAATCCTTTTTTGGAGAGTTTGACCAGAACCTCGTTGACCCAGAACATCATTGTCTACGGATCAGTCATCGCATTTCTGATCTATTATGCCATAGCTGTGCGCGGAATCGACGCCTTGACTTTTGTCGGCTTTTTTGTTTTTGCCTTGTTCATTTGGACCTTAGCGGAGTATTTGCTGCACCGATACTTGTTTCACTGGATCTCTGACAACAAGTTTGTCAAACGTTTTCACTTTATCATGCACGGGTCTCATCACTTGTACCCCAGAGACACAGAAAGGCTGCTTATGCCTCCGGTTCCGGGTCTGATCATGGCTTCCGCACTATTTTTGATCTTTTATGCAATTTTTTCTCTTTTGGGTTACGGCAATTACACCTGGGCTTTCTTTCCCGGATTCTTTCTTGGCTACCTCCTTTATTCTTTTTTGCACAGGGCAACGCATGTCGTGAAGCCTCCCAAGCGTTTTAAGTACATCTGGAAGCACCACAGCCTGCACCATTACAAGTATCCCAACAAAGCTTTTGGAGTAAGCACGCCCTTCTGGGACCACGTTTTCGGCACTATGCCACCACGTGATTGAATTTTTAAATAATACCAGGCCAATGAAAAAAATAGCGGTAATCGGAGCAGGAACCATGGGCAATGGAATCGCTCATGTCTTTGCTCAGCACGAATATGAAGTAAATCTTATCGATATTTCGGAGAATGCCCTTAACCGGGGGATGTCGAACATTGAGAAGAACCTTGATCGAATGGTGGCTCGCGAGAAGATTGATCCCGGCCTTAAAACGGCCACCCTGGATCGGATCAGCACCTTCACGTCTTTAGAGGAAGGCGTATCCAATGCCGAGCTCATTGTTGAAGCGGCAACCGAGAATGTCGAACTCAAAAAAGCCATCTTCAAAGACCTGGACAAATTTGCACCTGAGGGCTCCATTTTGGCAACGAATACTTCCTCTATTTCAATTACCGAAATAGCTGCGGCCACCGGACGCGCTGAACAGGTCATCGGAATGCATTTCATGAACCCGGTGCCAATTATGAAACTTGTCGAGATCATTCGGGGCTATTCCACTTCAAATGAAGTAACTGCGCTCATCATGAACGTATCCAAGACACTGGGTAAAATTCCCGTTGAAGTGAATGACTACCCGGGATTTGTCGCAAATAGAATACTCATGCCCATGATCAATGAGGCCATCCTAACTTTGCACGAAGGTGTTGCCGGGGTGACAGAAATTGACACTGTGATGAAATTGGGTATGGCGCATCCGATGGGACCTTTGCAATTGGCTGACTTTATCGGACTGGATGTTTGTCTCTCGATCATGAAGGTGCTTCATAATGGTTTTGGCCAATCGAAGTATGCTCCCTGTCCACTGCTCGTCAATATGGTTCGTGCGGGCAAATTGGGCGTGAAGGCTGGAGAAGGTTTTTACGACTACAGCCAATCCAGAAAAGCAGAAAAAGTAGCCGATCAATTCGCATAAAAAAAGCCCCGCAACAGCGGGGCTTTTTTTTATGGTTACAGCCAGCGGAGCAAGTAGTCCATCAGGTCTTCCTTCAGTTCATAATGCAATTTGATGTAGGTCTTCATATCATCCCTCATAGAAGTCGATTGGTTTCTCAAACGAGTGTCCATTTCTTCAGAAAGGTCTCCAGATTCGATGATCTTTCTCTTCATTCGTATTCTCTGAAGCATTCTACCAATAACTTCTTTCTCTCGGATGATCTTATTTTGAAAGCTTTCCAAAGGAGCCATTGCCTCTACCCCAGGGTTTCTTTTGGCTATGGCTTCCAGCTTCTTTTCAAATTTCTCCATTTCTTTACGGTGAAATCTCAATTCAGCTTTCCAAACCTTCAAATTAAATTTCAAATCACTTAAATAAACTAATTTTGTCTCCATGGCTTAAAATCCTTATAATTATTAACACTATAAATTTCAAGAAAAAAAATTAAAAAGCCATTGATAAATGTCATTATTTTGAAGGAAAGTTCAATTATTCACTGTCTTCGGCTTCTTCTTCCTCTTCTTCTGGTTTTTCTGTTTTGTTCCAGATTTTGATTTCGTCCTCCATGGTCACCCCAGAAATTATCTCCACATTGATGCCATCAGAGATTCCAAGTTCAAGATCGCGTCTCTCAAATGCATCTTCTCCCGTCTTGACTTCGACATAGGGCTTTTCTGTTTCTTTGTCAAACTTCAGCAGGGCTTCTCTGATACTGAGAACACTGTCTTTCTCCTCAAGAATAATCTCGGCATTAGCGCTGTATCCTGCCCTGAGGTAATAGTTTTCGTCCAGGGTCACATCGGCTTTAATCGTGAATTGTACCGCGCCATTTTCCTCTGTGCCCTTAGGTGCTATGAAATTCAACCTTGCCGGAAACGTCTTGTCGGGTATGGCTCCCAATGAGATTTCAAGATCCGTGTTGTTCTTGATTTTACCGACCTCGGCTTCATCCACCTTACCTTCAAAGATCATTTTGGTCATGTCCGCAATGGAGGCAATAGTGGTTCCGGCATTGAAGTTATTGCTCTGAATGACCTGGTAGCCTACCTTTACAGGGATTTCCAAAATGGTTCCATCGACTTCGGCTCGTATCATTGTATTGGCCATTCCGGAAGCCCCGGTTGAACCTTCCTTTATGATTTTGTAATCATTCTGCGCATTGATCAGGTCTTCCTTAGCCTGGTTGTAATTCAATTCGATGACTTCGAAGTCGCCCTTGGAAATCACGCCACTGTCGAATAACTTTTTATTTCTGTTGTAAACAATCTGAGAATTGTCGAGCTGGAGCTTCATCTTGTTCACTCGACCACGTGCACTGGCCAGCGCCTGCTCATTGGGCACAACCCGGATTTGGGCGATCAAATCCCCCTTTTTGACTTGTACGCCCTCTTCGAGGTATATTTCATCAATGATCCCTGAAACCTGGGGCTTGATCTCAATTTCTTCCACGGGAGTGACTTTTCCTGTCGCGACCGTCTTTCGAACAATGTTGGTCTTGAAAGGCTTCTCGGTCTCAAACTGGATCGGGGATTTACTATTCATTTTACCGAACCAGACCAAAACGGCTATGAACGCAAGGCCTATGATAGAAAATATGATAATTTTTTTCATCGAGTTTATATAATTTGATTAATCTTATTCTTCTCTTAACGCCTCTATCGGTCGTATTTTAACAGCACGCTGAGCGGGTATCATCCCAATCAAACTCCCGAAGATCACCAGAGCCAGGATGGCACCCACGGCAATCGGAATATTCACGGTTGGGTTTGTAAACGGGAAATCGATATCCTGGGTACTTGAATTGATCAGCATCAATACCCCACCGGCAAATATGAATCCAAGGATTCCAGCGATGAGTGTAAGGAAAATGGATTCAAGAACGATCATGCCTTTCACATTGGCAGGTGTTGCTCCCAAGGCACGACGAATCCCAATCTCATTGGTTCGCTCTTTGACTGTGATCAGCAATATGCTTCCGATGGCGATCACCCCGGCTATCAGGGTAGCAAGTCCAACGAACCATGTGAGAAACTTTATGCCCTTTACGAAACCCGTGATTCTCTTGAATGCTTCCCCAAAATTAAATGACCCAAATGCTCGGTCGTCTTCTGGATGAACACTGTGCCTTCTCTTTAAGACTGTCTTGACATCCTTTTCAACCTCGAGAATATCGGCTTCCGGATATGCCGCGATCACCATCCAGCCAATGTTGTCTCCCATGTTGTTTATCCTTCGATAGGTCGTAAATGGGATATAGATTGAGTCGTCAGCCTCGAAGCTGCCACCCGTTTTTTCCTTATATACCCCGACTACCTGGAAAAAGCTGCCATTGATCTCAACATAGTTTCCGACGACCTGCTCATCATTTTCAAAAAGCTCGTCGACTACTTTTTCTCCTATGATGGCCACCTTCTTTTCTTTGTCAATGTCATTCACATTGATAAATCTTCCGTCAATCAACTTTACCTTATTTACATTGTCCAGGATCGGGTAATCTCCAAAAAGCTTGTAGGTTTTTGAGTTAGTGTTTCGCTTAACTGTTGCAGGTGAGTCCCCAAATACCCCCTTCACGTTTCTCGGGGCTACAAATGCGATCTCAGGAACTTGCTTTTTAATGGCAGCCACGTCCTGAATCTTTAGGCTGTGCCATCGCCCTCTTTGAAATCCCTTATGTGGCATGCTGGTTCGCTGTGACCAAAGAAAAATACTGTTTGTAGCGAGGTTCTTGAACTCGCGGTCGAATCCATTCTCCATGCCTCGGGCAGCCCCAAGCAAGGTGATGAAGAGAAAAATACCCCAAAGAACACCGATGATCGTAATCGCGGTTCTCAGCTTGCTCTTCTTAATCGAGCCAAAAATCTCCTGCCAGGTATCTCTGTCAAAAATGAATTTCATTGCTTATATCATTTAATCATCCGCAAGGGCTACGATCGGTTTAATTTTTGCTGCTCTACGGGCGGGCACATACCCTGCGATTGCCCCTACAAGCACCAGAATCACGGTTGCGCTGACCACGGTGCTCGTATTGACCTGCGGATCCGTTATGAAATAGTCTTCAAGACTGTTGCCGATGCTGCTCAAAGTGAATACTGCAACGATCAGACCTAAATAGCCGGCTAAAGCCGTTATGAAAATAGATTCCTGGAGAATCAGACCTACTATCGATCCTGGTGTTGCCCCAAGAGCTTTGCGGATTCCCAATTCCTTGGTTCGCTCCTTGACCACGAAAACCATGATGTTTCCAATACCAATGGCCCCGGCAAAGAGGGTTCCAATTCCAATCCATAAAACTATTAATTGAAGTACGTTTGCGAACTGCATGTTCTGCTCGAAATTCTCGAACACTGAACGAATGAAGATTCCGCTTCGATCCTTGGGAGAGATGTAATGCTTCTCTTTTAAAAACTTAGAAATGTCTGACGCCAACTTTCTTGCCCCGTTCACCCCGATGGCCCTGTTGTACGACAAGGAGATGTGATCGATGTGGTCGGTGTTCATATGCACAAGCTGGGTCGTGGATACGGGTGTATAGATCATTCTTTCCTCATTGTCCCCTCCTGCGTCTTTGAAAACGCCCACAACCTTATAGGTGATTCCATTGAGCTCGAGAAACTTGCCAAGGGCCTTCTCTTTCTTGAAGAGATCTTCCTCAACCAGTCTCCCTATGACGGTGACCCGGGTCTTATTGATAACATCGTTTTCGTTGATGTACCGACCCTCGATCATTATGTTGTTTTCCAAAAACTGATGCTGGGGATGAACTCCCCTGATGCTGTAGTTGCCCGTCTCATTTTCGAACAAGGCTTGCGCACTTTTGTATACGCGTGCAGAATAATACTCGATCTTATCGCCAAAAACTTCGCGGAGATCATCAATGTCATCGTTCTTCAATTGGATCCTGCGCCCTTCCTTGAATCCTTTGTAGGCTTCCGAGGTGTTGCCCGGATAAATGTAGATCACATTAGTCGCGTCATCTACAAAGAAGGACTTAAAAGTGGTTTTCAGGCCATTGCCCATTCCGAAGAGCACAGTAAATATGAATATTCCCAGGGCCACGGTAAAGGCACCCAGAAAGGTTCTCATCTTGTTCTTTCCAATGGACTGAAAAATTTCGCGCCAGCGATCAATATCAAACATCTTTAAGGGGAAATAATGTTCTTAAGCCATTTCGACTTGTTCGTCACTCATGATCAGACCGTCTTTGAGCCTGACAACACGTTCGGTTTGAGCCGCAATGTCTTCTTCGTGCGTAATTACGACAATGGTCATTCCTTCCTGGTGGATTTCTCTTAAAAGCTCCATGACCTGTTTTGAGGTGACAGAATCCAGGGCTCCCGTAGGTTCATCCGCAAGGACGACTTTAGGTTTAGTGACCAAGGCCCGGGCAATAGCCACTCTTTGTTTCTGACCTCCCGAGAGCTCACTGGGCAAGTGGTTCGCCCAATCTCCAAGACCTACTTTTTCCAGGTATTCAAAGGCGATCTTATTCCTTTCTTTACGCCCAACCCCTTTGTAGTAAAGAGGGAGCGCAATATTTTCCAAAGCAGTTTTATAATTGATCAGATTGAAGGATTGAAACACAAAGCCCAAAAACTTGTTTCTCAACACGGCGGCTTTCTTCTCATCCAATTTTTCGATCAACTGACCGTTCAGGTAGTATTCACCTTCATCATGCGAATCGAGCAAACCAATGATGTTGAGCATAGTCGACTTACCTGAACCTGAAGACCCCATGATGGAGACGAACTCACCTTCCTTGATATCGAGATCCAGGCCTTTGAGAACGTGCAGAGATTCCTTACCCATCGGATAGGACTTGTGTACATTTTTAAATACGATCATATGGTGACTTTAATTGATTCCTAACAATATCTTTTATAATTTCGTGCCATGCAACTTCCACAAGACAGATCGGTCGTTCTATTCGACGGAATCTGCAATCTCTGTAACTCATCTGTTCGCTTCATATTGAAGCACGACTCCAGGGAACAGTTCCTATTCTCTTCCCTTCAATCAGACGCTTCCGAAAAACTTTTGTTACACCTGAATTACAAAATTAGAGAAATGAATTCCATCTTGCTAGTTGAGAACGGACAAATACACGAAAAATCAGATGCTGTTCTGAGAATTGCAGCCGGGTTGGGATTTCCCTGGAATTTAGCCACAGCGTTCCGATTTTTGCCCAAAATACAACGGGACAAACTTTATGACTTTGTGGCCAAAAACAGGTATAAGTGGTTTGGAAAGAAGGATCGTTGCGTATACACCATGAATACATATGAAAATAGGTTCATCTGAAATTCAGACAAACCCATTTTCAAATTAATTCCCCTTTTTTTTGAATTCCCCGAATCTTTGGCAGAATGGCATCAAATCCAAGCACCCGGAGACGCGTCAATCAATAATTATATTTTGGATATTAAACTTTCTTCTGTGTAAAGCGGGATTTTTACCCGTGTCCTTGCAAAGGCCAGTGTCATTTGCGTACCGTAGTCTTTCGTGTTAAAGCCAATCGAAAAGACATCCAGCTTGCTTCCCTTCTGAACAGGCACTTCGATTTTGGCTACGTTGTATTCGGGATCGTAAAAATGGGCCCCGTAGGTATCTGTTTTATCATTGAGAATTATGGTCCAGTAATTTTTGTCCGGTATTGTATACAGAACATACTTTCCAGCTCTCACAAACTTGTTTCCGAACATCACATCACAAAAGAATTGAACTTCCGTAGATTCGTTGCTGCCTGTTTCCCAAATCTCACCGAAAGGCACCTGGGTTCCAAAGACGACATCGTCTTGTGCTTTTGGCCTTCCATAGACCACCTTCACCTGTGGTTTGCTCTTTTCTCCCGGACGGAAATAGGCAATATCCTGTGGGTTTTGATCCAGACTGTCGAAAGACTGGCCCTGCACTTGTGCACTTGAAATAAGCACACTAATCGTAAATAGAATCAAACTTTTGAATGGAGTTTTGGTTTTCATGGCTATAATATTAATTCCCTTTGGCTTCTCTTTTAGGATTCACTGTCTTCATCAGACCCTTCCGGGCTGGTCTCTTCCTCGCGATAAACGCTGTATTGCAAGTATCTTTGCGTCAGGCTGTCGAGCCCCGGGTCTATGCCCGGGAGCTCTCTTTGATGGACTACCTCGTGATTGGAAAGTTCAAGACCTTCAAATCGATCGGTTTGGTTATGTGAGGTCAGTCTAAGCAAATTAGCCTGTTTTCCTTGAGTGATCATAATGGATTCGTCTCCATTTTCCAAGGTCACTGTGACACTTTTCTCTTTCTGTTTTACGCTCTGTGAAAATCCCATAAATCCGACAAGCATTAGAGTTAGCTTGAATATATTATTCATCTTTATGGATTTACGGATAGACTTATGCGCCGGTTGCTTCTCCTTCTTTGTCGATGGTGATGTCAGAAGTAATTACGAAATCGTCTGTGTATACTTTGAGCGTATATGTCCCTTCATCCAGTTTTGTTTTGTCAATGTCGCAGATTTTACCCCTGTTCGCCGATCCGTGAACCAGCTCGTGGTTGGCGGTCTCCAGGATCTCGTACTTGTAGAAATTGTCTGCAGATGACAGCTGCAACTTGGATGAAGTCGATTTGTCGGTGATGGTAATTGCTTCCTCCCCGTTGGGAAAAGTCGTCACATACTTGGTGATTTTTTCAGATTGTTTGTCAGTATTGGTTTGTGCGAAGGCAGAAGTGCCGATCATGGCAATTGCTGCGATTAAAAGTGTCTTTTTCATGGCTTTGTGTTTTTTGTTTTACAATTTGGTTTTTCCCTTTTTTTTGATCCCTTTTTTTGTCCCTTTTTTTGTCCCTTTTTTTTGTGTTGTCTCCTCGAGGAACTTCAGTATTACTGAATTACTCCTTCGGCCTCATTGGCAATTGTGATGTCAGAGGTGATGACAAAGTCGGCAGTGTATACTTTCAAAGTGTATGTTCCTTCTTCGAGTTTGCTCTTGTCGATGTCACATACCTTGCCGCGGTTATCAGATCCGTGTACCAATTCGTGATTTGAAGAATCTAAAATCTCATACTTGTAAAAGTTGTCCGCTGAAGCGAGTTTCAAACTCTCAGCTGAAGATCTGTCGGTAATGGTGATGGCTTCTTCCCCATTCGGAAAAGTCGTCACGTACTTGGTTACTTTTTCTTTTTGGCCCGCATCCTGAGCGAATAGTGTTGTTCCTGATAGGGCTAAGGCGATAATTAAGAATGTCTTTTTCATGGCTTGTGATTTTAAATCTTTAAGGTTTAATATGTTTTAAGGTTTATCGTGTTTTCAATCGTACTTAGGGAAGATAACTTTTGCAGTGCAACTAGGAAGTAGCTACGGTTGCTCGATCTCCTGGCTTGTGATTGATTGCATACTCGTTATAGGAATAGGCTCCTTCTACCAGTTTTCCTTCCAGTCCGAAGTCTTCCTGCTCATCGTGCACAAGTTCGTGCAACTGCTCAGGAGCAAAATCATCAACATGAAGATCGCTGCCATTTAACAGCAATTCAATGTTGCCATCTACTTCGGTGTCATCTAGCACAATAATGTAAGATGATTCGCGTTCTTGGTTTTGAAAAGTGTTTGTTTCGCTTTGTGACTGCTGAGCGTACCCTGTAAGGCTCATTAAAGTCAGACCGAGGATTAAAGTTATCTTTTTCATAATTGAAATATTTAGGTTTATACTGTTCAACTCTAAAGTTTATTTCAAAAATGGGAAAACTGCCGGTGAGCGGAGAAGCGAAAAGGTTCAACTGATTTCGGTTTCTTGGGTCAGGCTTTTGGAGCCTTTTTAGAAGATCAGGCAACTTTGCCTGTAGAATCTGAACAAGAAGAGAAAAGTAGTTTTACCTCATATATTAAATTTTGCTTTCCGAATAATTGTCTGTTAAAGAAGGATCTGATCTCGCGGTCAAATCATACTCCAAATGTAAAGCAGAATTGGAATGCCAAACAATCCCCAAAAACGGGATTTTACAAAATCACTGAAAACAGGTAGTGAGATATTTGAGTCTAAAAAATCAAATTAATTCCAATTATCACATTGTTTGCCAGTACATTACAGTAAGTCTGTGATATTTGCTCTGAAATGTTATTTTCAGCAACTACTCTCGAATTTCGATGAACTTTTCTTTTCACACCGATCGCTTTAACGGAAAACGGGTAGTTGAAAAACATCAATATTTCACCACTTTCTTGTGGAATTCCACGAATATCCCAGTTTTTCGGATTCACCTTTAAATCCAAACATTTGGCAATTCAGCAGCTTTTGACCGGGATAATAAAGGTTTGCAAAAACAAAATTCCCGGACCAATGGCCCGGGAATCTCAATTCATGGTTCTGTATTTTTGACAGATATCAACTCATGAAAGTACTTCCTGTACTTTATCCGCTGCTTCTTTGAACTCAACTACAGAAATGACATCCAGTCCGCTCGCATCTAGAAGCTCTTTGGCTTCGACTGCATTTGTGCCTTGTAAACGAACGATTATGGGAATATGGATCGAGTCTCCCATGTTGTTATAGGCATCCACTATGCCCTGTGCTACCCTGTCACAACGAACGATTCCTCCAAATATGTTAACCAGGATGGCTTTGACGTTGGGATCCTTCATGATAATCCTGAAACCGGTCTCCACCCGTTCTGCGTCTGCCGTACCTCCGACATCCAGGAAATTTGCGGGCTCTCCTCCCGATTGTTTGATAAGGTCCATTGTGCTCATGGCCAACCCTGCTCCATTTACCATGCATCCAACGTTTCCATCCAGATCCACATAGTTAAGACCGACCGCGTTGGCTTCAACTTCGATGGGGTTCTCTTCACGCAAATCTCTCAAATCGAGATAGTCCTTATGCCTGAATAGCGCATTGTCGTCAAGTGTCACCTTGGCATCAACAGCCAGCACCATATCATCTGATGTCTTCAATACCGGGTTGATTTCAAAAAGGGATGAGTCGGACTCGACGTAGGCTCTGTAAAGAGCTGTCACGAAACGGACCATTTCCTTGAATGCCTTACCGGAAAGGCCCAGGTTGAATGCGATCTTTCGAGCCTGGAAGGGCATAAGACCCGTGCTTGGGTCAATTTCTTCGGTAAAGATCAAATGCGGAGTTTCCTCGGCAACGGTTTCTATGTCCATCCCCCCTTCTGTAGAATACATGATCATGTTTCTGCCGCTGGAACGATTCAACAGTACCGACATATAATATTCTTCAGGTTCGCTTTGACCCGGATAGTAAACATCCTCTGCGATCAATACCTGGTTTACTTTCTTTCCTTCGGGCGGGGTCTGTGGCGTTTTCAGCATCATACCAATGATACCCTTGGAAATGCTCTCGACCTCCTCCAACGACTTGGCCAATTTCACTCCTCCCCCTTTTCCGCGACCACCGGCATGGATTTGAGCTTTTACGACCCACCATCCTGTTCCGGTTTCAGCAGCGAGCTGCTTGGCGGCCTCAACTGCCTTTTTGTGATTGTCGGCAACTATGCCTCTCTGGACCTTGACGCCGAAGCTATTGAGTATATCTTTTCCCTGGTATTCGTGTAAATTCATTCTTGTTTAGATTAATTGTGTCGATTACAAAAGTAAATAAAACTGTGGTAACCCCTCAGATCATCATTGGGTTTTTTTGTGTATTTTCACCCCCATAGCCCTTACCATGATTACAGCGAGTAACATTCATAAAAAATTTGGTGATCTTGAAGTTTTGAAAGGTGTGAACCTTCACATTGAGAAAGGTGAAATTGTAGCCATAGTAGGACCTAGCGGAGCGGGTAAGACGACCTTGCTTCAAATCCTTGGGACACTCGACAGGGCAACCGAATCGAACTCTCTGATCATCAACGATGTCGAAATCAATCAACTTAACGACAAGGCCCTCTCGAAATTCAGAAATAGGCATGTCGGCTTTATATTTCAGTTTCACCAGCTACTGCCTGAGTTCACAGCACTCGAAAATGTATGCATTCCCGGGTTCATTGCAAACAGATCCCGTAGTGAAGTCGAAAATGAAGCCCTGGAAATCCTCACATTTTTGGGTCTTTCGGATCGGGTAGATCACAAACCCAGTGAGCTGTCCGGGGGCGAGCAACAACGCGTTGCCGTAGCCCGGGCTCTTATCAACAAACCAGATGTGATATTTGCCGACGAACCCAGCGGAAATCTCGATTCGAGCTCGTCGAAGAGCCTCCACGAGTTGTTCTTTACATTGCGCGACAAGTTTGGGCAAACTTTTGTCATTGTCACTCACAATGAGGAACTAGCCGAAATGGCTGACAGAAAACTGGAGATGAGAGACGGAAAAATCGTTTGAATCACTAACCCATTTAGCATGCCAATAGGAATCATGAGCGCCATGCGCGAGGAGATCGAGACCCTTATTCACGAATTAGAGGTAACAGAAAAGGTTGTCAGGGGAATGCGTTCTTATTACCTGGGCAATCTTTGGGGCAAAGAAGTTGTTCTTGTATTCTCGCGTTGGGGGAAAGTCGCTTCTGCTACCACGGCTACGCATATGATTACAGACTTCGAAGTCAGTGAGATTCTCTTCACCGGGGTGGCTGGAGCCCTGGATCCCAAATTGGAAATTGGGGATGTGGTTATCGGAGACCGCATGTACCAGCACGACATGGATGCCAGTCCTTTGGTTGAACCTTTTGAAGTTCCGTTGCTTGGCAAAAAATACTTTGAGACCAATCCCGAGAGAAACCAAATGCTCCTCGAGGCCACTTCGATGTTTCTGAGCGACCTGCAGAACCACTTTAAATCAAATGAGCCTGATCGCTTTGGGATAACCCAACCCAACAACCTTTTGGGCGCGGTGGCCAGTGGTGACCAGTTTATCTCCAAAGAGTCACAAATCGAAAAAATTGGCTCCGATCTGCCAGGGGTTCTGTGTGTCGAAATGGAAGGAGCTGCCGTAGCTCAGGTATGCTACGAGTACAAAATACCTTTTAACATAGTGAGAACCATATCTGACAAGGCAAATGACAATTCGCACATCGACTTTCCCAGGTTTGCCAACGACATAGCCAGCCGTTATGCCAGGGGCATCATAAAAAACTACTTCAGTTATTACAGCATTTGAGTTCGTTTCCTGTCGCGCTTGATAAAGTGCATCTTGTCATCCTTGAAAATCTGCTGACGATATCCGAACAAGTGAAAAATGTCCTTGGCAAGGAATCTGGCGATTTTGGGATCGACCAAAAGAATGAATTCGTTCTCGGGATCCTGATTCACACCGGGAATGAGACGTAAAAAATTATTGATCTTCCAGGTGCGTGCCACCTTGGAGAACTCCAACCAGAAACGTGATATTTTCCTGAGGATGAAAAAACCATCTTCCCCCTGTTTTTGATAAAGCGGCATAAATATTCGCCCCTTGTGCTCGGCGCGAATTTCCATCCCTCTGGAAAAGGCCAAAAGCTGATCTTTATGTATGGTTTCGAAATTCTCAAACTCCGGTCTCATCACGAAATCCTGGCCATTGGAAAGCGCATAGCGATATGTGATTTCAAAAAACTGATGGCTGCAACAAAGACTTGCGAAATGATCCCTGTATTTATCGTAATCCTTCACCTGGCCGCGATCGATGCAACCCGAATGCACGAGTGACTTCCAAATGAAGTATTCGCAATTGATCACCGATTCGGGGTCTGTATGCTGTCCTCCCTCAAATCCCAGTGCGATGTAGCCGTGATCATTGATGAAAGTCAACAATGGGCCTTCCAGGTATTCCTCGATGCCCAAGACAACCGGAACCGGAAAATGCGAGGCAAACTTTCTGTTATTAAGCGAGTCGCTGATCGTTATAAAAGGAACAGACGGGGATGACGTTGTGTGCAGGTCAAGAAAATAGAAAGGTCCTTTTTCTGTGCTGAGTATCTCCTTAATCAGGGCATAAATCTGTATCTGCTCCCGGGTTTCGGAATCCATAAGAAAAGACTCATCCTTAAGATCATTGATCTTGTCTGGGGTCCATATCCTATTCAGGTCAGCATCTTTGAACCGCACATCCTGATTCAGTGCCGATATGTTGCCCAAAATAAAATGAACATTTCCTTTGAAGTATAAATTCTCCTCCCTGATGCGTGCCAGAACTTTTTCAGTTGCGAGGACACCCGCTTTCTCATTCCCGTGAATTCCTGAAAAAACAACCATGGTTGGCCCGTTTTCCGAGCCTAGGACTTCACCAATGATGCGCCTTTCATCGGTATATGCATTACTCGGTTTCAGCTCTGTTCTGTTCATTCTTCGCTTTTTGACTGAATGATTTTGACAAGGTCATGACGGGTCAGGATTCCGACAAGCTCTCCGAGCTCAATAATGGGAAGGCAACCTATTCCTTTCTCGATCATAAGCTTATTTGCCTCTTCGATTGAAATATTTGATCCTGCCGTAACGATATCCTTGACCATGATGTCACGGGCTACAATCAATTTCTGATCCTGGCCCTTGATCTGCTCCAAATTGGTGCTGGTGATTATTCCCGTGACTTTGTTGTCCCGGTTCACGACAGGTATGTGATGAATATTCTTCCATCGCATGACCTTGGCCACCAATTCGACGAGATCTTCCTCGTTAACTACAAAAACCTCAGTGGTCATGTACTTTTCCAGCTTGGTGATGCTCATGTCCAGATTGAGAATGTCATTCTCATAAACTGCTTCCCATTCGTGAACCGGCTTTCCCTCTTTCTGATTTCTGTACATATGTGCCGTAAGCGTCGCATTGGCAATGTCTCGAGTCATGGTTTGCTTCAAGAGACTATTGCTTTTTTTGATCCAGTTGCTGCCCGTTTTGCTTTCCGCAGAGCGTTTCTCAATGATTCCGAGGTAATAGTCAATGTCTGAAGAAGACACCTTTGATGCAACGAGGCCATCCCGTGCAATGTCCAGAAGACGGGTTCTGATCAGTCTCTTGGCGCTCAGTCCTTTACCAAACCAGTTGAAATAAGTATTGATTCCCGTTCTGGCCGCATTGATGAAATTCTCCTTGATCTCGTTGAAGGAAAAGCGCTTTGGCAGGTCCCGGAATTCATCCGGCATGCCTTGCATGAGGCCTACCCAGAAGACTGTATTTGCGATTTCATCCACAGCGGTAGGACCTGACGGCAAATAGCGATTCTCAATTCTCAAGTGAGCCACCCCGTCATTCTGTCCGTAACACAACCGGTTCCATCTATACACTGTCCCATTGTGAATTTGTATGGCCCTGAGCTTGGGAACCCCTCCTTTCTTCAAAACTTCCATCGCGTCTTCTTCTATATTTGTCGTCAGCAATGGTGCGTATCTCACCACGTCATCCCGGTACATCTCTATGACCGAATCGTGAATCCAATCACTTCCAAATGACACCCTGGGCTTTTGTTCTCTCAAGAGGTAGGACCGGTTTCGAATGTCAACACTTTGCTGAAACAGTGCGATTCGTGTCTCGCTCCAAAGCTCCCTGCCCAAAAGAAGGGGTGAATTCGATGCGATGGCCAGCACAGGTCCTGCAATCGCCTGGGCCCAGTTGTATTTGTCGACCATATCTTCAAGGGGAATCTGCAGGTGAGCCTGAAAACTCGTGTTGCAGGCCTCGAAGAGAATCGACTTGTGGCTGAGTATCAGCTCTTCTACTCCCCTGATCTTTAGAAAGAAATCATCTCCCCTTATTTTTTTGAGAATTTCATTTAGTTCCTTGTAGCGCTGATACGGAGTTATGTTCTCAAATACAAGGTCACGTTTTCGCAGGGTCGGTAGAATCCCGGTCAGAATTATGTTGTTCTCCTCAATGCTGTGGGCAATTTCATCAGCTTTCTCGATTCTGGCTTCAAGATCCTTTTGCATTTCTGAGAAGCAATCCCCCTTGAGCTCCAGAGGGTCAAGATTGATTTCAAGATTAAAAAGTGCTATCTCCGTGGTAAAATGCGGATCATTCAATTTCTCAAGAATCCGAAGCGCATTACTGGATGGTCTGAAATACTTATCGACAATGCAAAGCTCCTGTTCGGCCCCGATGCGCTGAATGCCCTTTTCAAATTTATCCTGCTGGATCATGAGGTTGAGAGCCTCGACGTCGTTCAGCAAATGATATAAAAAAGTTTTCCTTTCCCGAAGGGTAGTGATGGCTTTTACCGAATGTTCACCCATTTTTGGAGAGATTATTCTGTATAAAAATACAGCAAAAGTCTACTCCATTAAATGATTATTATCATATAACTGGTTTTACCAGACGAACAGAGGCCTTTTCTCCATCATGGCATTGACCTGTTCTGCTATCTGCTCCAGGGTTTCCTCATCCTCAAAATTCACAATCACCTGATCGATCAGTTCGACGATCTCCACCATGTCAGCTTCCTTCAGTCCACGTGTCGTGATCGCTGCCGATCCGATGCGGATTCCCGAGGTGATGAAAGGAGATTTGTCATCGAAGGGCACCATGTTCTTGTTTACCGTAATGTCTGCTTTTCCAAGGGCCTGCTCTGCTTCTTTTCCGGTGATTCCCTTATTTCTCAAATCGATCAGCATCATGTGGTTGTCGGTTCCACCGGAAATCAGGTGATAGTCTTTGTCTACAAAAGCCTGAGCCAGTGCTGCTGCGTTCTTCTTGACCTGGATCTGGTAGGTCAAAAACTCGTCGCTCAATGCCTCTTTGAAGGCAATGGCCTTGGCCCCTATGATGTGCTCGAGAGGACCTCCCTGCATTCCTGGAAATACAGCAGAATTGAGCAGGGTGCTCATCATTTTGACTTTTCCTTTTGGCGTTTTCGCGCCAAACGGATTTTCGAAGTCTTTGCCCATCATTATGATGCCTCCTCGTGGACCCCTGAGGGTTTTATGAGTTGTTGTGGTCACGATGTGGCAATGCGGCATCGGGTCGCTTAGAATGCCTTTTGCGATCAAACCTGCAGGATGTGAAATGTCTGCAAGAAGAATCGCTCCGACGCTGTCTGCGATTTCTCTGAAACGCTTGAAGTCTATATCTCTTGAATATGCGGATGCTCCGGCAATGATCAGGTTGGGTTTTA
>CBDUAY010000020.1:0-26152 GCA_965365245.1 uncultured Flavobacteriaceae bacterium | reverse complement strand
ACATGGACGACATCATGTCAGGGCATTTCTCGAAAACCATGATGGAAGACTGGGCAAACGATGATAAGAACCTGTTGACTTGGAGAGCAGCTACAGGAGAGACAGCTTTTGAGAAAACGCCTGCCTCAGATCAGGAAATCTCGGAGCAGGAATTCTTTGACAATGGGGTTCTGATGGTGGCCTTTGTGCGTGCCGGGGTTGAGCTGGCATTTGAGACTATGACAGAGGCTGGAATCATAGAGGAATCGGCCTATTATGAGTCTCTGCACGAGACGCCGCTTATCGCAAATACCATCGCGCGCAAGAAGCTTTATGAAATGAATGCAACAATCTCGGACACAGCGGAGTACGGTTGCTATCTTTTCGATCATGCATGCAAGCCACTTTTGGGGGATTTCATGAAAGGAATCGAAACAGATGTTATTGGCACCCAGTACGGCGCCGGACGAGATAACGGGGTTGACAATCGCGAACTGATTCGCATCAATGAGGAGATTCGCTATCACATGGTGGAGATCATAGGATCAGAGCTCAGGGAGTCAATGACCGCCATGACAAAAATCGTGTAAACGAATTAACCGATACAAACTCAGGCCATCGGTTTTTTGACAAAATCGATGGCCTTTGTGTTTTAAAATGATACCTGCTACCGACACATATCTGCCCCTGGAAAACATCAGGGAGGCCCAAAACCGAATCAAAGAACTGGTCCGGCACACGCCACTTATCCGGATGCCTAATCTTTCGGAGCGTCTCGGAGCAGATGTCTCCTTCAAGCGCGAAGATCTGCAGCGCGTCAGGAGCTACAAGATCCGGGGGGCCTTTAACAAGATTTCACACCTTGTGGAGAGCAAGAAGGTCGATACGGTGGTTTGCTCAAGTGCCGGCAATCACGCCCAGGGCGTTGCCCAGACTTGCCAGCATTTAGGCATCAAGGGAGTCATTTTCATGCCAACCACGACCCCACGTCAGAAAGTGCAGCAGGTGGAGATGTTTGGTCGAGATCATGTAGAGATCAGGCTCGAGGGGGATACCTATGACGCATCCTACGCTGTGGCGATAGACTACTGTCGTTCGATGAATTACGAATTTGTGCATCCCTTTGACGATCCTTTGATCATAGCCGGACAAGGCACAGTGGCGCTCGAATTGCTGGAGGATGCGCAAAAGCCGATTGATTATATCCTGGTGCCCGTTGGCGGAGGTGGACTTATATCGGGCCTCATAAGCGTCTTTCGAGAATTGAGCCCCAATACACGAATCATAGGTGTTGAACCATCGGGAGCCCCCTCCCTAAAGACCTCTCTTGAGCGAGGTGAGAATATTGAGCTGCCTGAGATCGATAAATTCGTGGACGGAGCGGCTGTCAAAAAGATTGGGGACCTGCCCTTTGCCATTTGCAAGGATGCAGTGGATGAAGTTCTCGTAGTACCGGAGGGCAAGATTTGCACGACACTTCTTAAGCTTTACAATGAGAAGGCCATTGTAGCCGAACCCGCTGGTGCCCTTTCTGTGGCGGCGTTGGATCTCGTAGGTGAAAAAATAAAGGGAAAAACGGTTGTTTGCGTCATTAGTGGCGGAAACAACGATATTTCCAGGATGGAAGAGATCAAGGAGCGATCCTTGCTCCATGAGGGAATCAAGCATTATTTCATGGTCAGTTTTCCCCAAAGAGCAGGGGCCTTGAAGGAATTCGTGGTCGATGTTTTAGGGGAAGAAGATGACATCACTTTTTTTGAATACACGAAAAAGAACAGCAGGGCGAGAAGCTCGGCACTTGTGGGCATTGAACTCAAGCGAAAAAGCGATTTTGGCCCTCTCGTGGCCCGGATGAAAAAGTTGGGTTTTTACGGAGATTACCTCAATGACAAGCCTCAGCTCTTTCAACTTCTCGTCTGACACTTGAAAAAAAGAATCAAGAATACCAACAATCAAAATCATGAGCCGAAAAGATCAACAAATCAAAACTACAGAAGTACAGAGCATATTTCAGGACAAAGTGATTCCCGAAGAGTTCCAGGTGCCTTTCAAAAAGAGCTACAACACCTATCTCATCGATGGAGAGCTAAGGAAATGGAGCGGCAAGACGGCTCCCGTGCTCTCACCGGTTTACACACGCGACAAAGACGGGCAATTGAGTCCTACTGTTCTGGGGACGCTCCCGGTTATGGGCGAGCCAGAAGCCATGGAGGCCCTGGAGGCAGCAAATCGCGCGTTTGCCAATGGAACGGGTAAATGGGCTACGATGAAGGTCAAAGATCGCATTGCCTGTGTTGAAAAATTTGCTTCTTTGATGGCTGAAAAGAGAAGCGAGGTGGTCAATTTCATCATGTGGGAGATCGGCAAGAACCTGGCGGATTCCCGCAAAGAGTTTGATCGGACTATAGATTATATTTACGATACAATTGAAGAGCTCAAAGAACTCGACCGGAACTCGGCCCGGATGCAATTGCACAGCGAGGTCTATGCACAGGTCAGACGCGGACCATTGGGCGTTGTATTGTGCCTTGGCCCCTACAACTATCCGCTCAACGAAACCTTCTGTCTTTTGATTCCTGCTTTGATCATGGGGAATACCACAGTTTTCAAACCGGCGAAATACGGGGCGATACTGATTACGCCTTTGTTGGACGCTTTTGCCAAGGCGTTTCCTCCAGGTGTTGTCAACATCTTGTTCGGGCGGGGCAGGGAAGTCGCAACGCCGATTATGAAAACGGGTAGAGTAGAGGTGCTGGCTCTTATTGGAAACAGCAAATCGGCCAACGCTTTGCAGAGCCATCACCCGAAGAAGAATCGATTGCGACTGGTCCTCGGTCTGGAGGCCAAGAATCCGGCTATCGTCCTTCCGGATTGCGATATGGATTTGGCCGTGGAAGAATGCGTTCTTGGCTCCTTGTCGTACAATGGTCAACGCTGTACTGCCCTGAAGATGCTTTTCGTTCATGAAGACATCATCGAGGAGTTCAACGCGCGCTATGTTTCCAAGGTTGAGAACCTGAAGTTTGGATTGCCCTGGGAGGAAGGTGTGAAACTCACGCCGCTACCAGAACCCGGGAAGCCTCAATACATCAAGGATCTGGTAGACGATGCCGTGTCAAAAGGAGCTGAAGTCATCAACCCGAGGGGCGGCGAAACACAGGGCAGCTTTGTGTTTCCCGCTGTGCTTTATCCTGTATCTGAAGACATGGATCTCTACCACGAGGAGCAATTCGGCCCGGTGGTGCCCATCATTCCGTTCAAGGAAATTTCCGAGCCCATTGATTCCATAGTCAAATCGAATTACGGCCAGCAGGTAAGTCTCTTCAGTAAGAACCCTGACACCCTGGCCCCATTGATTGACAGTCTTGTAAACCAGGTTTGTCGCGTAAATCTCAACAGTCAGTGTCAACGAGGGCCTGATGTCTATCCCTTTGTGGGAAGAAAGGATTCTGCTGTGAGTACCTTGAGTGTTCGAGCCGCCCTCAGATCTTTCTCGATAAGAACCCTTGTGGCCTGTAAAAAGAACGAATTGAACGTCGAGATCCTCAACGACATTCTTGACGAGAACAAATCCAATTTTGTGAACACCAATTACATTCTGTGAGCTCTTGAACTGATAAGAGATGGATTCTCAGGGTAGATAGAAAAACCCTGAATTTCCTATATTTGGGTATCACTAATCCCCTCGCCGAGATGAAACCAGGCCTCGACTCATCGGAATCTGTGTGCTTCCGACAGTTGCTTTTTACTTTTATCCTATTATTTCTTTCCCTGGGATCATGGGCACAGATCATGTATCAGATGCCTACAAATCAGCGGGTCAACGTAGGATCTTATGGCCGTGTGGGTGTAGATTGGAACTTCGAAAACGGGGGATCTGTCGGGCGACGCCTGAATCTGAATAACATGGGGAGCATTGGTGGGAGGCTTGAGGAGCAGGATTACCTTGAAGTTGTTCCTAATCTGGATTGGATCCCCAAAGAAGGAGACAGCACCCGCATTTATGCCCAGCTCAGGTTTGCCATGTATTCAACGAGTCAGGCCACATTCGGGAACAGTACCTCGAATAGCCTGGGAGGCCTGGAGTTTGCCATTCCGGAAATGTATGTGGAGGCTCGCAACATCAAGAATAGCGGAGTTAGCGTTTGGGTTGGTGCTCGACTTTACAGGGGTGAGGACGTTCATATTGCAGACCATTTCTATTTCAATGATCACTCCGGTCAAGGTTTTGGGGTAGAGTTCAAAAAGACACGCCTCGCGGCTCTCTACATCGCCTCAACGGATACGACATCAACTGTGCCGCCCTATTTCTACTTGAATATCAAAACGGGAACGCCAAGTACGGCCTTGCGCCAACGGTTAGTTATAACGGCTGAGCAGGATTTTGAGATTGACGACCACAATCAAATAACCTTGCTCGGGGAATTTCATCGCATGGCGGACGCAGATGGAGAGATCGAGAATGATTCGATAAAAGAAGAATTCAATTTCCCATCAGATTACGGAGCCGTATTGGGAGTACGTTACAATCGTCGAATCAAAACGGAGATTCCCGGCTCCTTCAATCACTTCTCCCTTCGATATGGAGGCGGAATAGCGAATGGTGGGGATGGAGGACTGTCCCGAACCTGGCTTACTTACGGTGCCCCGGACAGTTTAAAACAGAATTTTCAGGGGGCGTATTCCGTTGCCCTGGTCAATCATTTTTTGCTAAACTTCTCGAAGAGGTACACTCTCAACGGCTATGTCATCTTCACAAACAGCAAAGGTGCTGCAGATACCAATGGCCTGGCCAAAACCTTTTTTGGCAGAGAGGTTTACAACAGGAAGTATGATTTCACCGTGGGTATCCGTAACCAGCACTACCTGTCGGATTATTTTCATCTTCTCACCGAGGTTCATTATTCCCAACGCAAGGACGGTGTCAATCCCTGGGCCAGCATGCTGAAATTCAGCGTAGCCCCCGTCTATGTTCCAACGGGGCAGCGTAATACCTGGGCAAGACCACACCTTCGATTCGTGATCTCGGCGGCGAGATACAATGACTACGCACAAGAAACCCTTTATTCACCCTACCTGGAACTGACTGGAGCGAAGGAATGGGGAACCTATTTTGGAGTGAAGGCCGAATGGTGGATCTGGGACTGATCGGGCATCTAACCTGTATTCTATGATTTTTATTTTTCGCTAAGTCTCGGGTCGCAGAGATCCCAGAGCGGATCCGGCGGCAGGGGTGCAAGAATTTCTATCGGGGTCTTTTTAACCGGGTGCTCAAAGGCAATTCTTCTCGCGTGCAAATGGATGCTTCCGTCTTTGTTGGAGCGCTTGGAACCGTATTTCAAATCGCCTTTGATCGGATACCCGTGAGCGGATAATTGACTTCGAATCTGGTGATGGCGACCAGTCTCCAGTTTTATTTCCAAAAGGCTGTACAGATCCAATTGAAGGAGGGTCTCATAATGCAGCACTGCTCTTTTCGTTCCTTCACCCGGTTCTTTGAACGCCGTCGACTTGTTATTCTTTGGGTTCTTTTTCAAATGGTGCTCGAGGGTCTTTCTTTCTGCGGGAGGGTGGCCTTGAACAAGGGCCAAGTAGACTTTCTCCATGTCGCGGTCTCTCAATTTCTTGTTCATTCGTTCCAGGGCCTTGGAAGTCCGGGCGAACACAACAGCGCCGGAAGTCGGCCGGTCCAGGCGATGCACAACTCCCAGAAAGACCTTGCCGGGTTTGTTGTATTTTTCTGCGATGTATTCCTTTATGATTTCGCTGAGAGGCAGGTCACCGGTCTTGTCCCCTTGAACGATATCGCCGGCTCTTTTGTTTACAACGATCAGGTGATTGTCTTCATAAAGTACCTGTAAATTCGACTTGGTAGTTCTCATTCTTGTTTCAGGCTGAGATTTACTTGCTCGATAAAGCTCAGGATTTCTTTTTTGCCCAAACTGTTCACGGAGGAGGTGACGAAGGAGGTGGGCATCTCTTCCCAGGTTTGGAGCATTACTTTTTCGTAATGAACCAGGTTTTTGTCCAGCGCCGTTTTGCCCAGTTTGTCTGCCTTGGTAAAAACGATGCAGAAAGGAATCCCGTTCTCTCCCAAATATTCCATAAACTCGAGGTCTATTTTCTGGGGCTCGTGACGCACGTCAATCAAAACGAAGGAGCAGGCAAGTTGCATTCTTTTGTTGAAATAGTCCTTGATAAACTTTTGAAAGGTCTTTCGTTTGTCTTTTGAGACCTTGGCGTACCCGTAGCCTGGCAGGTCGACAAGAAACCAGCTTTCATTGATCAGGAAATGATTGATGAGTTGGGTTTTTCCGGGTTTGCCGGAAGTTTTTGCCAGACTCTTGTTGCCTGTCAGCATATTGATCAAAGATGACTTGCCAACATTTGAGCGTCCTATGAAAGCGTATTCCGGATAGGGTTCATTCGGACACTTTCTGACATCAGTATTGCTGATTACAAATTTTGCTGAGTTGATTTTCATTGGTGAGTTCTTTTGGAAGGCTCCCCTTAAAGAGGTCCTTGATTACTGACGGCAACCGCGATTTTAGAATCCCCCGTACCGTAGTAGAGAAACCATTTTCCCTTGAAAAAAACAAGCCCCTCAACAAAACACACTTCGTTGACTTCTCCCACTTTTTCGTAGTCTTTTTCGGGATGCAGGAAGTCTTTGTCGGTCCTGTCCAGCATTTTGAAAGGCTCTTCCGAGTCAAACAGGGCCTGACCCGCTGCATAGGTAAACTTCGGATATTCGTCATAACTGTAATTGGCAGCATTGCTGCCGTTGTATATCAACAGGATGCCCTTTTCGGTTTTCAGTGCGAAGGGTCCGGGTTCGACCAGTCTGCTGTCAAAATACCCCTTTCTCGGATGCATGACCCGGATGAGCTCACCTTTTTCTTCATCGGTTGCAGCATGCCAGTTCAACAAATCGTCTGACCGTGCCAGAAAGAGATCCGTATCGCCAAAGTACATCCAATAGGATCCCGCAACCCGGGTGGCGATGATTTTTTCATTCTCCAGGCGCCCTATGATTGCCCCGGATTTTGACCACATATTTTTGTATTGATCATCTTTCAACACCAATCCGTGCTTGGTCCAGCTCATCAGGTCTTTTGAGCTGGCCAGGCTCAAACGAGCCTTGTCACCGTCGTAGGCTGTGTAAGTCATCCAGTAGGTTCCTTTCTCATCCTCAATGATGCGCGGATCTTCAACGCCGTCAAAATAACAGGATTTGCAATCTTCCAATGGACCTGACATCTCACGCTTTCGGTAGTTCCATTCGTAGACATACATGGTGTCGCGATCCGGGTAGAAAACAGGTTCAGGATGCTTCTTGAAATGCAGACCGTCTTCACTGATTGCCAGGCCTATTCTTGAGGTCCCCATGGCATCCTGTGCCCTGTAGAAAAGATAGACTTTGCCATCCTTGACCACGGCTGATGGGTTGAGAACGTTGCGTTCCTCCCATGAAACGCTTTCATTTCTCAGAGGGCAGTTGAATGCGGGTGTAGGATCAGGTTTTAAAATAGGGTTCAGGCTGTCGACTTTCACAAAGTCATTCAGTTCCCAGCTTTCGGGGTCGGGCTTTGATTCGCAGCCCATGCAGAACACGGCCAGGACCAACAAGAAAAACAGGATGCGTTTAGGTTTCAACATAAAGCAAGACTTCTATATGCCACCAAAACCCGGGAGTGTGGATAATCAGGCAGCTAAATTGAAATGCTTGAGTAACCAGGGCTCGAGGAGCTGATTGAATTTCTCGGGATGCTCCATCATAGGGGCGTGACCACACTTGTCAAGCCAGAAAAGCTCCGAGTTCGGCAAAAGCCTGTGAAACTCCTCGGCGACATCGGGTGGAGTAACTGTATCGTTTTTTCCCCAAATCAGGCAGGTCGGCATTGTCATATTCGGCAGATCCTGGGCCATATTATGACGAATCGCACTCTTGGCAATCGCAATGGTCCGTATCAATTTGTTTCGGTTGTTGAGCGTTTCAAAAACGTCGTCAACCACTTGTTTCGTTGCTATTTTAGGATCGTAGAAAACATCCTCAGCTTTCTTTTTGATGTACTCGTAATCTCCCCGCTTCGGATAGCTTTCTCCCATAGAGTTCTCATAGAGCCCTGAGCTACCTGTCAGGACGAGACCCGCGACATTTTTAGGATTCATCTTGGCATGATAGAGCGCAATGTGACCTCCCAGGGAGTTGCCCATCAGGATATAGTTGTCGAGACCTTTGAATTTCACGAAGTCCTTGACGAATTTTGACAGGTTCTTGACATTTGTTTTGAGCAACGGCATCGTGTAGAGCGGAAGCTCAGGCATGATCACCTGGTAGCCCAGTTCAGAAAAATGATCGAAAACATAGTCGAAATTACTCAAGTTACCCATCAGTCCGTGAAGGATGATTAAAGGCTTCCCCGTTCCGGATTCCAGGTAGGAATAACCGTTTTCTTTTTTGAGGGTGTACTTCATTTAGGATCTAAAATCTTAAGCTAAATGCAAATTTAAATATTTTGGATCAAAGTACTAATTTTCTCCTCATTAGTTCGATTTATTTTGTCGAAATCCAATTCTCTTCCCATAACCCCAAGAATTTCAATCACTTGCAAGAAAGGGGTAAAAGTTTTCAACAAAGTGGTAAAAAATGGTAAAAAGTGGTAAAAATCTTTATATTTGTCATAATTAATCATTGATGGGGGTAATTTGTGGTAAATCTTATTGGTACATACGAGTGTAAGGCAGACGTCAAGGGGAGGCTCATGTTGCCTTCTCCACTCAAAAAACAGCTCTCGGCTGTTCTCCAGGACGGATTTGTCTTAAAACGCTCCGTGTTCCAGCCCTGTTTGGAAATGTATCCCATGCAGGAATGGAACGAGGTTATGGCCAAAGTGAACAAGCTGAACCGCTTTGTAAAGAAGAACAATGACTTTATCAGAAGATTCACTGCCGGGGTGAAGGTCATTGAACTCGATGCCTCGGGTCGGATGCTGGTCCCGAAAGACCTGCATCTTTTTGCCGGCATCTCCAAGGAAGTTGTCCTCTCCTCCTCGGTGAACATCATTGAAATTTGGGATAAGAATAACTACGAACGTGCGATTGACGATGCCGCAGTTGATTTTGCAGACCTGGCCGAAGAGGTTATGGGAAATGTAAATGACGATGACGATGGCGTATCATGAACCCGTTCTGCTCTTTGAAAGTGTTGATGGGCTGAATGTCAAGCCGGATGGAATCTATGTCGACGTCACTTTTGGCGGAGGCGGACATTCCCGGGAAATTCTAAAAAGGTTGAACGACCAGGGCAGGTTGTTTGCTTTTGATCAGGATGCTGACGCGCAGGAGAATGCGCCCGAGGATGATCGTTTCACCTTGATCCCGCAGAACTTCAGGCACCTGGGAAAGTTTCTCAGGTTTTACGGACTGCGCAGGGTAGATGGAATTCTCGCTGACCTCGGTGTTTCCTCTCACCAGTTTGACAGTGATGCCAGGGGATTTTCAATTCGCTTCGATTCAGATCTCGATATGCGCATGGATCAGGGGGCAGAGGTGTCGGCCCTGAATGTGGTAAACGAGTATGACGAGGAGAGTCTTGCATCGATTCTCTTCCAGTACGGTGAATTGAGAAATTCAAGGGCTTTGGCTCGTGAGATAGCAAAGGTCCGAAAAGAGAAAGAGATTCGAACGAGTTTCCAATTGAGAGATGCGATTTCCAGGCATCTGCCGAGACAAAAACAGAACAAGATTTTGGCTCAGGTCTTTCAGGCGATTCGAATTGAGGTTAACGGAGAGATGGAAGTTTTGAAGGAATTTCTCCTGCAGGCGGCGGATGTGATTTCGCCAGGGGGAAGATTGAGCGTCATTTCTTATCACTCACTCGAGGATCGACTCGTAAAGAGATTCATCAACAACGGAGTATTTGAAGGGGAGCCTGAAAAAGACTTTTACGGCAATATCAGCAGGCCGTTCAAGAGAGTTGGGAAGCTGATTATTCCTTCCGAGAAGGAAATAGCCCGAAACAACAGGGCGAGAAGTGCCAAGTTGAGGGTGGCAGAGAGAATTGAGGAACAAACAGATTAAGTAAAAAAGAAATAAATCAAATCAGTAGATCAAACATGTCAAAGGTCAAACAAACCTTGTACAATATTCTAAAGGGGAAGTTTCTCGTCGACGAAGACGCCAAGAAAAACTGGGGATTCATTCTGTTCTTGACTTTGCTCGCCCTGCTGATGATAACGAGCTCACATCAGATTGACAAAAAGGTCCAGAGAATATCTGAGTTGAACAAGGAAGGGAAAAGACTTCGTGCAGAATTTGTCTCGACGCGATCGGATCTCATGAAGTTGAAAATGGAGTCGAGCATTTCCCGGCGTCTGGCCGAGAACGGACTTTATGTTTCCCATACACCACCAAGAAAAATCAGAGTTAGAATCCAAAACTGATCATGGCCACTGACAAGAAGCAAATATTGAACAGACTTTATATCCTCACGGGGATACTATTTCTTTTTGCAGCCGCTATAACCTACAAGCTCGTGGAGATCGAGTTTGTCGAAGGCGAGATCTACCGGGTAAAAGCTGAGGAAGGAACGGTCAAACCCTTTGAGATTGCAGCTAATCGCGGAAGTGTTTACACAGCCGATGGAAGCTTGCTGGCCACCTCGGTCTCACGTTTTGACATTCGCATGGATGCCGTGACCATTTCGGATTCTGATTTTGAAAATGGGATCAAGGGGCTGAGTAATTCTTTGTCGGAAATGTTTGGCAAGAATCCGGGCTACTATGAAAAAAAGATACGCAATGGCAGGGCCAACAAAAATCGCTACCTGTTCATTGTTCGCAACCTGAGCTATTCGGAGTACCAGAAAATCAAGACCTTTCCCATCTTCAACCTCGGTACCTATCGGGGCGGATTCATCGTCGAGCAGCGAACCGTGCGCGAGCATCCGATCGGAAAAATGGCGGAACGAGCCGTAGGCTATGACGACTATCGCGGACGCGTGGGGATTGAAGGTAGTTTCTACGAGTACCTCAGGGGAAAGAAAGGCAAAAGGCTGAAGCAAAAGATCGCCAAAGGACAATGGAAGCCACTGAACGACAACAACGAGATCGAGCCGATTGATGGCAAGGACATCATCACCACTATAGACCTTCAAATTCAGGACGTTGCCCACCACGCATTGCTGGGGCAGCTCGAAAAGTTTGAGGCTGATCATGGCTCGGTCGTGGTCATGGAGACCAAAACGGGTGAGATCAAGGCTATCTCCAATTTGGGAAGAACCTCCAAGGGAACTTACTTCGAGCAGCGCAACTACGCTGTTTATGAATCTCACGAGCCGGGCTCAACTTTCAAATTGATGGGTATGATCGTCGGGCTGGAGGACAAGGTGATCGACAGTGGCCAGGTAGTGGACACCGAAAAAGGTGTGATTCGCTTCCACGGCAAACCTGTTAGGGATTCCAGGCATGGAGGCTATGGGGAGATTTCAGCGGCACGGGTATTCGAAGTTTCGTCCAATGTTGGCATTGTAAAGCTGATCAATGAAAACTACGGTGAGAATCCCCAGAAGTTTGTCAACGGACTGAAACGACTAGGAGTGGACAAGAAGATTGGACTCCCCATCAAAGGAGAGGGAGAGCCCAAGATTCCGAACCCCAAAGACAAAAAGACCTGGAATGGATTGTCTCTGCCCTGGATGGCTTACGGTTACGGAGTTTCGATAACTCCTCTGCAAACCCTCACTTTTTACAATGCAATCGCGAACAATGGCGAAATGGTAAAACCGAGGTTCGTCAAAGAGATAAGGGCTCAGGGCAGCGTGGTGAATACATATGAAAAGGAGGTCATCCATCCTCAGATTTGTTCCCAGGAAACCATTGATCAGGTTAAAGTCATGATGGAGAACGTCGTCCGAAGGGGAACGGCCGACAATATTTACGATCCTAACTTTTCCATGGCTGGGAAGACGGGAACTTGTCAAACCGATTACTGGACGGACGACACCAAGTACATTTCTTCTTTCGTCGGGTATTTTCCGGCAGATGAGCCCAAGTATTCATGCATAGTGGTGATACACAAACCCAATAAAAAGCTGGGGTATTACGGGAATATAGTCGCAGCACCGGTATTTGAACGGATAGCACGGAAGATATACACCGAAACTCCACAGGTGGAGGAGGTGGATTTTGAGTCCCAACCCGAACTTGTTGACAAAGATTACAATGACTATTTCAACAAAATAAACTCTGCTCCTTCCAAGGTTCCCGATGTGAGGAACATGGCTGGAATGGACGCGGTTGCCCTGCTCGAAAATTTGGGCTTCCATGTGGTGGCGACAGGAATAGGCAAAGTCAAGTCACAGTCTGTCAAGGCCGGGACCGAAATAAAGAAAGGGGAAACCATAAAACTGGAGATGTCCTGAGATGAAGCTGCTGAAAGACATATTGTACGGGGTATCGGTAGAAGCTGTAGTGGGTTCAACAGGTCAGGAGATTGAACAGATCGAGTTTGATTCGAGACGCATAAGCGAAGGGTCGTTGTTCGTCGCTCAACGCGGATTGAATTTTGACGGTCATGAGTTCATCGAAATGGCAATCGATAAAGGTGCATGCGCCGTGCTTTGCGAGGAGCTTCCCGGAGACATTCAAGAGGGGATCACTTATGTGGTGGCTAAGGACACACAAAAGGCCCTGGCTCAGGCGGCATCCAATTTCTTCGACAATCCCTCGCGTGAGTTGGAGCTTGTCGGCATAACCGGGACCAATGGAAAGACTACCATAGCCACTCTCTTGCACAGGACTTTTCAGAAGGCCGGACGCACGGCTGGGTTGATCTCGACCATTCGTATCGTAGTGGGAGAAAAAGAGTATCCGGCAACGCACACCACGCCGGATTCTGTCACCATAAACAGGATGCTTCGGGAAATGGTCGATCAGGGAGTGGAGTATTGCTTCATGGAGGTCAGCTCTCATGGGATTGACCAGGGACGTACAGCGGGTCTTCACTTCAAAGGGGGTGTTTTCACGAATTTAACCCATGATCACCTTGACTACCACGGGGATTTCGCAACCTACAGGGATGTCAAGAAATCCTTCTTTGATCAACTTGAAGCAGATGCATTCGCACTTTACAATGCCGACGACAAAAATGGGACGGTTATGGTGCAAAATACACGGGCGAAGAAATACAGCTATGCGCTCAAGACTGTCGCAGACTACAAGGCTCGAATCATGGAGAACCAATTCACGGGTCTGCTGCTTCACATTGACGAGAAAGAAGTATGGACGCGTTTGATCGGCTCGTTCAACGCCTATAATTTACTGGCAATCTACGCTGTAGCGGATCTCTTGGGGATGGAGTCCCATGACAGTCTGAGGATAATCAGCGAGCTGGAGAATGTTGAAGGAAGGTTTCAGCATGCGCTTTCAAAAGGGGGCGTGAATGCCATTGTGGATTATGCTCATACGCCAGATGCGTTGAAGAATGTTCTGGAAACGATCAATTCGATTCGCACACATAACGAGAAGCTGATTACTGTGGTGGGATGCGGGGGAGACCGTGACCGGACCAAAAGACCCAAAATGGGTCACATCGCTTCGGCCTTGAGCAACCAGGTGGTGTTCACCTCAGACAATCCGAGAAGCGAGGATCCGGAGAGCATCATCAAAGAAGTGGAAGAAGGCGTGCAGCCCGAAAACTATAAGAAGACCTTGTCGATTGTAGACAGAATGCAGGCCATTAAGACAGCTTGCTCAATGGCAAAGGAGGGAGACATCATCCTGGTGGCGGGAAAAGGTCACGAAACTTACCAGATCATTGGAAACGAGCGTTTCGATTTCGACGATTTTGAGATTACCAGCGAAATACTAACCAAAATGAACAAATAAGGGGAATGCTCTACTATCTTTTCGAATATCTCGATCAAAACTACAACCTGCCCGGTGCCGGCCTGTTTCAATACATTTCGTTCCGATCAGCGTTGGCTTTTGCATTCTCACTTTTGATCTCGACGATTTACGGCCGCAAGATTATCGACAAGCTGCGCCGATTGCAGGTCGGAGAATCTGTTCGTGACCTGGGCCTGGAAGGACAAAATGAGAAGCAGGGAACTCCAACCATGGGAGGGATAATCATTATACTGGCTACTCTCGTTCCGGTGTTTCTCTTCGCTCGACTTGACAATATCTACATTGTCATTCTGATCGTCACCACGATCTGGATGGGGACCATCGGCTTCATCGATGATTATATCAAGGTGTTTAAAAAGAACAAGGAAGGCCTCAAGGGGCGGTTTAAAATCGTTGGCCAGGTGACCCTGGGAATTTTTGTGGCACTGATGCTTTATTTTAATCCAGGCGTAGTAGTCAAAGAGAAGCTTCCACAAAAAGAAGTGTCTCAAATGCTTGAGCTTCAGGTTCCGACCAACAAGTTTGGTGAGGCGCATAAATCCACCAAGACGACAATTCCCTTTGTGAAGAACAACGAATTCGACTATGCCAGCCTGATCAAGTGGATGGGAGACTGGACAGAGAACTATGTCTGGTTGCTTTTTGTTTTAGTGGTGATCTTCATCATCACGGCGGTTTCAAACGGAGCAAATCTTACGGATGGCATAGATGGGCTGGCAGCAGGAAGCTCTGCCGTAATAGTGTTGACACTGGCCATTTTTGCCTGGGTTTCGGGTAACATCATATTTGCAGACTATCTCAATGTCATGTATATCCCCGAATCGGGTGAGATGACCATATTCATAAGTGCATTCGTGGGTGGGCTTGTAGGCTTTCTGTGGTACAATACCTATCCGGCGCAGGTTTTCATGGGCGATACGGGAAGCCTTACCATCGGTGCCGTCATAGCCGTTCTGGCTCTTTCGGTGCGGAAGGAGTTTTTGATTCCGATCCTGGCGGGCATTTTTCTCGCGGAGAACCTGTCAGTTGTTCTGCAAGTGTCCTATTTCAAGTATACAAAGAAAAAATTCGGTGAGGGTAGGAGAATTTTTCTCATGTCTCCCCTGCATCATCACTATCAGAAAAAGGGATATCACGAAAGCAAGATCGTAACGCGCTTCTGGATCGTCGGGATCATGCTTGCGGTGATCTCTATTCTGACGCTTAAAGTTCGATAGAAACAGATTAAACAAAATAAGACAATAACTATTTAAATAGCAGTTCAATGAGTATTTCATCCTTCGCCAATCAATCCAATTTCAACGTAAAAAACGCAATGGCCTCCAGCACCTTGTCTGATCTGATGAAGGTGAGAAAGGAGACCATACGGGAGTGTCTCACTGACTTTGAAAGTGAGGAGCACCGATTGGAAAAGGTACTGCGCATCAATGGTGTCGAATATATCAATGATTCCAAGGCAGGAAACGTCAACGCCACTTTCTACGCGCTTGAAAGCATGGAGAATGACACGGTATGGATTGCGGGATGCGTCGGACAGGGAAGTGATTGCGAGATGCTCTTGCCCCTTGTCAATGAGAAAGTTAAAGCAATTATTTGCCTTGGCGAAGACAATGATCACCTCATTCACACTTTTGCCAATGTCGTCGATTTCATGATTGAGACTGACAGTCTTGAGGAAGCCGTAAAGATTGCCTACAAGTTGAGCGATGAGGGTGACAGCGTGCTTTTTTCACCAGCGTGCCGCGGTCGTGATGAGCAATACACGAATTACCAGGAAAGAGGAGATCGATTCAAAGACGCTGTCAGACAACTGTAATCAATTGAAATCAGACGATGACCGAATTTTTTAAGAACATAAAAGGAGACAGGACGATTTGGGCGATTATAGGCGCCCTGGCCCTATTTTCGTTTCTTCCCGTTTACAGTGCCAGCACGAACCTGGTTTATGTCGCGGGCAAAGGAACGACCTTGGGCTATTTGATGAAACACGCCCTGTTGCTGGTTCTTGGTTTTGGAATCGTTTACGCTACTCACAAGATTCCCTACAGGTACTTCAGTGGCTTGTCCGTTTTGATTCTGCCCGTTGTAATTCTGCTGCTTGTTTACACACTGGCTCAGGGCACTGTGATTGAAGGGGCAAATGCCAGTCGCTGGATTCGAATACCTTTCGTTGGAATCGGTTTTCAGACGTCTACTCTGGCATCCGTCATACTGATGATTTACGTCGCGCGGTATTTGTCTCGCAACAAGGAGAAAGAGATCCTTTTCAAGGAGAGCATTTTGTATCTATGGGTTCCGGTCGGGGTGGTTCTTGCACTGATTCTTCCTGCAAATTTCTCGACCACCGCCATTAGCTTTGCGATGATTTTGATCCTTTGTTTCCTGGGAGGGTATCCCGTCAAGTACCTGGCAGGCATTGTTGGAGCCGGGATATTGGTGTTGGCCCTTTTTGTTCTTTCAGCCCGCGTTTTTCCCGATGCCATGAAAAACAGTCGAGTGGGGACCTGGACAAGCAGAATAGAGAACTTTGCCTCCGGGAATGAAGAAGACAACTACCAGGCGGAGAAGGCGAAAATCGCCATAGCCTCTGGCGAGATATACGGAAAAGGACCCGGAAAAAGCGTTCAAAAGAATTTTCTGCCCCAGTCGTCATCAGATTTCATCTATGCGATCATCGGCGAGGAGTTTGGCCTTCTGGGTGCCATAATGATCATCATCCTCTACCTGGGACTTCTCTTCCGGCTGGTCATCATAGCGACTAAGACAACGACCATCTTTGGGACCTTGTTGGTCCTGGGAGTGGGATTGCCCATCATCTTTCAGGCCATGATCAACATGGCTGTGGCCGTGGGCCTTTTTCCGGTTACAGGACAGCCTCTGCCCCTGATAAGTACCGGAGGGACTTCCATTTGGATGACCTGTTTTGCGATTGGCATTGTGCTTAGTGTCAGTGCAAGGGACGAGGTGCAACAGGAGAAAAACGTAAAAAAAGAACTCGAGAACCCATTGGATATACTGCATGAAGCCGTCGGTTAACATATTGCTCAGTGGAGGAGGAACGGGTGGACACATCTATCCGGCAGTTGCCATTGCCAACGAATTGAAGGCGAGGCATCCTGAGGCCGAATTCCTGTTTGTCGGGGCGAACGGACGCATGGAGATGGAAAAGATCCCGCAGCTGGGTTATAAGATAGAGGGACTGAATATCAGTGGTATACAAAGGAGCCTGAGCCTGAAAAATCTCAGCTTTCCGTTCAAACTGATTCAAAGCCTGTACAGGGCCGGAAAGATTCTCCGGAAATTCAGGCCCAATGTGGTCATCGGAACTGGGGGTTACGCCAGCGGCCCTACCCTTTATATGGCCAGTTTGAAGAATATACCCAGCTTGATCCAGGAGCAAAATTCATATCCCGGAATTACCAATAAGCTCCTGGCAAAGAAAGCCGAGAAGATATGCGTGGCCTATGACGGACTGGAGAAGTATTTCCCGAAAGACAAGATGATAAAGACGGGCAATCCGGTGCGCCAGGACCTGCTTGACATCAAAAGCAAACGAGCTGAAGGGCTTCAGCATTTTGGGCTGGATCCTGAGAAGACGACCCTGGCCATAATAGGGGGAAGCCTCGGTGCGAAAAGAATCAATGAAACAATCGCCTTGCACCTGGAGTCATTGCTCGAAAAAGGGCTTCAGGTACTCTGGCAGACCGGGAAGCTATATTACGACAGGTTTGAGGAGCTCGGGAAGAGAGAAGGAGTGGCCATGCACGCTTTTATTCAGCGCATGGATCTTTTCTACGCTGCCGCGGATGTGCTGATCAGCCGGGCAGGAGCCGGAACGATCTCTGAGCTCTGCATCGTGGGGAAACCCGTTTTATTCATTCCATCACCAAATGTGGCCGAAGATCACCAGACAAAGAATGCGATGTCAGTGGTGAATAAAGATGCTGCTCTTATGATCAAAGAAAGTGAACTGGAGTCCTTTGAAGAGGTTCTTCTGGGAATTGTTGATAATCCCGAGAAACGAAAGGAGCTCAGTGAAAATATAAAAAAACTGGCCTTGCCTGATGCTACCCGCAGAATCGCAGATGAGGTCGAAAAGATAGTAAAGTAAAATTTTGTGCTAAGTACTTTGACAACTATGGCAACTCTATTGAATTTCGAGGGGATAATTCACGGGTTGTCATAGTTTTAATTCAAAACTGGAAATGAAAAAATATTACAACATATTGATATTCATAGGCTTATCTATAGTGATTATTTTTCTCTATGGATTTGCCGCTCACCGGAGCTCCTTGCGCGAAGACAAAGGAGTCAATGTTGTTTTCGAGAATGGTGAAAACCTCTTTGTAAGCTATGAAACGGTTAATAAGTTGTTAATACAAAAGTTAAATGCCTCCGGATTGCAACGGAAAGAAAATATAAATTTGAAGCAGTTGGAAACGTATTTAAGCGACCATGAAATGGTTGAAAACGCTGAGATCTATCTGACGTTGAGTGGGGAACTGGGGGCCATAATCAAACAAAGAACACCTGTTTTACGAGTAGCCTGTGACAAGGATGCCTATTATTATGATACACAGGGTAAAAGAATGCCCTTATCTGATAATTATTCTGCAAGAGTTCCAATAACCGCTGATACGATTTCCGAAGGGGGCAACAACGATTTGATCGTTTTGTCCAGGATCATAAACGAAGATGATTTCCTCAAAAAGCAGATCATTGCGATAGACAGGCTTGAGAAAGGGGAGCACTTCGAATACGAGCTGAAGACCCGGGTGGGAGAACAAAAGATACTTTTGGGAGACCTGCGGAGAATCGAAAAGAAAATTGCTAAACTCAAGGTTTTTTACAACAAGACCATGTTGGACAGCACATACACAAATTACAAAACGATAAACCTCAAGTTCAACGACCAGATCGTTTGTGAAAAATAATCAGTATGGACAACAAGAACATAGCAGTCGGGCTTGACATAGGTACAACGAAGATTGTGGCCATGGTGGGAAAAGAGGATGCCTATGGCAAAATAGAGGTCCTCGGTACGGGAAAGGCTCGGAGCCTTGGAGTCCACAGGGGTGTTGTGAACAATATCACGCAGACCATTCAATCAATTCAGGAGGCGGTCGATCAGGCTGAAGCAGCATCCGGTGAAAAGATTGAGAATGTGATCGTGGGAATCGCAGGTCAGCACATCAGGAGCCTGCATCACAGCGATTACATCACGAGACCGAATTCTGACAAGGTCATCGACGAAGAAGACATAGAGCGCCTGATCAACCAGGTTTACAAGCTGGTCATGCTCCCCGGGGAAGAGATCATTCACGTGCTTCCGCAGGACTTCAAGGTCGACGGACAGGCCGAGATCAAAACACCTATCGGGATGTATGGGGGAAGACTTGAAGCGAATTTTCACGTGGTTGTCGGACAGGTTTCATCGATTAGAAACATCGGACGCTGCATCAAAAGCGCAGGTCTTCAGCTCGGAAGCATTACCCTGGAGCCGCTTGCTTCAGCAGAAGCTGTATTGAGCCAGGAGGAAAAAGAAGCCGGAGTGGCATTGATCGACATAGGAGGAGGAACTACGGATCTGGCGATCTTCAAAGATGGGATCATCAGGCATACATCGGTTATCTCCTTTGGTGGGAATGTGATCACAGAAGACATCAAGGAAGGTTGCTCGATCATCGAGAAACAGGCAGAGCTCCTCAAAACCAAATTCGGATCCGCCTGGCCGGGAGAGAACAAAGACAATGAGATCGTTTCAATTCCGGGACTAAGGGGGCGCGAGCCGAAAGAGATCACACTGAAAAACCTATCAAGGATCATACATGCGCGGGTCGTCGAGATCATTGAGCAGATCTTTTTGGAAATAAAGAATTACGGCCACGAGGAAAGCAAGAAAAAGCTGATCGCGGGAATCGTGCTGACCGGTGGAGGCGCCCAGCTAAAGCACATCAAGCAGCTGGTGGAGTATATCACCGGCATGGACACGCGAATTGGGTATCCAAACGAGCACCTTGCGAGCAATTCCGACACAGAGCTGTCAAGTCCGCTTTATGCGACTGTAGTCGGACTCCTGATGAAAGGGTTGATGGAGAACGAGAAGAGAGAGCGCGTTCAGAGACAGCTCGAAGACGACTCGCTTAAAACAGCACACTCTTCTGAGAGCATGGGGCCTAAGAAGACCATATTTGAGAAATGGGGTGAGAAGTTCAGAGATTTTCTCGACAATGCCGAATAGATCTGACATATACCTTGAACTGAATGACAAAGAAACATCCAAAACAATAACAAAAAACCTGGAAAAGAAAATTCCCGAAAACTAATTAACGTTATGAGCTTAGAATTTAGCAACCTTTCGTTTGACATGCCAAAGAACCAGTCTAATGTAATCAAGGTAATCGGAGTTGGCGGCGGAGGTTCCAATGCGGTCAATCACATGTACAACAAAGGGATCAAGGGGGTTGATTTTGTCGTTTGCAATACAGACGCCCAAGCCCTGAACAGCAGCCCGGTGCCCTTTAAAATACAATTGGGAGCGGCGTTGACTGAAGGATTGGGAGCGGGAGCCAACCCTGAGATCGGCGAGCAATCGGCCATGGAAAGCATGGAGGATATCAAGAACATGCTCAACACCAAGTCGAAGATGCTATTTATTACTGTCGGAATGGGTGGTGGAACAGGAACGGGAGCTGCACCAATCATTGCCAAAATCGCGCAGGAATTGGATATCTTGACAGTTGGAATCGTAACGATACCTTTTTCTTTTGAAGGAAAAATGAGAAACGAACAGGCCCAGATCGGAATCCGAAGGTTGCGTAAGCACGTGGATTCCCTGGTGGTTATCAATAATAACAAACTCCGGGAGGTTTATGGAAATCTCGGTTTCAAAGCCGGTTTCTCCAAAGCGGACGAAGTCTTGTCTACTGCAGCAACGGGAATAGCAGAAGTAATTACACATCACTATACGCAAAACATTGACCTTCGGGACGCCAAGACTGTGTTGTCCAACAGTGGCACCGCTATCATGGGTTCTGCCCAGGCGTCAGGGTCCAACCGCGCGCAGAACGCGATTACAAAGGCACTCGATTCACCACTTCTCAATGACAACAAGATAGAGGGATCGAAGAACGTATTGTTGCTGATCGTTTCAGGAACATCAGAGGTTACAATCGATGAGATTGGAGAGATCAATGACTACATACAGTCAGAGGCCAAGACCAATGTCGACATAATCATGGGTGTCGGGGAAGACGAATCCCTTGGAGACGCCATAGCCGTAACCATCATTGCCACCGGTTTCAATCCGGAACAACAGAATGAGATTTCAAAGCTCGAGTCCAAGAAGATTGTCCACCGTTTGGAGGAGGATCGTGCAAAGCCTGAGCCTGTAAAGAAGCAGGAGACGCCAAAAGTTGAAAAAGAGACTCGCGTGGTTCACACGCTCGAAATGGATGAGACCGATAGTATTCAGGTAGAGTATGAAACGGTTTCTCCTGAACCTACTCCGACTCCGGAAAGGGTTCCGACGAAACAACAAACTCCAGCTTCGGAAGTGGCTCCGCCAGCGGAGGCCATTCCACCTGTGGAGGAGAATCGACCTTCCTTTGAAGCGACTCCATTTTCGGAAGAGACCCCATTTTCGGAAGCGACTCCTGTAAAGGAGGAGATGAGCGCTGCTCCGGTTGAAGAGATGGATTTTGAGATCACTAATATGACCGTGAAGGAGGCTGAAATTGTCGAAGCTGAGAAGGAGGAAAATGAGAACCAGATTTCATTCACGTTCGACCTGCCGATTCAAAAGTCCAGAAAGCAAGTTGAACCGGTAAGCACGATGGAAAAGATCAATATCAATGATATAGAGATTGTCGGTTTGGAGCACATCAAACCTGATCCAGTTCGAGAGCCGGATGCCGTTCAAAAGACAGATGAAGACGTTGTGCGTCATAGTCTTGAGGAGGAGTTTGCTCCGGAGATCAATGCACTTAAATCTGTGAAAGAAGAGGAAAATGAGGATGAGAATCTGAACTTTGAGCTGAAAGTTACAAGATCGGAGCCCATTGAGAATAATGTGGAAGAAGCCATAAGCGACAATGATATCTCGCCGTTGAATTTGACCATTGCGGAACTGAAGGACCGCGCCGAGTTGAGAAGGAAAAAGATGAAGGACTTTAATTACAAGTTCATAAACAAACTCAATCACAGCATTGATGAGATTGAGAGTGAGCCGGCTTATAAGAGAATGGGAGTGGATCTCAGAGAGGTTCCACCTTCTTCTGAGGCAGACAACAACAAATCCCGAATGAGTTTGGGAACAGATGAGAATGACGATATCCAATTGAGATCAAATAACTCATTTTTACATGACAATGTTGATTAGTTTTTAGTTTTAGTTAGTGGGAAAGTCCGGAATAAGAATTGCTCTATTCCGGATTTTTTTTGGCATAAAAAAACCGGGCAGATGCCCGGTTTTTATTTTTTTGAGAACCAAGTCTCTCATCAGGAGAGTTATTCTTCAAGGCTCACAACCTCTTCTTGAGCCATAAGGGCAAAGAATTTGTTGAGGTTAGGCATGATGATGATGTTAGTCCTTCTGTTTCTCGCTCTGTTCTTGTAAGTAGAGTTGTCAGTCAATGGCACATAGCTGCTTCTTCCTGCAGGAATCAAACGGGCAGGGTCAACTTTGTATTTGTTCTGAAGAAGTCTTGCAATTGCTGTTGATCTCTTGACACTGAGGTCCCAGTTGTCGATGATTTCTTCAGTGTGGATTCCCTTGTTGTCGGTGTGTCCTTCGATCATGACATCGATGCTTGGCTCAGCGTTGATCACGTCAGCCAATTTCGCCAGCAATGGGTTCGCCTTAGAGCTTACATTGTAGCTTCCTGAACGGAAAAGCAAACTGTCAGCTACCGAGATCATAACAACGGTTTGGTCGATTCCAACGCTGATGTCTCCGTCGTTTTCCATGTTTGAATCGCTGATTGACTTTTTCAAGTTGTGCGCGATTGCGATGTTCATAGAGTCTTTAAGCGTCTTGGCTCCAGCGAGCTCCTCTGCAGGCAATTGGGCCAGAGTGGCGTCCAGGTTGGCTTTCATGTTCGCAGACATCACAGTTGAATTGTCATCGAGAAAGTCCATTTTCTGGTCATTGCTAGCTTGAAGCGTAGCATTTTCAGATTGCAGTGAGTTAATGTTGGCGTTGTAGATCTCGACACGTTTCTCGATCGCAGCCATTTTAGTCTCCAGCTCTTCTTTTTCAAGGGTAGTTTGTTGCAATTCTCCCTTTGTGTCAATCAGATCTTGCTCCAATTGCACATACTTTTTCTTTGATACGCATGAGGTGACAAGTGCAGCCACGATCAAAAGTCCAAGGATTCTTTTCATTTCAGTTGAATTTAAATAGATTTAAGTTTAGTTTTATTCGTTTGGATAGTCATATCCTTTATTGTGGGACAAAAGTAAGTGCCAATTCTAAAGAGAATCTTAACTATTAGTTCCTGAAACAGAAAATATTACGAATTGAACAGAACTTATCAACACTTTGCATTGCAGTGTTGATGTTTTAAATTCAAAGAGAAAGGCAAAGGTTAAACAGAAGGCAGGTCTCCTCCTCCTTTGACCGGTAGATTGCTTTCACCCATTAGAAAAATATCGACCTCCCGAGCGGCTTCCCGCCCTTCATTGATTGCCCAGACAATGAGCGATTGACCTCTTCGCATGTCTCCAGCGGTGAAGATGTGGGGCACATTGGTCTGGTAGTTACCAGCTTTGTAATTGCTTCGCTCATCCAGTTCAAGTCCGAGCTGGTCGCTCAGGGTAGTTTCAGGACCGGTGAATCCGAGTGCCAGTAAAACAAGTTCACAGGGCCAGGCCTTTTCCGTTCCCTTGCGCTCAATGAGTTGGGGACGCTGTCCGGGAATTTTTTTCCATTCAACCTCCACGGTGACTACACCAGTTAGGTTGTTGTCGGCATCAGTGAGAAACTCCTTGGTGTTTATCAGCCAGTCGCGTTCGCACCCTTCTTCGTGTGAAGAAGAGGTCTTCAACTGCAAGGGCCAGTAGGGCCAGGGAGTCGTTTCGCTCCTTTCCCTGGGAGGTTTCGGCATGATCTCGAAATTGGTCACTGACTTGGCGCCCTGACGGTTTGAGGTTCCAACACAATCGGATCCCGTAGCGCCACCCCCGATGACAATCACATTTTTTCCTTTTGCGCTGATTGGCTCCTGATCGAAGTCAATTCCATAAATGCTTTTGGTCTGTTGAGTCAGAAAATCCATGGCCTGTTCAACACCCTTGGCATCCGAGCCTTTGGTTGGCAAAGATCTGCGTACTGTGGCTCCTCCACAGAGAACCACGGCGTCAAAAGCATCGAGCTGCTCTATATCATAATTGACACCTATGTTTGTATTGGTTTGGAATTCAATGCCCTCTTCTTCCATGATCTTGACCCGTCGATCAATGATCTCTTTTTCCATTTTGAAATTTGGGATTCCATAGCGCAGCAAACCTCCAATCGCATCATCCCGCTCAAATACGGTCACCAGGTGCCCGGCACGGTTCAGTTGTTGGGCCGCTGCGAGACCAGCTGGACCCGAGCCAACAACGGCGACTTTCTTACCTGTTCTTTCCTTGGGCGGTTCGGCAACGATCCAGCCTTCGCTGAATCCTTTCTCCACGATGTTCTTTTCAATATTTTCAATTGAGACCGGGTCTTCGATGAGTCCCAGGACACAAGCCTTTTCGCAGGGAGCCGGGCAAAGACGTCCTGTGAATTCGGGAAAGTTGTTGGTCGAATGCAGGATATTCAGGGCTTTTTTCCATTCACCCTTGTAGACGAGGTCATTGAAGTCAGGAATCAGATTCCCAAGCGGACATCCGCTGTGGCAAAATGGAATCCCGCAGTCCATGCATCTCGAGCCTTGCTTTTGCAAGTCTTTTTCCTCAAGTGGAATTGTAAATTCTTTATAGTCTTTCAGTCTCTGTTCAACAGGTTTGTTTCTTTCATCAACTCTCTCGAACTCCTTAAATCCAGTTATTTTTCCCATGTTCAAACAGTTTGTGTTACGTTTTGCTCCTCGGCCAGGCGCTCAAGAGCACGTTTGTATTCAGTCGGCATCACCTTTACGAAAGAAGTTTTCGCCTCTTCCCAGTTTTCGAGGAGGCTCATTGCTTTTGTGCTTTCTGTGGCGTGGTAGTGATCCTTGATCAGGCTGAAGATTTCCATGGATTCCTCATCGGTCATGGATTCGAGGTCAACCATTTCCAGGTTGCATTTCGAATTTCTGAAGCTTTTGTCAGGATCAAAGACATAAGCTGTTCCCCCGCTCATGCCAGCGGCAAAGTTTCTTCCGGTTTTTCCAATGACGACCACTTTTCCACCAGTCATATATTCACATCCGTGATCACCGACGCCTTCCACAACGGCTGTGATCCCCGAGTTTCGAACGCAGAAACGCTCCCCGGCCACGCCATTTATAAAGGCTTTACCCTGGGTGGCACCATAAAAGCATACGTTACCTACAATGATGTTCTCATCAGCCTTGAAATCGGCCGCCTCAGGTTTTTTCACTATTAATGTAGCACCGGAGAGGCCCTTGCCGAGGTAGTCGTTGGAATTGCCCTGAATCTTCATGGTTAGTCCATGGGTGGCGAAGGCACCGAAGCTCTGGCCGGCAGATCCTTCAAAATTCAGTATGAGCGTATTTTCCGGAAGCCCGTTTGCCCCGTAAATCTTGGAAATCTCATTGCTCAAAATGGCGCCCACCGAGCGATCCGTATTGTGGATCGGGTAGTCAAGGCTCATTTTCTCTTTGCGGTATACGGCAGGGTGTGCATCCTTTAGAATCTCGAAGTCCAGGGCGTCGTGAAGATCATGAACCTGCTGCTCTTTGTTTTTTATGGTTCTCTCGTGGTAATTTGCCGGTTGATAGAGTATCGGAGAAAGGTCAATTCCCTGGGCTTTGTATTGATCGACGGCCTTGCGGGCATTTATCTTTTGTGACTGGCCGATCATCTCCTCAACGCTGCGGAAGCCGAGTGAGGCCATGATCTCGCGCAACTCTTCAGCCACGAAGTACATGAAGTTGATCACGTGCTCAGGTGTGCCTTTAAAGTTCTTTCTCAATTCAGGATCCTGGGTGGCGATGCCCACAGGGCAGGTGTTAAGGTGACATTTGCGCATCATGATGCAGCCCGAGGCCACAAGTGGAGCTGTGGAAAATCCAAAGTCCTCTGCACCAAGCAGGCAGGCGATGGCTACGTCA
>CBDUAY010000019.1:0-26897 GCA_965365245.1 uncultured Flavobacteriaceae bacterium | reverse complement strand
CTTCCGCTCTTTGTCGACGTGCCCTTTCTCGATCAAATGGGCTATACGGCTATCCTGACCATGATCACCATTGCAGTTGTCAGTTGGTTCGATGGTAAAGGAGAAGACAGTGACAAAGGGATTGATCTCGATGCTGAGCTGTTCAAAACCTCGAATCAATTCAACATTGGGGCTTTTGCCGTTCTTATTGTATTGGCAGCCCTGTACGCATTTCTGTGGAACTAAAGGGCTTCTAACCGCGAAATCAAATCTCGATCTCTCCCTTGAGATAGGTGACGGCTCTTCCGGAAATTAAAACGCGATCTCCTTTCAACTCGCAGATCAGCTTGCCACCTCGTTTGGATAGCTGACGCGCCTTCATCCGTTTTTTACCCAGTTTTTCGCTCCAGTATGGAGTTAGAGTAGTGTGCGCGGATCCCGTCACCGGATCTTCATCAACGCCTGATCCGGGAGCAAAAAACCGCGAGACAAAATGGGCTTTCTTGCCGGGTGCCGAGACAATCACACCCCGCGCTTTGGAATTCTTCAGCAAAACCATGTCAGGATCACAACCTTCGATGTCCTTTTGGGATTCATAGATCAGCAAATAATCGGTTTTGCCCTGGTAGACTTCCAAAGGTTTCTTTTTGAAGGCTTCCAAAAGTTCGGCAGGAGGATCAACCGGCGCAATGGGGTCGATCGGAAAGTCCAGGGTAAGCATATCGTCTTTTTTGCTCACATACAAGTCTCCGCTATGCCTGGAGTAGAAGTGTAAATGGCTGCCAGGGACATGGTAGTAAAGGAACAGTACGTGAGCCGAGGCCAGGGTCGCATGTCCGCAGAGCGCAACCTCGAGGGTGGGCGTAAACCATCGAATTTCGAATTTGTCTTCCTTTTGCACTACAAAAGCTGTTTCAGAGAGGTTGTTCTCTGAGGCAATGTTCTGCATCAGCTCGTCAGTGGGCCAGCTCTCCATGACGCAGACTGCCGCCGGGTTTCCTTTAAAAGTCTTATCCGTAAACGCGTCGATCTGGTAGAGGGTGTAATGAGTCTTGAACATATTTGGTTTAAAGCTTATTCGAGTTTGACGTATTTTTCTTCACAGGGTTCGATGCAAGGATAGGAAAGAATGAGTTTCCCTTTTTGGATTCTGAAACGTGTCGAAAGGATGTCCTGCGAGCATTCATCAATCAGCAGCGTGGAATCGGGCAAAACATAAACCCCGAAGCTCGGATCATCGGAGCCTATTCCCCCGTTGCACAGGTTGCCATTGGAACGAACCTCTTGGTTCGAGAGAAATTCAATATACTTCTCACTGTCAACGGCCTGGAACGTCCCGCTTCCATCCCCCGGATCGTAAAGAACAGCCCTCAATTGCCACTTTCCGTTGAGTGAAGTGTCAGCATTTCCAGAGTCATCTGAACAATTGATTACCAGGCCCAGAAGAGCCATAAAGATCAGGTTGTTTTTGAACGATTTTCTCATGCTCCTTCCAGGATGATCATTTTGGTTTCAGCCGCTCTCTGTCTTATTAGGCGCGCCCGGGTATAGGCTTCGGATTCCCACCATTCACGCGCTCGCTCCACGGAGGGAAATTCCAGAACAACGATTCTTTCAGGATTCCAATTTCCTTCCAGGTGTTCGGTTCGTCCCCCTCTGACTATGAATTTTCCGTCATAGGCCTTTATGGTATTTGGAGTCATTTTTTTGTACTCCTCGTAAAGTTCCTGATCGTAAATCTCGATTTCAACAAACACGTAGGCTGCCATGATTCATTGCATTGGAATGGATCACTAAAGTAATTGAAATTCCAGAAATCTCGAAAGATATTTATGTCGTTTTTGTTAGCGCTGGATTCGGGTAATGTGGGTCTGTTTCAACAGGTCAGGCTTTCCTTCAGCTGACTTCAGGACTTCCGCATCACAGAGATGCGAAAAATTTTACCTTCTCGAACCTCATATATGAGAACGAGTTCCAACGGTTCCTGGCTGCCATTCCTTCCGGTGATGTATTCGTGATCGATCACCTTGTTGTCGAAAACTGTGCGTTTGAGAATTTTTGAATGCAAATTGGGAGAAGCTTCGAAAAGCTGTGTGTAGATCTCACGAACTGCCTGTATGCCCTGAGCCGAGGTTGCTCCGGTATCGAAATTTCTCACGAGGATGTCCTCACTGAAATAAGACATGAAGCCCTCGATGTTCCTGTTGTTATAGGCATCGAGGTTGGCCTGTACCACTTTTTCAGGATCAGAAGGTGACTGTGACTGGGCAGATCCGATCACAGAGAGTACCAGTATAAGCGCGCTTAAAGATTTCATAGTTTGATTTTTCTGATTGTTTGATTGGGTATTCGTGATTCAAATATTCGGAGTTCTTCATCGGGAAGAAGTAACCATGAATGTGAATGACATTAAAAGTAAGGGTTTTAAACGAAAAAACCGCCGGCAGCTGTTGCTGCAGACGGTTCCCCTCATAAACAAGTTTACGACTCACTGGCCTAAGACCGCAAACTTGAAGGCTTTTTCTCAGGGCATGACCACCGTGTCAATAGCATGGATCACCCCATTGCTGGCTCCCACATCTGTAAGGATGACAGTAGAATAATTTCCTTTTGCATCTTTCAACATGACCTTTCCATCTTTCAGTGAAGCAGTCAGGTTTTCACCATTAACAGTTTTGATCGTAAACGAACCATTGTTCTTTTTAATGGCATTCAAAACATCAGCAGCCTCAAATTTGCCGGCTACTACATGGTAAGTAAGAATTGAAGTCAAAGTTCCTTTATTTTCCGCTTTGAGCAATGTCTCGACTGTGCCTGAAGGCAATTTGCCGAAGGCGTCGTTCGTTGGAGCGAAAACAGTGAAAGGTCCTTCAGAGTTCAAAGTCTCCACGAGATCGGCAGCTTTCACTGCGGCTACAAGCGTAGAAAAATTTTCATTCGAAGCAGCAACACCTACTATTGTGGCTTTGCTGTCGTTTTCAGTTAAGGGATTTGGTTGGATCGGATTCACGTTTGCCTGAATCAGTGCAGTCGAAAAGAGTGCCGCTGTCAACAGGGTACTCATCATTAGTTTTTTAAAGTTCATGGGTTTTGTTTTAAATTGTTTTGTCAAAGATACAACACAAAACATTAAACAAAACTATTAAATGTCTAAAAATATGTTAAAAAAGTTAAACAAATAAAACGTTGACCAAAAAAAAGGGTCTGACAAGCAAACCCCGATCTATAATCCTAAGATTAATCTTGAGTAATCAATTTAAAAACTAAGAAAATGTGTCAGATTCCACCGATTTCTCCTTCTGCCTCTCAGCTCCTGCTTGATCTGTTCAATTCCTTTCATTGAATGGAAGTACGCACGCCCATTCAATTTCATTTTTGCTTTTATCGACTTTGGCCTGTCGTTGCTGATTCCGAATCTTGAAAAATCTCGGCCGGCATCCTCTACTACGATCAAGTTTCTGCCTTTCAGCTCTTCTACTGCTTCCATGAGAGAACTGTAGTCCTCATGAACTGTGGTCAGCTCGACAAACCTTCCGTCGTCGCGCTCACTCAGGTACTTCAAAATAGTGTATTCCAGTTTCATAGTGATGGGGGATATACTTCATAGATGTTCTAAAAAGCAAAGGGTTGCGTTTCAATGAAAAAAAATGATTTGGAAGAAATACTGAATCGTAAGATTTACTAAGTATTCTGAGGAAGCGCGTATTTTTAAAAGTCATCCATTTTATGTAACATTACAGATTCAAGCTTTTTTTATGGATGACAGGATAATAAAGAATAAAGAACTCAATATCTACGAAGCCCTCATACCGGTGATCGCGCTTATTGGAATGCTCGCTTACAACGTATATGTTTACGGCGATGATGCCCTGAGCGGATCGAATCAATTCATCCTGTTGATGGGAGGTGCCGTCGCCGCGATCATGGGTTTTTTGAACAAGGTTTCTTACAAGCGGATGATTGAGGAGGTCGCAAACAACATCAAATCCACGACGGGAGCCCTCTTAATCTTGCTTTTTGTCGGGGCACTTGCCGGGACCTGGCTGATCAGCGGGGTCATTCCTAGCATGATTTATTACGGACTCAAGCTTTTGAACCCGACTATTTTCCTCCCAGCCACGGTTGTGATCTGTGCGGTGATCTCCATAGCTACCGGAAGTTCCTGGACCACTTCGGCAACTGTAGGAATCGCCTTGATCGGCATCGGCGGAGCCTTGGGTATTCCCTTGGGCATGGTGGCTGGCGCTGTTCTCTCCGGAGCTTATTTCGGAGACAAGATGTCCCCGCTTTCAGATACGACCAACCTGGCTCCTGCAATGGCCGGTACAGATTTGTTCACGCATATACGATATATGGCCTATACCACGGTGCCGACAATTATAGTGACCCTGATTGTATTCATTATTCTCGGGTTCACATTTGACACCGAGGGTTCGACAGACACCGAGTCGATTCTGGTCTCCATAAAAGAATCCTTCAACATTAGCGCCTGGCTTTTTCTGGTTCCGGCGGTGGTGATTTTTCTGATCATTCGCAAAACCCAGCCCTTGATTGCCCTGTTGATAGGTACCTTGCTCGGAGGAGTCTTCGCCATATTTTTTCAGCCGGAAGTCTTGATTTCAGTTTCCGGAGGCACAGAGCTCAACTTTCAAACGGCATACCAGGGCATCATGAATGCTATAACAGTAGATACTTCAATCGCCTCGACCAACGAGTCGCTCAATGAGCTTTTCTCCTCCGGTGGGATGTATGGCATGTTGGGAACGATTTGGCTGATCATTTGCGCCATGGTCTTCGGCGGAATTATGGATGCCATAGGAGCCTTATCAACGATCAGTGCTGCTCTGCTCAAGCTGGCTCATACCACCTTCGGGCTGTTCGCAAGCACAGTGACAACCTGTCTAGCCCTGAATGTTACTGCCTCTGATCAGTACCTGGCCATTGTGGTTCCCGGAAAAATGTTCAGCAAGGCCTACGAGGAAAAGAACCTGGCCCCTGAGAATTTGAGCCGCACCCTTGAAGATTCTGGTACAGTAACCTCCGTACTTGTACCTTGGAACACTTGTGGAGCCTATCAGTCTGGTGTTCTTGGCGTAGGAGTGGGCGAGTACTTCTTTTATGCGATCTTCAACTGGCTGAGTCCATTCATGACCCTGACCTTTGCTGCTTTCAAAATCAAGATTCGACAATTGACAACTAAAGAGACATGAATTTAAACCAGGTCACTGTTCCATCAGTTGATGTGGAGGCATCTACTGTCTTTTACGAGAAACTGGGATTGAAGCTTATCGTTGATGCGAGACCCCATTATGTTCGTTTTGAGTGCCCCGTCGGGGATGCCACCTTCTCCGTACACCGGGTGGAGAGCCTGCCTTCAGGAGAAGGGGCCTATGTTTATTTTGAAGTGGATGAGCTGGATGACAAAGTTGCCGAATTGATTTCTGAGGGGATTGCTTTTGATGAAATGCCTCAGGACAGGAGCTGGCTCTGGCGGGAAGCCCGTCTTTTCGATCCCGACGGGAATAAGATTATTTTATTTCGAGCAGGCGAAAATCGCAAGAACCCACCGTGGCGCGTTTCTAAAGAAGACCAAGGCTAGCCTGCTCAGCGCATTTCTCACCGTCGATGGCAGCCGATATAATCCCTCCGGCATATCCGGCACCTTCTCCACAGGGATAGAGTCCCTGAATCTGAACGTGCTCAAGGCTTTTGCGATCTCTGGGGATGCGTATGGGTGAAGATGTCCTGGACTCTGGCGCATGGACAACGGCTTCATTGGTCAGATAGCCTCTCATGGAATTTCCAAAGAGTTTAAAACCCTCCTGCAGGCTCCTGTTGACAAAATCAGGAAGTACCTCACTCATTTCGACGGAGGTAGTGCCTGGTTGGTATGATGTTTTTGGGATCGAATTTGAGACTTTACCCTCGGTAAAATCTACGAGTCGTTGTGCCGGAACCTTCTGGGTTCCACCGGCCATTTTCCATGCGCGCTTTTCGATTTCCTTTTGAAACTCGAGACCCATGAGCGGCCCGTGCTGCTCGTAATTCTTCAGGTCTTCAAGCCCAATCGAAACCACAATGCCCGAATTCGAGGTTGGCAGATCCCTCTTGCTTGGAGACCAGCCATTGGTAACCACTTCACCCGGTGCCGTGGCGCAGGGGGCAATCACACCTCCCGGACACATGCAAAAGGAATAGACGCCGTGGTTTCCAACCTGTTTGACCACGCTGTAGGGGGCAGGAGGGAGGTAGGGCCCCCGAACCTCACAGTGGTATTGAATTTGATCGATGAGCTCCTGGCTGTGCTCGACCCGGACTCCAAGGGCGAAGGGTTTGGCCTCGATGGCAATTCCTTTTCTGTGGAGCAGCTCAAAAATGTCTCGGGCCGAATGCCCTGTCGCCAGGATTACCCTCTCGCTTTCCAGCTTGTCCCCATTTTGTGTCACAACCCCTGTAACCCTGTTTCCTTTTATTAACAGGTCTGTTACCCTCGTGTTGAATCGAATTTCTCCTCCATGTCTGATGATTGTCTCCCGAATCGATTGGATAAGTTTGGGCAGTTTATTGGTCCCTATGTGTGGATGGGCGTTAATAGCGATGTTCTTGTTCGCTCCGTGAGCGATCAGTAGATGCAAAATTCGGTTTACATCCCCTCTCTTTTTCGATCGGGTGTAGAGTTTGCCGTCTGAGTAGGTCCCGGCTCCTCCTTCTCCGAAACAGTAATTGGAATCCGGATTAACCTTGTGATCTCGGGTAATCGCCGCAAGGTCTCGCCTGCGGGATCTGACATCCTTCCCGCGCTCCAAGACGATAGGCTTGACGCCGTTCTCGATCAGTTTGAGGGCCGCAAAAAGGCCCGCGGGTCCGGCCCCGACAATCAGAACTTCCCTTGCCTGGTTCACATCCGGATAATCCGGGAGCCGTATCTCATGCTCCTCATAGTCTTCGCGTATGTAGATGCGAACCCGTAAATTGATCCGGACCTTTCTTTGCCGGGCGTCAATCGATCGTTTCAAAATTTCGACATGTCGGATCTCATCAGACGGGAATCCCGACTTTCTGCTTACTTCAATTTTGAGAAGTGAGGCCTCTGCTGCTTGCTCCGGACTGACCTGAATGCTGATTTCTTTTTGCATAGGGCCAGGTTCTTAAATGAAAAAGTTCCAGACCAGGCCGAGGCGAATCACGAAGTCGCGATACGGATAGGTCGGAGCCGAGTAGTAGTTCTTCTCCGTGAAAAGGGAATTGAAGTGTTCCAGGGTAAAGAACACCCGCATGGTCTTGACCCTGAAATTGATAAAATAATCCATGAGAGGAAAGCCCCCGAATTGCCTGTCATTCTGGAGGTAGAATTCAGAGATCAACGGATTGTAGGCGTTCATGTAATACTCCCCAAAATATTTGAAGGTGATTCCCGTCTCCAGGTACATGGGTTTTCCCTTGAATATGTAGTTCGCGTAGTAGAACGTGTTACGGGTCACGAAATCGGGAACCCTGAAGAAATCTTCGCCACTGGTTACCTGGTTGTATATAAACTGGTTGTCGAGCCTGAAATTGCCAAACCGGAATTCCTTGCTGAGGTCGACCCGGAAGTAGCTCAGTGATTCACTGGCCTGTGCGGGAGAGGTCTGACCCGTTTCATCAGCCTCTTCAAAATAGGTGTAGTTGTCAATATTGGTCCATCTCACAGAAGCGAAAAGCCATTTGTCGGAGTCAAAGACGATCTCGAGTCCATTGAGTTGCTCGTTCTTGAAGTCGTTGGCCCAATTATAGTGTTTGTAGCCACTCTGATAGAGCAGGAAATTAAAGTTGGGTGACCGGCTGTTGCTGAAAACCCGGGCACTTGCCGTGAAAAGACTGTCTGAAACGAAGCTAGCCCGAGCCGAATAGGAATTTCCTGTGAGGGATCCTGAAATGATTTGAGTGGCATCGACATCCAGGTTGAACTTCTTGAATTTCGTATGCCATTCTCCGCCTACAGCAAAGGCATCCCCGTCTAAACCGGGTGGAATGATCCCCGCGTCTGAGATCAAGGCACTTTTGTAGATATACTCGTAGTTGAAATTATTCACTTTGAACCGCACCTCTCCAAGGGTGAAGGGTGAGTTGAGTGACAGATAAACTTCGTTGAACATCTTCGAGTACTTCACATCATCGTCAATCTCATTGGTGAAGGCCGAGCCGAAGAAGTCGTTGGATCTATCCTGCTCATAGCCGTAATGCTTTCGTTCATAATTGAACACGTGACCGATGCGCAAGTCTGATGGTATCGTCCGGGTACTGTCTTTTTTGTCCCAGAGTTTGTAAAAGTGGTCGATATAGTACCTGTTGCCTCGAATCCCGTTCTTTCCGTCGGTAAAATTTGTCGTAAGCCGGGCACGATCCTTGAAATTCGGGTCGTTGCTCTCGAAATCAAGAATGGATTCAGGGGTGAGCCCTCCGTTTTGCTCATTGTAGAGGTCCTGGGCGACAAGGTGACCCCTTATGAAATACTTTTCGTTTTTTGTGTGGTATCCCAGCGTGATTCTGGCATTTCCATGATCGGTGAGCGCAGACCTGTATTTACCCAGGGAGCGCATCCCCTTGAAGGCTACCGAGGCATTGAATTGAGGCGAAAGGTTGAAAGTGAACATGGCATCCAGGATCTGCCCCTGTTCGAGCACTGTCCTCCACATCAGCTCGGTTGTCGGGGTCGGCACGCTATAGTATTTGATGTCTTCCACCTGGAAATAATTTGCGTGTTGGGCCCTTGCTCCAATAGTGGGATAATATTTGGAATCATCGAAGCTGTAGGCAAGGTTGTTCAGGCTTTGCCCCGGGTTGTGCATCGGCATGTAGTCAAGAAGGTCCTTGCGCAGAAAATTGAACTTATAGCTCCGGTCAATGGCCAATGAAGTATCTATGTAAGTGGTGTCAAGATTCTGATCAATGACTTTGTAGTCTCTGTGGAAGGTCTCATCACTCAACTCGACCTGAATCTCCTTGGTGGACACTCTTGTCGTATCGCCGTACTCATCTACAAATGGATTGTTGATGTCACCCGTCCTGGTAGGACGAATTTGAGCCATCCCCGATGCAGCAAGAAACAACAGTAAAAGTAGGACGATAGTTCTCCGCATGGATGATTAGAATTGTTGACAAAGGTAAACTATTTGTTCAAATTTTGTTCCCTGGTTTCCTTCCCGGATTCTTACCTTTGGTACTGGCGAGAAACCGATCGTCATCACTTTCTCATGTTACAGAAGAAATTCTCAAATAACGATCTGGAGGCAGGTACGGACGAAGCTGGACGAGGTTGTCTGGCAGGACCTGTCGTGGCCGCAGCCGTGATCTTGCCGGAGGGATTTTCGAATGATCTGCTCAATGACTCTAAAAAGCTCACAGAGGCGAGGCGAAAAATGCTGCGACCGATCATCGAAAAGGAAGCATTGTATTTTGGAGTCTCTTTTGTCGATCAATGCGAAATAGATCGCATTAACATTTTACGAGCTTCCATTCAGGCAATGCACCGGGCGCTGGATGCCCTGGATCAGAAGCCTCAGTTTGTCATCGTCGACGGAAATCGCTTTGAGCCATATCAGGATGTTCCGCATCAGACAATCGTCAAAGGGGATGGCAAATATCTGAGCATTGCTGCGGCTTCGGTTTTGGCCAAAACATATCGCGACGATTACATGGAGCGCCTTCACGAATCTTTTCCAATGTACGGATGGAAAAGCAACAAGGGCTATCCGACCTCTCAGCATCGCCAGGCCATTCGCGATCACGGGCCAACGGAGCATCACAGGCAGTCATTTCAGCTCCTGCCCGCCCAATTGAAGCTCGATCTTCCCGGTTGAGGTTAGATGCTGACCCGGGCCGAAATCCCTTTCGTTTTCTCATGGATTGTCGTATCATTGCAGCCTTAAAAATCCGTTAAGAGCATTCCATGATCAAGAGAAACCGCGCCAGCATCCCCAAGCTGATCATACACAAAATCGGCAACAAATTCAATGATACGAGAAACCAGTTTTCAGAGAGTCCTGTTATTTTCGATGAAGACAGCTACCAGCTGATGCTGCCTTATTTGCTCAAACCCTTCGCCAATGTCACAGAACGATTCAAGTTCACTCACCACGCCGATGTGAACCTCAACGAGATCAATTCATACGCGCAACGTCTTTTTAAGGATGAGGAGAGCTTTGTGGAGGTGTCAAAGAATGTGGTCGCTCATCTGTACGAGCAGTCCAATTCAGCACAGATCAAAACGGGAGACGTCATTGTGGTCCTGTTCGATGACGTGGAATACAAGGAGATCCTGACCCAGGCGATCGGAATCTTCAAAATCGAGTCCAAGACGGATTTCTTCCAGACTTTTTTGGAAGGCGACAGCTACGACATAGCCGTGCAGAAGGGGATCAGCACCAAAAAGATCGACAAGGGTTGCCTGATTGTCAATTATAAGGACGATGAGGGCTTAGCCGTTTTCAGCGTAGACAACAACAATTACGACGCGCAGTACTGGACCCGGAATTTCCTGAACGTGAAATATGCCGATGACAGCAATCACCACACGCTTACCTATATCGATCTGTGCCGCGAATTCTCCGGTGAGGTTTTAAAACCTGAGTACAGCACGAAGGAGCACAGTCATTTCCTGGCCCGTACCATTGATTTCCTCAAAGAAAACGAAACAGTGAACATTCATGACTTCAAGGAAGAAGTCTTCGATGAAGACGACATGAAACAACAGTTTGACGACTACAAGAAATCCTTTGAGGAGGAAAGAGGGGTGTTGGTGAGAAACCAATTCCATGTGGCCGACCTGGTCGTTAAAAAGCAGAAGCAGAAAATCCGAACTGAGATCAAGCTTGACACGCACATCCAGATCAAGCTCGACGTTGAGGCACCTGACGCCTCAGCCGAATACCTGGAACTGGGATATGACCAGGAGAAGAAGATGAAATACTACAAGGTTTATTTCAACGAAGAAGAGTAGCGGATCACTTCATCTCTGCCGAGAAGACCTCTGTGAAGTGTTTAAGGATTTGGTCCTTGACAATTTCAGTGTCCAGCTCATTGCCGAGTTCCGCGTGCATGGAAGTAACTGCTTTGCCTCGTATTCCGCAGGGTATGATATGATCGAAAAAACCCAGATCCGTATTGACGTTCAGCGCAAAACCGTGCATGGTGACCCATCTTGAGGTCCGAACGCCCAGCGCGCAGATCTTGCGGGCAAATGGAGTGCCCACATCGAGCCATACCCCGGTTTCCCCTTCGCTTCGAGTTCCTTTAATGCCGTATTCCGCAAGGGTTCTGATGATTACCTCTTCCAGGCTTCTCATGTACCATCGAATGTCCGGCTTGTAAGCCTCCAGGTCGATAATCGGGTAGCCGACGATCTGCCCGGGTCCGTGGTAGGTGATGTCGCCTCCCCGGTTGGATTTAAAAAAGGATATGCCCTTCTTTTCCAGTTGTTCCTCGGATAGCAGCAAATTGGAAAGGTCACCGCTCTTGCCGAGGGTGTAGACGTGGTTGTGCTCGGTAAAGACAAAGAATCCGGGTCGGGGAGTCTCAACTTCTCGATTGCGATTGGCGAGTTTGATGTCGACGATTCTCTTGAACAGCTCGTCCTGGTAATCCCAGGCCTCACGGTAATCGCTCCGCCCGATGTCTTGAACTTCAATGCTCATTAAGCGTATTTTGGGTTGTTCAGTATGATCAGCGCCCCAATTACTCCGGGGATCCAGGCACATAGTGTCAGGATAAACACGATCAGCACGCTTCCACATCCCTTGTCAATAACGGCAAGAGGAGGGAATAAGATCGATAAGAGCACGCGCCAGAAACTCATTTCACTTCTCGTTTTGAATCCACAAAAATCGTCATTTTATTTCTAACTACATGACGCGGATTTTTCAATTGTGTTACAAAGACTTGAGTCTTTTCGTTTGAGAGAGTCTGCTCGTCGTCTTCGTTGTCTATTGTTCAAAAGGATTGTATCTTTGGCACTCGTTTTTCTAAACCAGAATTTGACATGCAATTATCGGAACAGGAAATTGTAAGGCGCGAGTCGCTCAAGAAGCTTAGAGACTTGGGAATCAATCCCTACCCGGCTGCACAGTTCGAAACCAATTCGACAGTCGGCCAGGTTGTTGAGGAGTTTGAAGCCCTTGAAGGCAAGGAAGTTGTCCTTGCAGGTCGGATCATGAGCCGCAGGATCATGGGTAAAGCCTCTTTTGCAGAGTTGAAAGACTCGACAGGGCGGATGCAGATCTACATCAACCGGGACGAGCTCTGCCCGGGCGATGATAAGACCATGTACAATGACGTGTTCAAGAAATTGCTCGACATAGGTGACATCATAGGGGTTCGAGGAGATGTTTTCAAGACCCAGGTAGGTGAGAAATCGGTCATGGTCAAAGAGTTGACTGTACTTTCCAAGGCGTTAAAGCCCATGCCCATCGTAAAAGTGGATGCTGATGGTAAGACCCACGACGCCTTCAGTGATGCCGAAATGCGATACAGGCAGCGCTATGTCGATCTGATGGTAAACGACCAGGTCAAGGAGACATTTCTCAAGAGGACGCGTATTACCAATTCGATTCGCGAATTCTTCAATGAACGGGGCTATCTTGAAGTAGAGACGCCAATTCTGCAACCGATTCCGGGAGGAGCAGCGGCACGTCCCTTTGTGACCCACCACAATGCGCTTGACATTCCTTTGTATTTGAGGATAGCGAATGAGCTCTACCTCAAACGCCTCATAGTGGGAGGTTTTGACGCGGTTTACGAGTTCTCAAAGGATTTCCGGAATGAAGGGATGGATCGAACCCATAACCCTGAGTTCACGGTGATGGAACTCTACGTTGCCTATAAGGATTATCACTGGATGATGAGCATGACCGAGCAACTGCTCGAGAAAGTTGCGATTGACGCCAACGGCACCACTAAGGCTAAAATCGGTGATCAAACCGTGGATTTCAAGGCACCTTACGCAAGAGTTCCGATCCTGGAGGCCATCAAGATTCACACGGGCCATGAGGTGGCAGGAATGAATGAGGAAGAATTGAGGGAGGTATGCAAAAAACTGGGCATCGAAGTAGATGATACGATGGGCAAAGGAAAGCTCATCGACGAGTTGTTTGGGGAGATGTGTGAGCATCACTACGTTCAACCGACCTTTATCATAGACTATCCCAAAGAAATGAGTCCGCTTTGCAAGGAGCATCGCGACAATCCGGATCTTACCGAGCGTTTTGAACTGATCGTGAACGGAAAAGAACTGGCCAATGCTTATTCCGAGCTCAATGATCCAATCGATCAGTTGGAAAGATTCCAGGATCAGCTCAAATTATCCGAAAAGGGAGATGACGAAGCCATGTTCATAGATATGGACTTTGTTCGCGCCCTCGAATATGGAATGCCACCTACCTCGGGCATCGGTATAGGAATTGACCGATTGGTCATGTTCCTTACCAACAATGCATCCATACAGGAAGTGCTTTTCTTCCCACAGATGAAACCGGAGAAGAAACCAGTGGCGATCACAGATGAGTCCAAAGGGGTGCTCGAGATCCTCTCTAAAGCCGACAAAATGGAGTTGGACACCTTAAAGGAAAAGGCCGGACTCTCGAATAAAAAATGGGACAAATCGATCAAGGAGCTCACCCGTAACAAGCTGGCCCAGGTCAGTAAGACCGAGGAAGGCTTGTTCATCGAGATCGTTTGACACCTCAGATTCTTTCGAAATCTTCTTCTGAATCTGTTATAAAGCATAGCCAGGAAAGAAGGGAAACTCGAACATCCGGGTCCCAAAAAGAAAAAGAATGGGTCCTGATTTGTGCCTTTAAGGTATTCGAGAAATTAATAATATTACACTATGGAAAACTATCCAACTTTCAGGCTGGACGGCAAAGTAGCACTTGTGACGGGTGCCGCACGAGGTTTGGGCAGGGCCTGTGCGTTGGCACTGGCTGATGCAGGAGCTGATGTGGCACTCGGGCTTCGTGATGCCAGCACGGCGCCTGACCTGGTTCAAGATATTGAGTCGATTGGGCGGCGGGCCCTTTCGCTTCAGATGGACGTATCGAGCATGGAACAGATCAAAAGTGCGGTTGAAAAGGCAGTTAAACATTTTGGCCGGATTGACATCCTTGTGAACAACGTAGGCGTGGCACCTGCGAATCCGGCAGAAAAGGTGACTGAGGAGGATTACGACACCACTATGGATCTCAATGTCAAGGCCTCTTTCTTCACCGCCCAGGCCGTTGGGAAACAGATGATTAAACAGGGTGGGGGTCGGATCATAAACATGAGCTCCCAGGCAGGGTTCATTGCGCTTCAGGACGAGGCGATTTATTGCACCTCAAAGGCAGCGATCAATCACCTGACCCGAAATCTGGCCTCAGAATGGGCTAAATTCAATATCACGGTCAATGCGGTGGCTCCAACCTTTATCGAGACCCCAGGCACCGAACCCTGGTTGAATGATCCGGAATTCAGGCAAAGTGTCATAGATCGCATTCCATTGGGACGCATCGGCAAGCCTGTTGAGGTGGCAGGACCCGTTGTTTTCCTGGCTTCTGATGCAGCTTCGCTGATAACGGGTTCAGTTCTCCTGATTGACGGAGGCTGGACGGCAAGATAAACCCTTAAGAAAAGTTGTGAGTAAATAAGATGTCAGTTTCGCAAAATCAAACTAAGATAGTCGTCCGGGAAGTTAAGGGCAAGGAGGATGTCAAACAGGTGGAGGAACTTGCAGATGAGATTTGGACCCAGCATTACACTCCGATCATAGGAAGCGACCAGGTTCGGTACATGCTTGAGAATTTTCAGTCTTTTGAAGCGATTGTCAAGCAGATGTCAGAGGGAATGAACTATTTTATAATGGATTTTCAAGGAGAACCTGTCGGATACATGGCAAGCAAACCGGACGATGAGGATTTGTTTCTCAGCAAGATCTATGTGCTTTCCGGAATGAGAGGAAAAGGAATTGGGGGATACGCAATGAATTTCCTGGCGAATATGGCCCGCGAACAGGGTTTTCGCCATATGACCCTGACGGTGAACAAGAACAACACCGATTCGATTCGGGCCTACCAAAAGATGGGTTTTGTCAACCTGGGGCCACTGGAGACCGACATTGGAAATGGATTCATCATGGATGACTACCTCATGAAGAAGAAGCTTTAAACGTAACAAGAGCTGCATAGTATGCGACTCCTGGTACAGCGCAAATTGTTTATCACAATTCTTATAGATTAGTTGTTTGCCTTCCCAACAAAAATTCGGAGACAATTAAAAAATTTCGTATCATTGTGTCATAAATACACAATATAATCATGAAACGTTTTTTCAAGTTTGTTTTTAAGGCGTTGGGTGCGCTTTTGATACTCCTGATACTTGCATTTGGCTTTTTGTATTACTACAGCGTCAATTATGACATGTATGACCTGAGTCTGAATCGAGAGGCCTTTCCGGAACTCAAGTCGGAGGCTGATATTCCGGCACTGGCCGAGCGCCTTGTCGCTGAGATGACCCTGGAGGAAAAAATTGACCAGATGTATGGGGAGGGCTACAGCAGCGCGGCTAAGATGGGAATCAATTTTTTGCTCCGAGGCCGCTTCCCCCACGTTTATACCGGTGGCAATGAACGACTCAACATCCCGCCCTGGGTTTTGTCGGATGGACCGAGAGGGGCTCGTGTGATGGACCAGGACGTATTCGGTGTCACGACATTCCCGGTTGCCATGGCTAGAGGTGCCAGCTGGGACGTTGACCTGGAAAGGCGAATTCATGAGGTCATCGCCATCGAAATGCGAGCCAACGGAACCAATTACGCAGCGACACCTTGTCTGAATCTTTTAAGGCATCCGGCCTGGGGGAGAGCACAGGAAACCTATGGAGAGGATCCTTATCTGCTGGGCGAGTTTGGAGTAGCCGCAGTTCAGGGCATAGAAAAGCACAATGTAATGGCCTGCCCTAAGCATTTTGCCCTCAACAGCCTTGACAACTCGCGACTGTTTGTTGATGTCGAGGTAGATGAAAGGACGCTCCGGGAAGTTTATCTTCCGCATTTTAAGAAGACCGTACAGGAAGGAAAGCCCGCGTCGATAATGAGTGCTTACAACAAGGTAAATGGAGAATACAGTGCCAACAACAAATACCTGCTTACCGATATTCTGAGGGATGAATGGGGCTTTGAGGGTTTTGTGACTTCAGACTGGGTCTATGGCACACGTGACGGAATTGGCAGCATCAAAGCTGGCCTCAACGCCGAAATGCCTTTCCAGGATCATTATTCGGACGAGAACATCAAAGAAGGAATCGAATCAGGACAAATTACAGAGGAGGATATCGACAACCTTGTGATCGAGTCCCTTTCGACTCGATTGAAATACGCCATGGCTGGTGATTCTGCGGAGTACGAGAAAAACCTGATCGCTAGCAAGAAGCATACTGATCTTGCAAGGGAGGCGGCAGAGAAAAGCATGGTCCTGGTAAAAAATCAAAATGTGTTGCCTTTCAAAAAAGACGGACAAGGAAAAAATATCCTGGTTCTTGGGCGATTGGCCGACATGGAGAATACTGGCGATCATGCGAGCAGCGATGCAACCCCTACTTATGTCGTGACACCCTACCAGGGAATTGCGAATTACAACAAAGATTCGGGGAACAATGTGGAGCTTTATTCGGGTCAAGATTTGAAAAAAGTCCGTGAAAAGGCCTCGAAAGCCGATCAGGTCATCCTGATTGTGGGTTATACCTATGAAGACGAGGGAGAATACATGATCACTGAGGGAGCAATGAAAGAATCAGCTGAGGCAGGAAAATTGATCGGCAATAGCGGAATTGGAGGCGATCGGGAAAGTCTCAGGTTGATCCCTGAAGACGAAAGCCTTATCGAAGCGGTTGCTGGAACTAATGAAAATACAGTCTTGGTTTATGTGGGAGGCAGCGCCATCGATATGAGCCCATGGGAAGATGACATCCCTGCTATACTATTTGCCTGGTACAATGGAATGGAGGGAGGAAATGCACTGGCCCGCATTCTATATGGTGATGTCAGCCCAAGCGGCAAGCTTCCTTTTTCCATAGCGAAAAATGCAGGAGACTACCCGTTTTTCAATCCTTACACCCTAAAGATCAAATACGGATATTATCACGGTTACACGCTTTTTGACAAAAAGGAAATTGATGTGGCATACCCGTTTGGTCATGGATTGAGCTACACGACATTTGAATATGACAGCCTTAAAATTGATGCAGTTGATCCGGAAAAACATACCGTTAAGGTCCGAGCGAATGTGTCGAATACAGGAAATATGGCAGGAGAAGAGGTTGTGCAGCTGTACATTGGATTTGCGAATTCTGAGATCGACCGGCCTGTCAAACTTTTAAAAGGCTTCGACAAGATCGCATTGCAACCGGGTGAAACCAGGACAATAGAATTCGAAATAGAGCTTGAGGAGCTCGCATGGTATGACCCGGAATCAAGAACCTGGAAGATAGAGAAGATGGTGTATGAGGTTTATGTCGGACCCTCATCGGACGAAAGCAAACTCTTGAAAGGAAGCTTTGAGTACGAATGATATATGGGATAATTGTGGCTTTAGCCTGATCAGGATACGAATCCTATTCCTTTTTCCAGAAGGTTTTGGTACTTCTCGGTGTCAAACGAATAGAGGTAAGGGGCCTTGTGCGCTCCTCCTTCCAATTGTTTCTCATGCCTGTTGAAAATCCCCAGCTTAAGCATCTTCCGTTGGAAATTACCCCGATCGAGCTTCTTTTCCAGGATGGACTCATACAGGTGCTGCAGTTCCTTCATTGTGAATTTTTCAGGCAGCAGGGTGATCCCAATAGGCAGATAGTTGATTTGATTGCGGAGGTATTGTACGGCTGCTTTTACAATTGAGCGGTGATCGAAAATCAGGTTTGGAAGCTCATCAACACCGTACCAGCCTATGCTTTCGCTCATGAGATCCGGCTTGAGATCACATTTGCTCATATCTACCAAAGAGACAAATCCCGTGGTTATGAATCGCTGCTCGAACCATTCCATGGTAGACTCAGGCAGCTTCATCATTTTCAGGTTATGAGCAAGCGTGAAATCGTCTCGGCGGTCAACCCTTCCGAATGTTGAAAACTGCTCCAAAAAAGGTAATTCAATGCCCGCTCTTTCCTTGAGCACGCGGATCGCCGCTTTATCCAAATCCTCGTCAACTAAAACAAAACCCCCTGGAAGACAAAACATTTCGGGTCCCTTCCATTTCATGACCAACACCTTCAGCCCCTCGTGATCAAATCCGATGATCACGCAGTCAACCGAATGACCGGGAACAAATTGATTCGGGTCAAATCGTATATCAGATAAAAGATTCTTTTTAGGCATTGGACAAAAATAACGAATGCGAAACACAAATATAGAAAAATTATAATGTGTCATAAATACACAATAAATTGTTTTTTGTACTTTTACCCGTGAAAAATAGCTTCCAAAAGGAATGTTGATATGAAAAAAGCTCTTAAGATTACAGGAATCATCCTTTTAGCGTTGATCCTCTTAGCCCTGATCACAGGTTTTGTGAAATATCGAATGCTGGCGTCGGCCGCGGAGAAGCGCTACGAGAAGCTGGGAGAGTCCTCTCCCGTGCTGACTGAGGATGGTTTTTCCTTTCGCGATTTGAACAAGAACGGCAAGCTCGATGTATACGAAGATAGAAGGGCTCCGGTCGAGGCTCGTGTGAAAGACCTGGTGAGCCAGATGAGCCTGGAGGAAAAGGCTGGAGCCATGTACATCACTATGATTGGCATCTCTCCTGAAGCCGAACCGGTGGACAAGCCTTTTATCCCAAAGAGCCCTATGGATTTTATGGCCATAACCATGCTGCCCCAGAGCTCTGAGATGCTTGTAGACAAGAAAATGAACAGCTTCAATATCATACATTCGCTTGGGGCGGATAAACTAGCTGAGTTCAACAACAACATTCAGCGCATTGCCGATAGAACTCGTTTGGGAATTCCAATCACGATTGCGTCTGATCCGCGACACGGAAATGAGAACAACCCGGGTGCCGCTCTGGTTACACCCGCCTTTTCACAGTGGCCGTCATCCCTTGGGCTGGCTGCTACAAGAGATACCTTGTTGGTTCGTGAGTTTGGAAACATCGCAAGACAGGAGTACCTGGCAACCGGGATTCGCCTGGCCCTTCATCCCATGGCTGATTTGGCTACCGAGCCCCGCTGGGGAAGGATCAACGGGACTTTTGGTGAAGACGCCGAACTGTCCGCTGCGATGACCAAGGCCTACGTTTTGGGCTTTCAGGGAGACACCTTGAGCAATACGAGTGTGGCCTGTATGACCAAGCATTTTTCTGGAGGCGGGCCCCAGGAAAAAGGAGAGGACGCTCATTTTGACTACGGCAAGAACCAGGTATATCCGGGCGACAATTTTGGCTATCATCTCATTCCGTTCGAGAAGGGGGCATTTCCTGCTAAAACCGCCCAGATGATGCCTTATTATGGGATTCCTGTAGACCAAACCGATGAGAATGTGGCTTTTGCCTTCAACAAAATGATCATTACCTCTATGCTTCGTGAAAAATACGGTTTTGATGGAGTGATTTGCACGGATTGGAACATCATCAGCGGAAGCAAGGTAGGAGATGCCAGAGCCTGGGGCGTTGAAGATTTGAGTCCCTCGGAGCGCGCCCTCAAAGTCATTGAGGCCGGTTGCGATCAATTTGGAGGAGAGAGCAGCCCGGAGCTGATCATCGAGTTGGTGAAGAGCGGGAAACTTAGTGAAAGGCGAATCGATGTTTCGGTGGCCCGTATCTTGAGAGACAAATTCACCCTGGGGCTTTTTGACAATCCTTTGGTCGATTCTGAAAAAGCACCCGAACTCGCGGGAAGACCAGAATACAGAGCTCTTGGCGAAATAGCCCAGGCGCGTTCAACCGTGTTATTGAAAAATGAGGACCTACTTCCGTTGAAGCCCGGAACGAAAATCTATATCGAGGGAATCACCCACCCTGAGGCTTTTGGCTCTTATGGTCAGATTGTTGACAGCCCGGAGAAGGCCGAGGTTGTCATCAAGCGCATTCAAACGCCATATGAGCCCAGAGATGAGTATTTCCTGGAGCGCTTTTTCCACCAGGGCCGACTTTATTATACGGCTGATGAACTGGAGGATATTCTGAGTTTGATCCAATCCAAGCCCTCAGTGGTTGTTGCAAATCTTGAGAGGCCCGCAATTCTAACTGAAATCGACGCTGCATCTACTTCCCTGGTTGCCGAATTCGGGACTTCAGACGAGGTTCTTGCCAAAGTTTTGTTCGGGGAGGAGAAGCCGGAGGGTAAAATGCCCTTTGAGCTCCCATCTTCCTGGGAGGCGGTTGAAGCGCAACTGGAAGATGTGCCCTATGACTCAAAAGATCCCCTATATGAATTCGGGCACGGTTTGTCCTATTAAGAACTCATTTTTAAGGTCTTTTTATTGCGTATTTAAAGACTTGAGCGTAATTTGCACCTTTGTATTTCATTAGCGTCAAACTATAAAACATCGATTGATGACAAGAGGACTTTTAACATTCGTTTTCGCCCTTTTTCTGGGGCTAAATACCTTGATCGCCCAACATGCGATCATACCTCAACCTGTAAACATGGAGACTGCCGAGGGCAGTGTGACCATAGAATCCGAAATCGGTTTGGTTCTCGATCAGGAGAACGAGCTGATCAATGCAATGCTGGCTAATTTCACATCGGAGTTGGAGCCCCTGGGAATCAATTTCAGCTCAGATAGTGGTGCTGAGTCAACGGCTGCTGCCTTGCTTCGCATCACACTCAAAGAAGAAGACAGTGTTAAGCTTGGCAAGGAAGGTTATGAGCTCCATCTTGCCAATGGCGTCATCAACCTGCAGGCCATTGAGCCGGCGGGTGTTTTCAACGGACTTCAGACTTTCAGGCAATTGCTGCCCCAAAAAAGAGTCGCAAATGAAGAAGGAAATTATGAGCCAGTAGTGATCGAGGGAATGCGAATTGTGGATTATCCACGTTTTGGATGGAGAGGGCTCATGCTGGATGTGAGCCGGCATTTCTTCACTGTGGAAGAGGTCAAGGACTACATCGATCAGATGTCCAAATACAAGTTCAATGTATTTCACTGGCACCTCACCGATGATGAAGGATGGCGCATAGAGATCAAGGCCTTCCCCCGACTGACGGAGGTGGGAGCCTGGAGAGTGGAGCGACACGGTAGGTTCGGAAGCCAGCGTCCTTACCCGAAGAAAAATGAAAAAGCAACCTACGGAGGGTTTTACACCCAGGAGCAGGTTAAGGAGGTAATTGCCTATGCAGCCGAACGCAATGTGACCATAATTCCGGAGATCGACGTGCCGGGCCACAGCATGGCCTTGCTCGCGGCATACCCCGAACTCTCCACCCGAAAGGAGCTCAAGTTCGTCAACCCCGGGTCCAAATTCGCCAATTGGTTCGACAATGGAACCTTCGAGATGACCATCGAAAACACCCTGGACCCTTCCAATCCAGCTGTATACGCCTTTCTGGACATGATTTTTGGAGAGATCGCCAATCTGTTCCCGGCGGAGTACATTCACATGGGAGGCGATGAGTGTTATCATGGCTACTGGGAACGAGATGAAAAAGTTCAGGCCTTCATGAAAAAAAATGAAATCAAGGACTCTCACGAGCTTCAGAGTTATTTTGTGAAGCGCGTCGAGAAGATCATCAGCGGCAAAGGCAAGAAAATGATCGGATGGGATGAGATTCTTGAGGGCGGTCTTGCGGACGGAGCGGCGGTCATGAGCTGGCGCGGCATGCAGGGTGGAATCGAGGCTGCCAGATCCCAGCATGAGGTGGTTATGACGCCAAAGGAGTTCGTTTACCTGGATTACACCCAGGGTGATTACAGCGTTGAGAACAAGATCTACGATGATCTGTCTTTGGAAAAGGCCTACAGTTTTGATCCTATGCCTAACCCAAATCTTTTTGTCGACATCGATCCTGAGCTGATACTTGGAGGTCAGGGCAATTTGTGGACCGAAGTGATTCCGACGCTTCAATATGCGTATTACATGACCTATCCCCGTGCATTCGCCTTGTCGGAAGCTCTCTGGAGTCCGCTCGCCGTGAAGGACTACAAGAATTTTCTTGGAAGGACCGAATCTCATTTTGACCGTTTTGACCAGGCCGGAAGAAGCATTGCCAAAACAATCTATGAGCCGGAGGTTAAAGTTAAAATGGAAAGTGGAAAACTGATGTGTACGCTTAGAACATCATTTGACGACATCGAGTTTAGGTATACGATAGACAATACCTACCCGGTGGGAATGGGCAAGAAATACACCGAAGCATTTGTAGTTCCCGAAGGGGACCTTAAACTGCGCGCTCAATCCTACAGGAACGGTCAGCCTATTGGCAGGATGCTCATCATTGACAGAAAGGACCTGGAGGCAAGAGCAAAATAGGTTTTATGAAACCTGGCCATTTATCACCTTGGTCATAAAATTCGTACCGGTCATTGCCGATGCCGTCAGCAGTCCGGAAAAAAGTGCGCCACCTATTCCGGCGGTCACTATGTCCTGACCGGTCAGGTAAAATTCCTTTACGGGTGTTCGAGGCTTCAGGAATTTCTGCCTGAAACGAGCCGGACTGTGATCAACCCCATAGATCTCTCCTTTTTCATATCGCGTAAAAAATGCCGTCGATAGGGGAGTGGATAGCTCCTTGTGTTTGATTTTTCCTTTCAGTTTTGGAAAATGCTCCAGCAACTTGTCGATAAGTCTTTGGGTTAATCTCTCCTTGAGCTCTTCGTATTCTTCCCCGCGTTTCATCCACGTGCTTCCTTCCCACCGTCCGAACAACTCATATGGAACCAGGGTGATAATGTCAATCGTGCTCTTGCCGGGATACCTGTTCTGAAAATCGGGGTCCTTTGACGCGGGGAAAGAGATGTAGACTACAGGAAATTCCTCCTCCGGATTCTCCAGGTAGCGGTCCACACAAGCGTCATGATCTCCATTTTCGGGGTAAAGCCAATAGTTGGTTTTAGGCAGACCGAGTTCTTCCGGGGTACCCTTCAAGCCCAGGTACAAACAGGCATGGCAGGCAGATGGCTGCACTTGTGTAAGTTGTTCTCTCAGTTTGTGTTGTCTAACTACCTGCTGTGGCAAAAGGTTTTTGAAAGTATTGACTACTCCAGCCCCGCTGACGACTTGTTTTGCGCTGATCTTTCTGCCGTCTTCCAATTCTACACCGATCGCCCGGTTGTTCTCGATAATCACCTCTTTGACGGGTGCCTTGACCAGGATCATTCCGCCCGAGGCTTCAATCAATGGCTCAATGGTTTTGACAATCTGAGAGGAGCCTCCCACAGGAAAGCTGCCACCGTCAAAATAGTGCTTGACTACTGTAGCGTGCATGCTGAAACTGCTCTTTTTTGGTGGAAGTCCGTAGTCTCCGTACTGCCCGCTGAGAACCCGAATCAAATCTTCATTCGAAGTCAGTTTTCTCAATACCTGGTAGGTCGTTTGGTCAGAGTATTTGTGAAAGCCCCGGGTCAAAAACGGCCCGATAATACCGCTCACCATTGAAGGCAGGGCCTTGTTCATATAAAAAGACCCCCCGGTTCGGCTGGCCTTGAAAACCAGATCGACATAGGCGTCGATGGCCCCGGCCTCATCCGGGAAGTAAGATTTGAGCTGCCTTTTGAATGGTTCCACCCCTTTTACCAGGTCAAAGTGCTTCTCTCCAAGGAAAATCCGGTCATAGACATCTCCCATGTCAGCCCATTTCAAGCTCCCGTCGGTGATGTAGTCAAAGAGCTTGTACATGGCGCTTCGCTTTCGCTGCATCTCCCCGATGTAGTGAATTCCAACGTCCCATTCATAGCCCTTGCGCGTAAAAACATGTGTATAGCCTCCAGGGGTGTAATGCTGCTCCAGCACGAGAACCCGCATCCCTTCCTTTGACAAAATTGCAGCTCCGGCGAGACTGCCCATGCCTGACCCTATAAAAATGGCGTCATAAGACTCCTCTATGGAAGGGTTTTGCTTGTAAGATTTTGCCATTCGTTATTTCTTCTTGCTTGTCAATGCCTCCTCCGGGAATGGAAAGACGATTGTCGAATTCTTTTCGCTGGCAATATTTGAAAGTGTCTGGTACAATCGCAGCTTGATTGCTGAAGGGGAGTCGTCTATGATCTTTCCTGCCTCCAACAGCTTGCCGGCTGCCTGCTTCTCGGCCTCCGCCAATATGATGCGGGCCCTTCTGGATCGCTCGGCCTCTGCCTGGTTCGCCATGGCGCGCTTCATGTTCTCAGGAAGCTCAATGTCCTTGATCTTGACGTCCTGGATCGAAATACCCCAAATCTCGGTGTCTTTTTCAACCATTTCTTTTATGTTCCGACCAATCTCCTCCCTTTTGGACAGGATAGTGTCGAGTTCTACCTTGCCGCAAACATCCCTCAGGGTAGCCTGGGCCATTTGAGAAATGGCGAAGACGTAATTCTCCACCTCCAGCACTGCTTTGGTTGCATCGTCTATTTTGAAGAACAGCACCCCGTTGATCATGCATGGAACGTTGTCCTGGGTCATGACTTCCTGTTTCTCAATGTTGATGGTGATCACCCGGATGTCGACAATCTGTATCCGATCAATTACAGGAATGATCCAGCGCAGGCCTGGTTTGAGCAAGCTGACGTAGCGTCCAAATCTGAATTTAACCGCCCTTTTGTATTCGTATACAACGCGAATACCGGAAAGAAGAAAAAGGGTCAAAAAAATGAGAAGAAAATTGATTGGGTTCATAACTTAAAGGGATTGCATTAATCAGCCTTAAGTTACGAAAAAGAGCCCAGTTTCCTCAACAGTATCAGATCAAATTTTGATGAATATTTTCTTCTTGTAGAGTATGTAAGCCGGAATAAAGCAGATCAAAGCGTACAGAAAGGCATAAAGCATCGATGCGAGCTCCGGAACCATTCCGAGGCTTACCAGGCCATTATAGAAGTAATCCTTGAAGCCGAGGATGTCGTTGAGCAGCCAGGGGAACATTCCCGCAAAGACATAAACCGTGATGGCATTGCTTCCGTAGATGACTCCGAATTTGGCCATGCGATCATAACCCAGCACGTCTACCAAAAGCACACAGGCAGCGAGACTCATCATTGCCCACCCGGAGGTGAAGAGCACGAAGGAGCTTGTCCAAAGATTCTTGTTCATAGGGAAGAAGAGATCCCAAAAGTAGCCTCCGACCACGCACAATAAACCGGCCAGGAAAAGATAGTTCAGCTTCTTTTCAATTCCCATGTCCTGTTTCAGCAATTGTCCGGCGAGCATTCCTGTAATACCGGTCACGATCGCAGGAATCGTGCTCAGCAGACCTTCAGGATCCCAGGTGCCCTGCCACATTCTGCCGGGCACTAAGAAGCTGTCGATCCAGGCAGCCAGATTCTTTCCGGGTTCCAGGACGCCTGCGCCAATGCCTGGGACCGGGATCAGCATCATGGCCAGCCAGTAGCCCACCAGGGCCGCCACGGCGATTTTCAACTGCGCCTTCCAGTCGGTAGAGAGGAACATCAGTGCACAAACCAGGTAAACAATCGCTATTCTCTGAAGGACACCAGGAATCCTCAATTCGGCGAAATTGAATTCCGGGAACAGATTGAGCAATAATCCCAGGGCAAATATTTTAATGGAACGAATGAGGATCTTCTTTCTCATTTTCTTCTTGTCCGCTCCTGCAGCCAGTTGCTTGTACGTTGACAGTACGATTGAAACTCCCACTATAAACAAGAAGAAGGGAAAGACGAAATCTGTGATGGTGACACCGTGCCATTCGGCATGTCTGAGAGGCCAGTAGATGTGTTCCCAGGAACCTGGATCGTTAACCACAATCATCAGTGCGATCGTCAGTCCTCTCAGCATGTCCAGTGAAATCAGTCTCTTGTTGGAATCGAATGTGCTCATGTCAAATAGATTTGGACGCCTCACGGGGGCTGATCAGGCTTTATTTTGAAAACAAATATTAAGGAATTCCACTTGGTCTTACAAAGTATTTCGGCAAATGGCTCGTGATGATCGGTTATTGACCTGATTTTACATACAGACATCACTCTGCGTGGTCCAGTCTGGAAACGAGTCCTGTTCTTTGAGGTCTGAAGCCGGGTTTGACTGTGATTGATTCAAGAAAAATTACTTACTTTAGTGATGTTCTCCAGGCTTCAGGCAATCGAGGAGGACTTTCTTAACTAAACCTTTATAACATGAAAAAATTAGTAGCAGAATTCATCGGCACTCTCTGGTTAGTGCTTGGTGGATGTGGAAGTGCAGTTCTTGCAGCAGGTTTCCCTGAACTGGGCATTGGATTTGTCGGTGTGTCATTTGCATTCGGTTTGACGGTCCTGACCATGGCCTATGCCATTGGTCACGTTTCGGGATGTCACCTGAACCCAGCGGTTTCAGTGGGTCTTTGGATCGGAGGTCGCTTTGACAAAAAAGACCTCTTGCCGTACATTGGCGCTCAGGTGCTTGGAGGAATCGCAGGGGCGACCATTTTGTATTACATTGCTTCAGGTCAACCGGGTTTTGAATTGGGTGGATTTGCAGCGAACGGTTATGGGGAGCATTCCCCTGGAGGATACGGAATGATGTCTGCTCTTTTGTGTGAGATCGTCATGACTTTCATGTTTTTGATCGTGATTTTGGGAGCTACGCATTCCAAGGCGCCTGCCGGATTTGGAGGCCTGGCCATCGGTCTTGCCCTAACACTGATTCATCTGATCAGCATACCGGTCACCAACACCTCCGTGAATCCCGCAAGGAGCACGAGCCAGGCGATATTCGTTGGAGACTGGGCTATGGGTCAGCTGTGGCTTTTCTGGGTGGCGCCCATAGTTGGAGCCATTTTGGCCGGACTGG
>CBDUAY010000018.1:0-26941 GCA_965365245.1 uncultured Flavobacteriaceae bacterium | reverse complement strand
TTTTATTGTAGTCAATGACAACGACTTAATATTAAGTAATGTATTGAATTATCCGAATCCGTTCGTGAACTACACCGAATTCTGGTTCAATCACAACAAACCGAATGAGGCCCTGGAAGTTCAGGTACAAATTTTCACGATCTCGGGTAAACTCATAAAGACCCTTAACCAATCCGTTCAATCTGACGGTTTGCTCTCCAGGGACATCACCTGGAACGGACTCGATGATTTTGGGAACAAAATTGGTAAGGGCGTTTATGTATACAGACTTCATGTTAAATCGGTTTTATCAAATGCTTCGGCAGAAAAATTTGAGAAACTCGTCATTCTGCAATAACAATAACAAGAAGTTCTCAACCCTAAAATGGTTCTTTCAATGAAAAAATTAAGCGTCGTTGTCCTAGTTGTGCTCCTGGGATTTTCAAATGCAAATGCCCAGAATGACGAAGTCAACCCGATTACAACTGCCGCACCCTTTCTTCTAATCGCTCCTGACGCACGCGCGGGAGGTCTCGCCGATATGGGAGTCGCCACCTCTCCGGATGTGAGCTCGCTCCACTACAATCCGGCCAAATATGCGTTTTCCGAATCCCAATGGCAGATCGGACTGAATTACACCCCCTGGTTGAGAAACCTCACGAATGACGTGAGTCTTACCAGTCTTTTCGTATCCAACAAAATCAATGAGAGAAGTGCCTGGGCAACCAGCCTGACCTATTTTTCACTGGGTTCGATAGAGCTTACGGACGGCTCCGGCATCAGCCTCGGAACCGAGAACCCCAACGAGTTCGCCATTGACGGGACCTATTCCCTGAAACTGAGCGAAGTGATATCCATGGCCGTTGGCCTGCGTTACATTCACTCGAACCTGGCTGTTCGCGTCGACAATTCTGAAATTCAAACGGTAAACACCTTTGCGGTGGATGTAGCCATGTACTATCAGAGTCTGGAGAGAAACTACGGTGACTTCAACGGTAGATGGCGGGCCGGGGTCAATATCTCGAATATGGGACCCAAAGTTGAGCTGGTCGTGGGTGGCCAGGAAAGCTTCATACCCACCAACTTCAAGATCGGTGGTGGTTTCGACTTCATACTAGACAATTCGAACACGATCACAGCAGGTCTGGAACTGAACAAATTACTGGTTCCAACCCCGCCGATACGAGACAACGCGACCGGTGAAATCATAGCGGGTATGGATGACAATGTAGGCTTCCTGCAGGGCATGTTCCAGAGCTGGTACGACGCACCCCGCGGATTTGAAGAAGAAATGGAAGAATTCATCTGGCAGGCGAGCGCAGAATATCTGTACAACGATGTTTTTGCTCTCAGGGCCGGATATTTTCACGAGAGTCCCAACAAGGGTAATCGGCAATACTTCACCCTGGGTGCCGGGTTCAAATTCAGGAGCACCTCTCTTGACATCTCGTATCTGATCAATTCCTCAGACGTAAACAATCCGCTGGAAAGCACGCTGAGGTTCTCATTGACTATCAACCTGGGTGACAGCTACGCTTATTTCTAGAATATGAGAAATCTCGATATCCAATCCCGTTTCGAAGAATACGGCGGGATTGAAGAACTTTCAGAAAGTGACCGGGAACTATTCAGAAGTGCCGTTGAAGCCCGGGACAGGGCCTACGCCCCATATTCAAAATTCAGCGTTGGAGCTGCGCTGCGCCTGGAGAACGATCTGATCGTCACAGGAAACAACCAGGAAAACGCCGCCTATCCTTCGGGAATGTGTGCCGAGCGCGTAGCAGTATGGAGTGCACTGTCGCAATATCCTGAGACAAAGATCAAAAAGTTATTCATCACAGCCCGCTCTGACAAAAGAGAAGTGAACCGACCAGTTTCACCATGCGGTTCATGTAGACAGACCCTGGCCGAATACGAGATTCGACAGGAGCAGCCGATCGAGGTGTACTTCACGGGTGAGACCGGAATCATTTTGAAGGCGGCCTCCGTGCGTGACCTCTTGCCTTTCATGTTCGACAACACGCTGCTGTAAAGGATGAAAAATGATGTAGAAACACGTGAAGACCTGCAACTGATTCTCCGTGATTTCTATTCTCGATTATTGTCGAATAAGGCTCTCTACCCCTATTTTGAGAAGTTCAGGGCTCATGAAGTTCTCGAAGAACACCTGAAGGATCTTACAGACTTTTGGGAGGGGTCCCTTTTCTACAGGGGGAGCTACAAGAAAAATGTCATTGAAATTCACAGAAAAATCGATGAGAGCAACAAACTGGAAAAGCAGCATTTTGAGGCCTGGCTTCTTCATTTCGAGCAAGCTGTGGACAAATTCTTCTCTGGTGAAAACTCTGATACGCTTAAGTCAAGAGCGCGATCGATTGCAACTGTCATGCAAATCAAATTCCAGGAGAGGGATGAATAAAAAAACCTAAATTTGTCGGTAAAATGCCTTACCATGCAAATCAGTGATCAGGGAAAAAAATACCTCTTGGAAGCAGCTCGCTGGGCGACCTTCTTAGGAATCGCAGGCTTCATCATGATCGGCCTGCTGGTGATTCTCTCTTTTTCAATTGGAAGCATCCTTTCAAGTCTTCCCGAGGGCTATCTCGGTGGGCTTCCTCCTCGCTTTTTCAGTTTTTTCTACCTAATAGTAGCAGGGATCTACTTCATCCCGGTGTACTACCTGTTTCAGTTCGGGACCAAAACCAAAAAAGCCTTTGAGGAGAACGACATAGGAATGCTGACCTTTGGTCTCAAGAAGTTGCGCTCCCATTACAAGTTCATCGGCATCTTGTTTCTTATTGCCGTGATTCTTTATTTCTTCTTAATTCTGTTGGGAGCTTTCGGATTACTGTTGGCCAGCTAAAGGAGCCAAATCCTGACCGGTTTCCAATTCATAGGGTTCGGCCCCCTGTTTAAAAATACGAGCTGAAAGAGGTCCTTTCAGGAGCATTTCGCCTCTCGTGACCTCAATCCAACTGCCCTCTCTAAGACCGATCACGGTTTCAGTGTTGCAGGTATGAAACTCTGCTATTCGGGTTTCCCGGGTTTCTCCCTGGTGTTTTGAGTTCGGGTCCGGATCCAAATAATGCGGATTCAGATTGAAGGGCAACAAACCCAAAGCATCGAGGCTGGGTGGATGAACGATGGGCATGTCATTGGTCGTCTTGACATTGGGCCCTGTGATATTGCTGCCTGCGCTGGTTCCGAGATAAGGAGTCCCTTCGGCAACCGCGTTTCGTATAACCGGCAGAAGGCCTTCCTGGTATAATCGATTGAGCAGGACAAAGGTGTTTCCACCTCCTACGAATAGAGCCTCTGCCTTTTTTACGGCATCCGCGGCACTATCGAATTGATGAATTCCCCTGACTTCGATGCCCAGGGTTTGCAATGTGGATCGAACTCCATCCGTATAGGCATCATGACTAATTCCCCCCGGTCTGGCGTAGGGAACAAACAGCAAACTCGATACGTTTTCCAATAAATTTGACAATTCGGGAAGCAAGTATTCCAGGTACCCTCCACCGTATAAAGTAGAGGTGCTGGCCACGATCATTCTCATGCCTTTTTACTTTGCTCAAATGTAAGCAATTCTCTCTTTAACAAAAGTTTATCAACGAATTTCTGTGATATTTGACTCCAGTGTTGTTACTTTGAGGCATGAAAGCGCTCAGCTTCTGGATCATCATCTTCCTGCCTGTTCTCATCTTCTCCCAGGACAATCGAACCCTGATCACAGGTACGGTTCGCAGTGACACGCTTGGCATAGAAAATGCCCACGTCATCAACAAGACCTCCAACAAGGGAAGCATCACAAATCATTTGGGCCTTTTCAAAATATCCGCAAAAGAAGGAGATACCCTGATAATTTCCGACATTCAGTACAAGGGGGAGATTCTGGTGCTCAATGCCCGGCAAATAGAAGAAGGCAACCTTGACATTGAGCTCGAAGTGCTAACCAATGAGCTCGAAGAAGTTGTTCTCCGACAGTATGGCAACATGGCAAAAGAATTGGGTTTGCCCAATGCTGGAAAGAAACCCCTGAGCAAAGTAGAGCGCAATCTTAACGCGTACAGCCAAAAAAGCACGCCTATGGTAATTCTCCAGGCCCTTCTGTTTAAACCGGGCGGCATAGATGACATCTACAACATCGTCTCGGGCAACCGAAAGCGGGATCGAAAACTCAAGCAGCTTATAGATGAAGACTACCGACAGGAGCAAAACAATACAATTGGAGCCCAGATCAGGGCCTACCTGAAAGACGACTTTTTCATAAAAGAAGTGAAAATTCCGGAAGAGCTGATTGAACCCTACATCACCTACTGCATGTCCAAAGGGCTTCCCCGTCTTTACCGCGAACAAAGACTGATCGAGGTAATCGACATCCTACTTAAAAACAAAGAGGAGTTCTTAAAATGGAATGCGGAAGACTTCCCGGAATAGTCTCAGATACCCCCGATCTCCCAGATATACTTGCTGGCCAATGACTTGTAGGGATGCCAGTTATCAGCAATTTCCAACAATTTTCTACGCAGCTCCTTTTGTTCCAACTGCAAACCGTACAGGTCTCTCATCACATTTCGAATTCCGAGGTCATCGATTGGAAAAACATTCGGGCGATCCATGGGAAACATCAGGATCATCTGAACAGTCCATTTCCCGACTCCTTTGATCTGCGTCAGGTAACGGATCACCTCCTCATCGGACATCGATTGCAGGTACTCAAAGCTCATGTCATTCTTCAATTTGAACTCCGCAACATTTTTCAGATAATTCGCTTTGCTGTTTGAAAGCCCAACCCTTCTCATAAGACTGTGATCGGTCATAAGCAATTGGTTTGCATCCGGGTAACCGCCGGGAAAGATGTCCGTAAAGCGCCTCCAGATGATCCGAACCACCTTAATCGAAAGCTGTTGAGAAACAATAGAATTCAAAAGGGAAACATAGATGTCAATGTCGAGTTCTGGTTTTATAACCAGGTCGAGGTCAGAGATGGCCCCATATAATACAGGGTCTCTGCGATAATGCTCGATGATGTCCTCATAAGGTATCATTCCAAACTTTTTTCAATTCACTTTGATTCGTACCTTTGCAAAATCTTTTGAACGCGCCAAAGCACAACAAAAATAAGCAATTAATGAAGATTCGAATCCTTCTCGCCATTCTCGTTCTTACCGGCATGACCCTGTCTTCCTTCAGTCTGCACAAGCATTATATCAGCCTCACGGAGATCCAGTACAACGAGGGTGAGAAAGCCCTGCAGATCACGATGCGCTTCTTCATAGATGATCTCGAAAAGGCGGTTGGAACGCGATTTGACAAAAACCTGGCTCTCGCAACAGAAGAGGAATTGAAGAATGCCAATACGTATATTGAGAGGTACCTGGACAGCAAATTCAAGTTATGGATAAACGGTACCGCGCAATCTCCAAACTACCTGGGAAAACAGTACGAAGATGACCAGGTCTTCTTTTTCCTTGAATTGGAAAATATTGAAAACATTGAAATGATTGAGATTCAGAACAGCATGCTTATGGAAGTCTACGAGGAGCAGCAGAATTACATCAAGCTCAGCATTGGAGAAATTAAGAAAACCTTCATCCTTATCAAGGCGAATGATAAAGAAATGTTAAAAATATCCTCAATTCGCTGATTCGAAAAAAAAGTAAATAAATTCGGCCGATTAAAATTGCATCAAAACTTTATGAAAAAAATTACCCTTTGGTTCGTCGCTTTGTCGATTGCCGCAATCGGAAATGCCCAAAATGAAACGAACAGCGCTGTAGAACAGCAGCAAGGACACTACAATCTCAGCAAATTCAGGCAATTGAAGCAGGAGCTTGCAACACCGAACGGATACAGAACGGCCTCAGGAGCACCGGGCCATGAGTACTATCAGCAGAAAGCTGACTATAAAATGGATATCGTTCTCGACGATGAGAACCAAAGAATCTACGGTGAGGAAACGATAACCTATTACAACAATTCTCCGGATGCCCTGGATTACCTATGGGTCCAGCTCGACCAGAACATTCGCGCCGCTGATTCCAAAACGAATGATGTCAAAGCAGGTGGTCCGTCTACCTATTACAATCCTAAAAAGTTTACTGAGGAATTCCTCGGCAAACCATTTGATGGCGGGTTCAAGATTGACTATGTAAGGGACCTCAGCGGGGATGACCTGAAACACACGATCAATGGCACCATGATGCGAATTGATCTGCCCGAAGTTTTGAAATCCGGAGAAAAGATCTCCTTCAACATCAAATGGTGGTACAATATCCCGAATCATGTGATTGATCGTGCCCGGTCCGGGTTTGAGCATTTCGAAAAAGACGGTAACAATACCTACATCATCGCACAGTTCTTCCCGAGAATGGCGGTGTACAATGACGTTGAAGGATGGCAGAACCTGCAGTTTCTGGGTCGTGGAGAATTCGCCTTGGTCTTCGGCGACTACGAAGTGAACATCACCACCCCGGCGGATCACGTGCTTGACGGCACGGGACGCATCCTCAATCGAAAAGAGATGCTCACTAAAAAGCAGTGGAAACGTTATCAGGAAGCGCTTACCTCTTATGACAAACCTGTGGTTATCGTGACCCAGGAAGAGGCAATTGAGAACGAGAAAAAAGCCTCCAACAAGACCAAAACCTGGAGATTGAAAGCTGAAAATGTACGTGACTTTGCCTTTGCCACCTCAAGAAAATACATCCTGGACGGGCAAGCGGTAAAGATCGGTGACAGCACGGTCATGGCTATTTCTCTTTACCCCAAAGAAGGGAATCCTCTATGGGAAGAGTACTCGACCCGTGTGGTCGCAAGCACGCTGGAATCCTATTCGAGGCAAATGTTCGACTACCCTTATCACAAGGCAATTTCGGTTCATGCCAAACAAATTGGCATGGAGTATCCTATGATTTGCTTCAACTTCGGTCGCCCGAAACCTGACGGAACTTATTCGGAAAGAACCCGAACGGGAATGATCGGTGTTATCATACACGAGGTAGGTCACAACTGGTTCCCAATGATCGTGAATTCAGATGAGAGGCAATGGGGCTGGATGGATGAAGGATTGAACAGTTTTGCCCAATTGTTGGCTGAGCAGGATTTCGAGCCGGGGTTCCCTTCCAGAAGCTTCCCCGATAAAGTGGTAGACTACATGGGAGGCGACCAGAGCCGAATCACACCCATCATGACCCAGCACGACAACGTGTATCAAAGTGGCCCCAACGCTTATTCCAAGCCGGCAGCCGGTCTATACATGCTGCGAGAGGTGATTTTAGGGCACGAATTATTCGACAAAGCATTTAAGACCTATGCCCAAAGGTGGAGATTCAAGCATCCTACTCCTGCTGATTTCTTCCGCACCATGGAGGATGCCTCTGGAACTGATTTGGACTGGTTCTGGAGAGGATGGTTCTTCACTACAGATTACAATGATATAGGGATCAAGGGAATCAACCAGTATCGCGTCACGGATCAACCTTCGGAACAAATGAAGGAATTGGTAAGTCGTTACGACTTGAACATGGAGGACTATGCAGGCAATCTGTACCTTCAGAAGATCGAATCAACGGATCCGGTTCCTGCAGAAGCCTCTCTCAATGACATCACCCTGCTCAACGAATACCTGGCAGATAATTTTTCAGAGCAGGAACGAGAATCCTTAAAGGACACCAAGTACTTTTACGAGATCGTTTTTGAGAAACCCGGAGGTTTGGTCATGCCAATTTTGGCTGAGATTACCTACGAGGACGGGACCAAAGAAAACAAGTATTATCCTGCCGAGATCTGGCGCTTCAACGACAAAGAGATCAAGAAAGTCTTCGCCTCTGAAAAACCAATTGCTTCGATCGTCATCGACCCGAATAAACTGACGGCAGATGTGAACCTGGAGAACAACAGCTGGCCACGGGAAAAGGCCGAGAGCAAGTTCGAGGCTTTCAAAAAGAATCCTACCAAGTAAATTTGGAATACAATACAGGGTTGGAATACAATACAGGGCGCCTTGGATTCAGGGCGCCTTTCGTTTCAAATCTCTTCATGTACGGGAACGATATGACTGTTCTTTACCTCATGGATAATGAACGTGGTGTGCGCACTTCCAATATGATCCATTCGGGTTAGCTTGTCATTGATGAAGTCGTGATAGGCTTTCATGTCATTTACCATGACTTTTAGCAAATAGTCATAGTCGCCACTGACGTTGTAACATTCGAGCACCTCGTCAAATCGTATGACCTCACGCTCGAATTTAACGACGTATTCATGCCGGTGCTGAAGCAGCTTGATCTGGCAAAACACGACGAATCCGCGTCCGGCCTGTTCTCTGTCTATCAAAGCGGAGTATCCCCTGATGACACCTTCTTTCTCCATTTTCTTGATGCGCTCATAGACCGCAGTGGGAGACAAATCAAGGTGCAGCGAAAGCTCTTTGGTAGTAATCTTGCTGTCCTTCTGGAGAAAAGAAAGTATGCGTCGATCTGTAGCGTCCAGTTTCATTTATGCTTTTTTTGAGGTGTTTTTTCTTGTGTTTCGACCCTTAATCAGTCGAATTTCGAGTCATTTTTAAGCGATAAAGGTGAAAATATTTCTACAATCCTGCTTTTTGACGAATAATGATTGACAATATATCTATATTTTTTAAATATTCTAGATTTATTTTCTTATTAAACTTGTTATTATTGATTTTATAACTATTCTGACGTATTTTTACATGAAATCTTGTAAATCGCATCATTATGGCATTCAATCCAGCAGATCACATTCAGGACCTACAGTATTTTGGTGAATTTGGCGGGGTAAACCCTTCAATTTCGGATTCTTCAACCTACACCTTTCTTGCGGCCAAGTCCATGATAGACACCTTCGAAGGTAATTTGGCAGGCTGTTACCTGTATTCCCGGCATATGAGCCCTTCCACCCTTTATCTAAGTCAGGCGCTCGCGGCCATGGAAGGAACCGAAACCGCGAATGTGTCTTCTTCCGGCATGGGATCGATCTCAACAGCATTGCTGCAGGTGTGCGGCCAGGGGGACCACATTGTCTCTTCGCGAACAATTTATGGGGGTACCTATGCCCTACTTAAGAACTTCATGCCAAAATTCGGAATCGAAACCTCGTTCGTCGACATTACAGATCTGAATAAAGTAGAAGCTGCGATAACAGAAAACTCGACGGTGCTCTACTGCGAAAGCATCAGCAATCCGTTGTTAGAGATCGCTGACATCCGGGGGCTGTCGGAGCTGGCAAAAAAATACGGATTGACGCTTATGGTCGACAACACTTTTTCGCCCTTGCAGATCTCTCCTGCACAACTCGGGGCTGACCTGGTGATTCACAGCTTGACAAAATTCATAAACGGAACCAGTGACACCGTGGGAGGCGTGATATGCGGGTCAAATGAGTTTATCGATTCGATGCGAAGCGTCAATGACGGAGCTGCCATGTTGCTGGGGCCGGTCATGGACAGCATGCGGGCTGCGAGCATCCTTAAAAATTTGCGCACACTTCATATTCGCATGAAAAAACACAGTGAGAATGCCATGTATCTCGCCAAAAGACTTTATGAAGATGGTTACAAAGTCATCTATCCGGGTCTTGAAGGTCATCCGCAGCACGAATTGTATAAGACTTTAAGCAATCCGGAATACGGTTTTGGTGGCATGCTGACGTTGGACGCAGGTTCCCTGGAAAAAGCGGACGACCTCATGGAGCTCATGCAGAAAAGAAATCTAGGATACCTGGCGGTAAGTCTTGGGTTTTACAAAACCCTGTTCAATGCTCCGGGCACAGCGACCTCTTCAGAGATTCCTGCGGAAGAGCAAGAAGCCATGGGCCTCACGGATGGGTTGATTCGCTTCTCGATCGGTCTCGACAACAACATAGAGCGCACCTACCAGGAGATGAGTCGCTGCCTCGAGGAACTGCAGGTGCTTCAGAAAGAAAAAGCCTGATTAGAGCGTAACCCAGTTAGAGAGTAGCCAGATACTGAGTCACATTCTTTTGGATTCGCTCCTCCATATTAGAGGTGTCCGATTTTTCAAAAGTCTTACCCGTGATGTTCTCGTAGAGCTCAATGTATCGTTCTGAGATCTCTCTGATCTTTTGATCGCTCATATTGGGAATCACCTGGCCTTCTTTACCCTGAAAACCGTTCTCAATGAGCCAGCGACGCACAAATTCCTTGGAGAGTTGCTTCTGAGGTTCTCCTTTGTCCTGTCTTTCCTGGTATCCATCGGCATAGAAATACCGGGAGGAGTCCGGGGTGTGAATCTCATCGATCAAAACGATGTCTCCCTCTGCCGTCTTTCCGAATTCGTATTTGGTGTCAACCAGGATCAGATCGCGCTCAGCAGCCAGCTCCGTACCCCGCTGAAACAGCTTTCGCGTATAGTCTTCCAGAACCTCATAGTCTTCCCTGGAGACCAACCCCTTGGCAATGATGTCTTCTCTGGAGATGTCTTCGTCATGAAGTCCGTCATCTGCTTTGGTTGAAGGTGTGATTATCGGTTCAGGAAACTTGTCATTCTCTTTCATCCCCTCCGGCATAGCAACTCCGCAGAGCGTTCTTTTGCCGTCGCGATACTCCCGCCAGGCATGTCCCGAGAGGTAGCCCCTAATGACCATTTCGACCTTGAAGGGTTTTGCCAGGTGACCTACGGCCACATTGGGATCCGGACAGTCTATGAGCCAGTTGGGCACCAGATCGCTTGTCGCTTTCAACATATAGGAGGCTATCTGATTCAAAATCTGCCCTTTGTATGGGATCTGCCTCGGCATGATGACGTCGAACGCCGACAACCGATCACTTGCGATCATAACCAGGTACTTATCGCCTATGTTGTAAACCTCTCTGACCTTGCCCTTGTAAACGCTTTTCTGGCCGGGAAAATTAAAGTTCGTGTTGTTAATGGTATTCATGCTTGAAAGGAATATGGGTTGATTAATCGGTTTCTATGCTCTTGTAGGCATCGATGATTTTTTTCACAAGATTGTGCCTTATGACGTCCTGTTCATCCAGTTGAACAACGCCTATGCCCTTGATGCCTTTCAGGGCCAGCAGAGACTCTTTCAGGCCCGATACCTGTCTCCGCGGGAGGTCGATCTGGCCCGGGTCACCTGTTATGATAAACTTGGCGTGCTTCCCCATACGGGTGAGAAACATCTTCATCTGGTTATGGGTTGTATTCTGAGCCTCATCCAAGATGACAAAGGCACTGTCCAGCGTCCTTCCTCGCATAAACGCGAGCGGAGCAATCTGAATAACGCCCTTTTCCAAATAAGACTGCAACTTCTCATACGGAATCATATCCCGCAAGGCATCGTAAAGAGGTTGCATGTAAGGATCCAGCTTTTCCTTCAGGTCGCCTGGCAGGAATCCGAGATTCTCGCCAGATTCAACCGCCGGGCGCGTCAATACTATCCTGCGGACCTGCTTGTCTTTCAGAGCTCTTACGGCAAGAGCCACCGCTGTGTAGGTTTTTCCGGTACCCGCCGGACCCACTGCAAATATCATGTCATTGCGACGAATCTCTTCGACCATCTTTCGCTGATTCACCGATATCGCCTTAATCAGTCTTCCTGAAACCCCGTGTACCAGAACCTCCTCTGAACTCCCGGAACCTGACTGCGCCCTGTCATCGCTAAGTAGCCTTTCGATGCTGTTGTCGTCGAGTTTGTTGTACCTGTGAAAGTATTTGACGAGCTCTCCGAACTTCTTTTCAAAATCGTCGAGAAGAATGGGTTCACCGTAAATTCTCACCTTGTTGCCCCGCGTAACTATCTTGACCTTGGGAAAGTGTTTTTTCACCTGATCCATATTCCTGTTATGCGGCCCAAAGAAGTCGTTGGCGGCAATATCCTGCAGTTCAATTATTCTTTCGTTCAAGCTTTCTTGTGTCGTTTAAAAATTAAGCGCGGAGGGCTTTTAAAATACTATTATTTGATTAGATTTGTACTGCAAAAATAGCACATTTTACAAGCAATTCACCAATCCTTGAAATTATTGTAAACCGTCTCCGGGAACCTGCGATCAGCCTATGTCAATCATAACACTTACAACCGATTTTGGTACCAAGGACCACTTTGTAGGTGCAGTGAAAGGCGCGATTTACAACGAGCTGAAAGAAGCCAAAGTGATCGATATCTCACACCAGATCACACCGTTCAGCATCACCCAGACGGCCTATGTGCTAAAAAATGCATACAAGAATTTCCCCAAAGGCACGATTCATATCATCGGGGTCGACTCTGAGATCAGCGTCGAGAACAAACCTATCGCAATCTTGCTCGACGGACAGTATTTCATCGGTTGTGACAACGGGATCCTTTCACTGATCACCAACGAGATTCGTCCGGAGAAAATGGTGGAGATCACCATACCGGATCCGGAGGAATACCAGTTCGCCATCCTGGGCAAATTCATCAAAGTTGCCTGTCATATCGCCCGGGGGGGAATGCTGGAGGTGATCGGAATGCAGATTGACAGCATAAAGGAGATCGTCGAGATTCAGCCCTTTATCAATTCGGAGAAGAACCAGATCCTGGGAAGCGTGATCTACATCGATAATTTCGGGAATGTGATCAGCAATATTTCAAAAAGCGTATTTTCGGATGTCGGAAAAGGCAGGGAGTTTGAAATCGTTGCGAGGAATTACAGGTTTACAAAGGTGTACAAAAGATATAACGAAGTCGTGGATTACACGATTCCTCCCGACAAGAGACAAGATGACGGCAAAAGGCTGGCCCTGTTCAACTCGGCCAATTTCCTGGAGATTGCCTTATATCGAAGCAATTTGAAGACCGTAGGGGGAGCCTCGGTTCTTCTTGGGTTAAAATACAGGGATCCGATAACCGTGAAGTTTGTTTAAGATCAATAAGAAGGTTTAGTTAAATGCTCGTCAGAATCGTACATATGAAATTCAGGGAAGAAGAGATTGATGCCTTCCTGGAGAATTTCGATTCCATCAAATCGAAAATACGATCTTTCAAAGGCTGCCAAAAGCTGGAGCTCTACAGGGACCAGAAGGATCCCACCCGATTTTTCACCTATAGCTACTGGGAATCGGAAAAGGATCTCAATGCCTACAGGTCATCACCCATGTTTGAAGAAGTCTGGAAGAAAACCAAATCGATGTTCTCAGAACGGGCACAGGCGTGGAGTCTCGATAAAATCAGAATCAGTTAAACAATGCTTGCAATCTTAAAAAAGGAAATCGACGTCTTTTTCTCGACCCCCATCGGCTATCTGGTCATTGCCGTGTTTCTGCTGGTCAACGGTCTTTTCCTGTGGGTTTTCAACGGCGATTACAACATTCTCAACGCTGGATTCGCCGACCTGAATAATTTCTTTTACCTGGCACCCTGGTTCTTTGTCTTTATCATTCCCGCCATGACGATGCGCAGCTTTTCTGACGAGATTCGACTGGGCACCATCGAGATTTTGAAAACCAGCCCCGTGAGCAGCTGGCAGATCATCCTGGGCAAATATTTCGGGTCACTTCTTTTGATCCTCATTGCATTGATTCCAACCGTGTCTTATGTGTATACGCTCATTCAGTTGGCCGTCACTCCTGCGGATATCGATTTCGCGAGCATTGTGGGCTCCTATGTGGGACTCATGTTCCTCGCCAGCGGATTTACAGCCATTGGACTCCTGGCCTCGGTGTTGTCGAGCAATCAAATTGTATCATTCATCATCGGAGTGGCTTTGTCATTCACTATGTATTACGGTTTCCAGGCACTTGGGGATCTGGATTTGCTACCCGGTCTATCACTGGAGAATTGGGGTATGAGCGCCCGTTACCGCAGTATGGGACGAGGCGTGATCGACACCAGGGATGTGCTCTATTTCCTCAGTGTCGCCTTTGTGTTTCTGTATCTCACAAAGCTGAAATTCGATCAAAAATAAATGGCCCTTGAACACATCGCGAAAATGAAAAACACTTCTCTTCAAATCCTTATCGTCCTTGGCCTTGTCATCGTGATAAACCTGTTGGGAAATTCAGTTTACAAGCGATTTGACCTGACCCGTGACAACCGGTATACGCTTTCGGATGAGACGATCTCTATGGTGGAGAGTTTAAATGAGCCGGTCATTGTCAAAGTTTACCTTCAAGGAGATTTCCCATCGGAGTTCAAACGACTTCAAGCAGAGACCGACCAGCTTCTTGAGGAGCTCAGTGCGGTCAACGATCAGATCGTCTACCGTTTCATCGACCCCCTTAGCAACCCGAAAGAATTAATCGACAAAGGGTTGCAGCCAAGTCGACTCACCGTTCAGGAAGGTGGAAAGGTGTCTGAAGCCGTGATTTTCCCCTGGGCTGTTGTCACCTACCAAGGAAAGGAAGAAAATGTGTCGCTGCTTGTCAATTCGGTGGCCGAAAGCCAGGAAAAGCAATTGCAGAATTCGATAGAGAACCTCGAGTACGAATTTGCCCATGCCTTTGCCAAGATCAAAGAAGACAAGGATAAGAAAATTGCCGTGCTCAAAGGTAACGGGGAACTAGATGACCTCTATCTCTATAGTTTCCTCAAGAAATTAGGTGAGTATTATCACCTGGCTGCCTTTACATTGGATTCGGCAGAAACGGATCCGGTTTCGACTTTGCGTCAACTCAAAGACTACGACCTGGCGCTCATCGCCAAACCGACCATCCCCTTTTCAGAGGAAGAGAAATACCTGTTGGACCAGTACCTGATCGGCGGAGGAAAGACCATCTGGCTGATCGACAATGTTCACGCTGAGATGGACAGTTTGATGACCTCAGGAAAATCCCTGGCCTACAACAGGGAGCTCGGGCTAACCGACCTCTTTTTCAGCTACGGGGTGCGCATAAATTACAACGTGACCAAGGACCTCTACAGCTCGACGATTCGCCTGGCATCAGGCAACACCGGGAACCAGGTGCAGTACCAGGATTTCGTTTGGCCCTATTTCCCTTTGGTATTCACGGATGACCAGCATCCTGTAACCAAAAACATAGATCCTGTGCTTCTCAAGTTTCCCAGCAGCATGGATACCCTTGCGAACGGATTGAAAAAAAGGGTTCTGCTGAGTTCCTCGGCGAACGGTCGCGTCATTGGGACGCCAACCCCGGTCGCATTGGACGAAATCGCCCGTGAAATAGACCGCAATGAATACAAGGATGCGACGGTTCCATTCGGGGTCCTTTTGGAAGGCAGTTTCAAATCAGCTTATGCAAATAGGATCAAGCCTTTTGATTATCCCGAATCCGCTGAAAGTAGCTCCATGACCAAAATGATGGTCATCAGTGATGGTGATATCGCTGCCAACGAGGTTTACCGTGGAGAACCCCTGCCTCTCGACAAGGACAAATGGACGCAGCAGCCCTATGGCAACCTGAGCTTTATGCTCAACGCCGCGCATTACTTACTCGATGAGAATGGGATCATTCGCCTTCGGGCCAAAAGTCTGGAGCTGCAGTTTCTCGACAAAGAAAAGGCCTATCGCGAGCGCGGTCGTTGGCAGATCATCAACCTGGTTCTTCCGCTTTTGCTGCTCCTCCTGCTTGGCATTCTCTTCAGAACCATTCGTGTCAGGCGTTACGCCCGTTAGGCTCATAAAGTTTTGTTAAAAAAATGCGGAATTTTTAACCATCCTTAGAATTGACTTAATTTTAACCAATCTTTAACAAAAACTAAATTCTATGCAATCTAAAATCATTACACTATTGATGGTGCTTGTGACTTTCGTCATTCAGGCACAAATCCAAACACCCCAACCGAGCCCGGGAGCTGAAATTGAGCAGGTAATCGGTCTTACCGAAATCGAGGTGGACTATTCAAGACCCGCGATGCGCGGAAGAACCATTTTCGGAGACCTGGTGCCTTATGGCAAGCTTTGGAGAACCGGAGCGAACCAGAGAACCACTTTCTCTACCAGCACCGATATCACAGTACAGGGGAAGGAGCTTAAGAAAGGTACCTACGGAATCCTGTCGGTACCCAATAAAGATTCCTGGGACATCATCTTTTACACCGAATCTGAAGGAGGAGGAGCGCCTCAAGAGCTAGATAAGAGCAAAGTCGCGTTGCGCGTTCAGGCCAAACCTGAGAACACAGGTTACGACATGGAGAACTTCACCATTGCTTTTGGAGATCTAGCAGATGGATCGACAGGAATGATGTACATCATGTGGGAACAAACTCGCGTCAGCCTCAAGATAGGAACACCTGCGAAAGAGATGGCCATGAAGAGCATTGAAGATGTCATGGCTGGTGAACCCACTGCCAATGACTATTTTCAGGCAGCAGCCTTTTATCACGAGGCGGGTGCTGACATGGACAAGGCCCTCGAATGGGTAAACAAAGCCGTGGAGATGAACCCCGACGCATTCTGGATGTCTCGTCGTAAATCTTTGATCCAGGCCGACATGGGAGACAAGAAAGGTGCTGTTGAAACAGCCAAAGTATCTCTCGCTGCAGCTGAAAAAGCTGGAAACGCTGATTACGTTAAAATGAATAAGGAATCCATAGCCGAGTGGAGCAAATAAGATTTGCCGCTGACAGCTGTAAAAAAAATATAATATGAGACTCTTAAGTATAATTTTGGCGATGGTTATGATCAGTTCGATCAGCTGTGCCCAGAAAAGTCCCAGGAAAAATGCCAAAGGCACAATAGGAGGCACTTCGATTGAAATTGATTACGGAGCTCCAAGTGTGAAAGGAAGAAAAATTTGGGGTGGCCTTGAAAAGTACGGTGCCGTTTGGAGAGCCGGAGCCAATGAGAACACTACAGTATCATTTGACAAAGATGTGAAAGTTGCAGGACAAACTTTGCCTGCCGGAAAATATGGCTTCTTCATCATCCCCAACGAGACTGGAGACTGGACCGTCATCTTCAGCAAGAAGAACGATGCCTGGGGAGCCTATTCCTATGCAGAGTCGGATGATGCCCTTAGGGTATCGATTAAACCAGAAATGGTGGATGACAATCAGGAGGAATTGATGTATGCCATTGCCAACGAAGGCATTCTCTTCGCCTGGGAGAAGGCTCGTCTCAATATTCCTGTTGAATAGATAGACTTTCCCAAAGCTTAGAAAGAATTTAACCCCGGATCTGCCGGGGTTTTTTTATGTCTCCAATATTTTCTGAGGAGTCTTTTCAGGTGTCACCTGATTGAGGATCAGGGCCAGGACAATAACCAGAACACTTCCCAGCAGATTTAACCAGAGATAGGGCAGGATATCTGCAAACCAGACTCCAACAATGATCAACTGAGTGACCACGGCGGCTCTGAAGACCGCATTCGCCCCTACCTTTTTAAAGAAGAACGCAAGCAGGAAAATTCCTAAAATATTCCCGTAAAATATAGATCCGATGATGTTGACCAGCTGAATCAGGTTGTCAAACAAATTTGCAACACTCGCTACGAGAATAGCAAGTATTCCCCAGGCGAGTGTGAACCATTTGGTCGCCTTCACATAGTGACCCGGATCTTTTTTCGATTTCTCATTGCGCTGATAAAGGTCAATCATTGTGGTCGCTGCCAGGGCATTCAATTCGGAGGCCGTTGAAGACATGGCGGCCGACAGGATCACAGCGAGGAGCAGACCTATCAAGCCACGTGGCAGGTTGTTCAGGATAAAATGAATGAAAACATAGTCTTTGTCATTGGTCTCGACAGTATCATCTGCCTGCAAGATGATTTCCTTTGCCCGCTCCCTGTTTTGGTATTCCTGTGCATTCAACTCCTTGATTCGAGATCTGGTAGTTTCATCCCCAGCACCAGTGCCCAGCTGCATCTGCAGCGTTTTCTTCTCCTCCTCGATATTCTTATGGGTTTCCTGAACCTCCAAGTATTTTTCAGCATAGGAAGATTCCATGACGGCCTTGGTAGCCGCTGGATTGAAATTCACAGGTGATGCGTTAAACTGATAAAAAACAAAAACCATGACCCCAACGAGCAGGATGAAAAACTGCATGGGAACTTTCAGAAATCCGTTAAAGATCAGCCCCAGCTGGCTTTCCCTGACCGACTTTCCCGAAAGATACCGTTGCACCTGTGACTGATCGGTCCCAAAATAGGAAAGCATGAGGAAGGTTCCTCCCAAGAAACCGGTCCAAACAGTGTATCGGTTATTCAGATCGAAGGAAAAATCCAGGACCTTCATCTTGTCGCTCGCCCCTGCAATCTGCAAAGCATTTGTGAACGAGATATCTTCAGGCAGGTAGCTGATTATGAGAAAAAATGCAGCAAACATCCCGATGAAAATCACCGCCATTTGCTGCTTCTGAGTGACACTGACGGCTTTGGTCCCCCCGCTTACTGTGTAAATAATCACCAGGGTTCCAATCAGAATGTTCAGGGTCAGGAGGTCCCAGCCCAAAACGGCTGAAAGGATTATGGCCGGGGCGAAAATCGTTATTCCGGCGGCCAAACCCCGCTGGATGAGAAACAATATGGCTGTAAGCGATCTTGTCTTTAGGTCAAATCGGCTCTCCAAATATTCATAGGCCGTATAAACATTGAGCCTGTGGTAAATCGGAATGAATACGACGCAGATGATGATCATGGCTATTGGCAATCCGAAATAGAACTGCACAAAGCCCATCCCACTGTGAAAAGCCTGACCGGGTGTTGACAGAAAGGTAATGGCACTGGCCTGAGTGGCCATGACAGATAAACCTATAGTCCACCATTGGGCTTCACTACCGCCCTTGATAAAATCTTTTACATTCTTGCTGCCCTTGGTTTTCCAGGATCCGTAGACAACTATAAAAAGCAATGTGGCTATGAGAACCAACCAATCGAGTGAAGCCATATATCAGGAAAAATAAGTCATTATGAGGTAAAATACCACCAGGTAGATCGCATTGGCCACCAGTACCCAGGTATATGACTTCTCCCACTTTCCCGAAACCACATTCTTTTCGTCTTCCAAAATCTACTTTTTAAGTTCTTTTTCCAGTTCGTTTCTGCCTATCGAAAGCATGTTGGCAAACAATTTATAAGCCCCGGGCACACCGGCCGGAAGCTCCCTGAAAAAAGACAGTCCCGTATAAATATAGTGACCTTCGCCGTACTGTGCAACTAGAAGACTGCCTTCCATGGGTCCTTCTCCGTTTTCCTGGAAAGAGAAAAGCGGCGTGAATTCATCCGACCACTCCTCGGGAAAATACAACCCGCGTTCCTGTACCCATCCATCAAAATCGGATTTTTTGATCTTGTTCGGATAGTTCATGAGCTCGTGGTTTGGAGCCAAAAACGTGACTTCGGCATTCTCATCGGTAATTCGCTTTCTCGAAAGCTTTAACTCATAGGGGGCCAGGTTCTCCTCGACTTTCAAACGGTGGCTCGTGTTGTATTGCACGATCATCGTTCCTCCCTTTCTGACATAATTCAATAAGGCTGTCTGCTTTACAGCCAATTCATCGACTGTGTTGTAGGCTCGAATGCCGACAATGACAGCGTCGTATTGAGACAGAGATCTTTCGGATATCAAATTCGGATCAATTTCGCGAACCTCGTAGCCAATCTGCTTGAGGTATTTGGCTACCTCGTCTCCTGCTCCATTTATGTATCCTATCCGTCCCATTTTCTTGTTCAGGTCAAGGCGCACTACTTTTGAGCCCGATGGCAGGAAAACCATCTGTTTTGGAATGTGCTCATAATCTATCTCTACCAGGGATTTGTCAAATTCTCCATCTGAGGTCTGCACAATTGGCCTCAGCATGCCTTCACTCTGCTTCTGTGGCGGTGACACCATAAAACGAACCACAATTTCCTCTCCTTTGCTCTTGGAATCAAAGGAGTGGCTTCGGGGTTCCACTGCCCATCCTTCCGGCGCTTCAAGCCTCACCGTGCCGGAGATTCCATCCTTGTGCGGATTGACGATGACCGGAATCTCACGGGGGGAATTATCATCAAACAACACTACTTTCGATCGAATCGAAGAGGAAACTTCCGGAACGATTTCAAAGGGCTGATAAACCTCTCCCCTAACCGGATCATTGTATTTGTATACCACGTCTTTCTCAAATCCTATGCTTTGACCTTCGATCTCCAGGTTGAAGCGAAGACGAAGCTGTCTGGGCGTGACCGGCTCTCCGATCATTTCCCGGTCAGTTACATTGTACATGCCCAGGCTCCAGGGTCGGTCCAACCAGTAGGGTGAAGTCAAGCTTAGATCTTCATCCAGCTTAACCGTGATCTTCTCGTTGTAACTCGTGTTGTAAGAAAGCTCTTTTTCGAAGCTCTGCTCCTTCTCTGCGGGAAGAATCGAAACTGATTTGAGGTTGACATCAATGGGGCTTCGATTAATCGCCTCCAGACTTACTTCGAGCGATTCGCCTCCTGTGGAATAGGGTTGAGCTGACACGCCTTCCAGGTAAAGACCGAGGCATGCGGCGATGATCTCTTTGATCTGCCTCGTTTTGAACTCTCTCCAGTGCTGGTCTTCCAACTGGATGATCAGTTCGTAGGCTTTCATAAGCGCCGGAACACTTTTCGATGGGTTTTCAAAATCGTAGTCCTCCTGCACCTGTTCCAGGATCACCTGAATCTCCTTACCTCCCTTCACCCTCGACCAGGTCGTGTTGATGCCTTCGAAAATGTCAGATTTCTGGTTGGGCATGTTTCCTTTGAGCAATTGCAGGTATTCCTTTTCCGTTCCACGCGTTCCCGTGCTGCCAAACCCCTGGGATTTGTGCATGCTTCGGCTAAGAGCCGCAATCTCAGAATTGGAAAGTCCCTGTCCCGGGTAATAAGTGCCAATGTCCACCCAAAGCAAATCGGACTTGTCTACCTCTTCAAACTTTTCGCGACTTCCGTAGAACCACCAATGGGTGTTAAAGAAAATCCGCTTGGGCTCCCAGGGAGCAAAACCCGGGGTATCGTAACCCTCGTCTGGAGCCAGATCAAAGGCCTCCAAACTCAACATGGCCGAGGAGGTATGATGACCATGGGTGCGGCCCGCCGACTCAGCATTGAATCGATTGATGATGATATCAGGCTGGAACTCGCGCATTACCCGAACCACATCATTGAGCACTTCTTCCTTGTTCCACAGCTCGAGGGTCTCATCCGGGTGCTTTGAGTATCCGAAGTCATTTGCTCGTGTAAAAAACTGCTCCCCCCCATCGGTCTGTCGGGCCCGGAGGAGCTCATTGGTTCGGATGACCCCGAGAAGTTCTCTGATTTCAGGACCTATGAGATTCTGACCCCCATCTCCCCTGGTAATCGAGAGGTACGCTGTGCGTGCATGGACCTCGTTGGAGAAATACGAGATCATGCGCGTATTCTCGTCATCAGGATGCGCGGCCAGGTAAAGAACCGTACCTAAAAAATTCAATTTTTCAATTTCGTGATAGATGTCACTCGAACTGAGCTTAGCCGGGGTCTGCCCTCTTCCGACAGCGGATAGAAACAGTGATATTATCAGGGATAGTAAGAGTCTTTTCATAAAGGGTGTTTTTCACAGAACGGCCCATAAAACCGTGGCCGCACGAATACGGGCAAATCTAAAAAATAATCGTCTTGCCCCGGATTATTTATGAAAATCTTAACACGGTCCGTGTTGATATCCTTGGCAAATAAATTTTCACCGTTCGGGTTTAAAATAATATATTTGTAACCCTGCGATCAGGTCGCCGGACCGAACAATGACGCAGTGCAATACAAACATACAATTGTAAAGAATGAAATTTATAGTTTCCAGTTCACAGCTTTTAAAGCAACTGCAAATTCTTGGGGGTGTCATCAACTCGAACAACACCCTGCCGATTCTCGATAATTTTTTATTCGAGCTTTCCAATAACGAGCTCAGGATCTCGGCCTCAGACCTGGAGACTACCATGAGTACCTCCCTTGAAGTGGAAGCCGACGAAACGGGAGCCATCGCCGTACCTGCACGACTTCTGCTGGACATTTTAAAGACCTTTGCCGAGCAACCCCTGACCTTCAAGGTTGAGGACAACCACACCATCGAAATCAGTTCGGACAGTGGTAAATACGCTCTTGCCTATGCAGATGGGGAGGAATTTCCCAAGGCCGTTGAACTGGATTCTCCAAGCAGCGCCATCCTTCAAGGAGATATCCTGGCCACCGGGATTTCGAAGACGATATTTGCCTCAGGAAATGACGATCTGAGACCGGTTATGAGTGGAGTATTCTTTCAATTGAATCCGGAGAGCCTGATTTTCGTCGCTACAGACGCACACAAATTGGTCAAATACGAAAGAAAGGACATCAAAGCGAATGAGGCGGCAGAATTCATCATGCCTAAAAAGCCCTTGAACCTGCTCAAAAACATTCTTTCGGGCAGCGATGATGAAGTGAAGATTGAATACAATGACACGAACGCCCGATTCACTTTCGGCAACAGCGTTCTTATCTGCCGACTGATAGATGGGAAATATCCGAATTACGAAGCGGTTATTCCCAGAGAAAACCCTAATAAGCTCACCCTGGACAGGAGCTCCTTTTACAACTCAGTGCGCAGGGTTTCGATATTTTCGAGCAAAACAACTCACCAGATCCGTTTGAAAATGGCTGGAACTGAGTTGAAGATCTCGGCGGAAGACCTCGACTTTTCCAACAAAGCTGACGAAAGACTTCAATGCAGCTATGAGGGAGATGACATGCAAATTGGTTTTAACTCTCGTTTTTTGATGGAAATGCTGAACCATTTGAACTCGAACGAGATTCTTTTGGAGATGTCTTTGCCAAATCGTGCGGGCATTCTCACCCCTGTGGATGGCCTGGAAGAAGGTGAAGAAATCACCATGCTTGTCATGCCCGTAATGCTGAGTAATTGATCAGGTCAACAGGGCTAATTTCTTGTATTTCTTGACCTTAGTCTTACCCTAAATTTGGATTTTTGGGTGCATATGCTTATCTTGCACCACAGAAAATAGTTGAATCCCCCAAGTATTCAATTTATTTTTTAGTGAAACTTATGGACTTTCTACGAGCTTAAACGCTGGTTTTCAGTCTCTTGTTTTTTTTACAAGGAAGTGGAACGGAAATAAATGCCTATGAAAAAAAGACTACTCCTCCTACTAATTTTATTGGTTACATTTTCTCTGTCCTATGGGCAGATGGACTATTCTGAAGTGCAATTCAGGAGTTACATCTACAAGTACAAGGAAAATCAGCCGCGAACCTCAGAGATAGGAATTGAAAAAGAATTCCTCGAAGAGATTGTCTTCCTTTTGGGCAAGGATATCTATACCCGCCAGGAGCTGGAAGAAATCGTTTACAAGACCTGGCTCGCCATGGAAAATCCAAAAGTATTTGATTATGTATACAAGGATTTTGCTGTTTCTTCGAACAAGAACTGGGGAAGTGAGAATGAGAATGGAGAAATCGTGCTGGAGCCGAATCCCTATCTGACCGACTGGACAGTAAGCGATGACGAATACCCCTACTTTCAATTGGCACTCAACAAGATATTGGAGCATTTCCAACTCATGACTTATGGAGACGACGCTGAAAGCGTAGCCAATTCATTTAACAGCCTTTTAATTACAAGGGACTTTGAACTCAAAGAGCCGCGGGATGACGACTGGGCTTACTCTTACCTTGAAACCATTAACCAGGACCTGGCACAGCAAGGACTGGTGGCGCTCGTGACCAAAGGCTATTATAACATTGTTGTTTGCGACCTGGAGAGCAAGGAAAAGCTCACAGGTTTGTTTGAAAAATTCAAGTGGGAATTGGTTCAACCCTAAATTCCTGCTGAAGTTCCCCTCATTGATATCTGCTTTTAGAAATAAAAGCAGATTTTTTTTTATTAATTTAGCCAATAAAAGGGGGTTCATTTCGTTAAAAAACCAAACGAATTCGAACGTTAAACACTATCAACGGTGAAAAAGGTCGCTTTTCTGATTTTCTTCCTGCTCTGTGGAATTGGCGCTTTTTCTCAACAAAAGGATTACACTGAGATCAAGTTCAAGAGCAAGCTGCGGCATTACACCAAAGTCAAGCCCAAAACAAAAGAATTTGGCATTAACAAAGCGCTATTTGACGAATTGGCCGACAAGCTCACAATGGATGCCTATGACGACAAGGAAAAGGCCGTGTTGGCAAATAAGTTGTGGCTAGCGGTTTCCGATCCTCAAAAATTCGACTTCGTCTACAAGGATTATTCCCTGAATACCATTAAGAATTGGGGGGTCAAGATCAAATTTGAGGATCCCAATTTCGAACCTAACCCCTACCTGGCCAAATGGACTGTAACAGGTGATGAATTCTTATATTTCCAATGGGCGGTCACACAGATTTTGACCTATGAAGGACTGATGGCTTACAGTGAAAAGGCCAAAGTCGCCCAGAAAGCCATACATGAGCTCGTAGTGATCAAGCATTTGAACTTCTATGCTCCTCGCCCGGACGAATACGCTTATGACTACCTACACCGCAACAATTCCTTGCTGGCAAGAAAAAACCTGGTCATTTTGATCTACAACTACCATTTTGACTACCTGGTGTGCAGATTGGACGAAAAGGATCGCGTAATCGAACTCCTCGGAAAGCTCAAATGGGAGTTTGTGGTGCCTTAAAAGAATCTATTCCTCCACGGCAAAGGCATCGACCGGCTCATTGAACCCTATATACAACACGCATGGATCCTTGCTGACGCATTTGGCTGTATGAGGCTTTTTTGCGGGACCGAAAGCGTAATTGCCCAGCTTCATGGTTGAAGTTTCTTCACCTTTGTAGGTCACTTCCATTTTGCCGGAAAGCAGGACCATTCTCTCAGCAGAGCTGTGCCAGTGATTGGGAATTGATGATTTCCCGTTTACCCGGAACAGCACGTCGGCCTTATCCTTTGAGGGATCTCCGTGTAATACGGCGATATTGCATCCATCCGGCATAAAAGGAGGACATGGTCCCCATTGGAGAGTCTCATCATCGATTGATTTGAGCACAGAATTCTCCATGTCTGAGTCATCGCCTTTTTGAGCCGTAACGGTCGAAACAAGGAAAAGAGCCAAAAGCATAAATAATGACGCTACTTTCTGAAATAATTGTAAGGTTTTCATAGTTCAAGTATTAAGTTATTAATTGAATGAAGGATTGTGATCTTTTAACTCATGTCAAATTTGAGAATCAGATCTTGTTACACAAACTAAAATAAGGCTGAACAATTGAATTGATCATAAAAATAGAATCAAAAACCTGTAAAATTGATTCACTCGCTATTTGACCAATTTTGAGGGAAGAATACCGAAGGCCTGGGAAAAACACTTGGAGAAATACGCAGGGCTGTTAAAGCCTGTGTCAAAAGCAATTTCAGAGATATTTCCTTGTTTTCTGAGAAGAAGCTCAAGGGCTTTTTCGAGGCGATAGTCTTTCAAAAACGCATTCAGAGATCTACCCGTCAACCCTTTTACTTTTCTGTAAAGCTGGGCTTTGCTGAGCCCTAGATCTATGCTGAAGTGCTCAACCTTCAAATCGGCCCTGGCATAAGAATTCTCGAGAAAGTCCATCAGAGCATTCAGGAAGCGCTCTTCCTCCGGGTTTAAGGCTCGAATTCCCTTACCAGGAAGGGTTGTATTGTGATTTTCGCTTTCGTAGAGGTACCTCAGTTCGGAGTTAATGATAATCTTACCATTTACAGCGTTGCACAGTCTATCAGCCTGCTCAATGGTTTCTTTGAACAAACCTTCGTCATGTTCAAATGGCAGGCCCGAGCTAAGTCCTATTTTAATTTCCAGATTTTCAGATGATGTCTTGTTTTTATCAATTGTCGTGTTCAGGCAATTGACATGATCTATAAGACTTCGGGCGCAGTTCAGGCCGTCAGATACGGAGCGAAATGAAATAAGCTGCCTGGACCCCTCAGACTGCACGAGTGTTCCGCCAAAGTCATTTACTATTCCTTTTAAGGCCTCGTTCCAGCCGGTCGGATCCATTTTGTGCTCATTTCGTTTATTGACATCCAGGTCTGGCACATCACTGGTTAATCCCCTGCTGTGTTTATCGATAAGACTGGGGGTTCGCCTGACGACCATTAAAACCCGAAATGCAGGATCGTTGATGATGTTCAGGTCAGCGTTGCGGGCTTTGACCGGGTCTTCAATGCGCCCGAGAAAAGACTCAACGATGCTGGGCTCCACTTCAATGATTTGGTTGGCCACTGCACCATGTGCCTCGTTGTGCATGTCTTGCAAAGCTTGTTTGTTTGGTGCCTGAACCAGGCAGAAAGCGGTTTTCCTGACCTCATCGAACCAATAGGTCATCCCCTTGCATCCGAATTTATGCTCAATCTTCAAATCCTCCTGATGGAGTCTGGCTACTTCCTCGGCTGTGACTGATTCGGGCAGGTCATGGCGATCCATGAAAATAGGCATGGTAAGTTAAATTTAATTGATTGACAACGTGATTGTTGCACTAAGATAACAAAAAAGTGCGAAATGTTTAAGTATTTGATTTGATTAGAGTTAAATAGCTAAACATTAGGTGAAGGCAGACTTGTCTTTAAAACCGACTTATGCAAAAAAAGAAAGCCGCCCGAAGGCGGCTTTGAGGGTTAGTTTATTTTGGTAAAATTATTCTAGTATTTGATGGATTTCTTGTTGACTAGACTTCCATCTTCAAGTCGGGCTTCTATAAAGAGAATTGATCCGTCCTTAACTCCTTCCGTACTCAATTGGAAAGATTTTTGCTTAGGAGCCTTTTGAATGATCATTCTACCCAACATATCATATACCTTGATGTCCTGAACGTTCTTATTTGAATTAATTTTCAACACTTCGAATTCAGTCGAAACCTTAATGAATTCATCAGATTCTTCTGCAATGCGATCCAATTCTGAAGTAGCAACGAACTCAATCGTGAAACGATCAGGGTATTGACCAACTTCAACGTTGTTGACATAATAATCCGATGCTTTCAGGTCATGTCTGATATTCAAGTAATTATCAACCAAGAAAATCTGAGCATCAGTCAAGGCTCCTTCGGTCTTTGAAACGCTAAATGACAAGTCGGCA
>CBDUAY010000017.1:0-27134 GCA_965365245.1 uncultured Flavobacteriaceae bacterium | reverse complement strand
GGTTCGAAGGGAGGAAGCCGCCTCAAACCCAAAGTGAAGGCAGCAATGAGAACCAAGTAGAGCGCCATTATGGTTGCCAGCACCAGGATCATTTTTGCACTGCGGATTTCTGCTGTTTCTGAATTATTGAGAAGCTTTCTGTTGATGAGGGTTTAAAAGCCATCACATAAAGGGTTCCGATAAGTGAAGGCAAACCAAAATTGAGCAACCACATGACACTGGTGATGCTCAGGACGAGGATTTCATCAACGCCAAACCGGCCGAAGACGGCTACAGCCACTGAACCTTTGACCAGCCAATCGAATATAACAAAACCCGGGATAAGCGAAGAGATCAGGTAACTCAGACTGAGAAGACTCATGCACTCAAGGTAACCCAGGTCAACTCCGAATAGAACCAATAAGAAATAGAACTGATGAGAAAAAACAAGATACTTGAGCAGCGAAAGGGCAAACACATGCATATGAGTCTTTTGGGGAACTGATTTCAAATTCGAGATCAGCTTTGAATAAAAGCCTCTCCACATTTTTCCCAAAATGACCAGGCCGATTCCGATTGTCGAGACCAAGAGGGCCAGATTCAACCAGTTTACCTCCCTGAGATTCATCACTGGCAAGCTCTCAGAGACCCACCAGAACCCCAACAATCCAAAGAGCACCGTAGTGCTCATTTGGCTGAAGTTGCCGATGAAGTTGAAAAGAATGACCCGGGATCGATCCTTTGGCTTAAAATAAAGGGCCTTGGCGCCGTATTCCCCAATTCGATTCGGAGTGACCAGAGAAACCGTAAGAGACGACAAACTCTGCTTCAAAGCCTGACCAAAAGAGGTGGGCTGAATAAGAGCAGCCAGCCGCTGCCATTTCAAAATCTCAATAAACCAGTTCAGTGCGGTCATCGCCAACAAGAAAAGGATGACCCAGGGTGCCCAGGTTTTTAAATTCTCCAACTGGTCGAGAAAAAAGACATAAGAGCCTTCTTCAAAAATCCTTTGGCTTATAATTCGGTAGGCAAAAACCAAAATGATCACCTTGGCAAAAAACAGGAACCGGGGATAGTATTTTTGAATGTTATTGTACATTTACACAAAGAAACAAATTCTTGCCCGTAAGCGGCTCATCCATTATCAGAAAAAAGTGTCCTCTGAAAAAATCATATTAGGAATAGATCCCGGAACGACCATAATGGGTTTCGGACTAATTCGCGTGGTTGGGAAACAGATGGAGTTCATGCAAATCGATGAGCTGATTCTGAAAAAGTACTCGGACCCCTATACCAAACTCAAACTCATCTTTGAGCGGACGATTCACCTGATAGACACCTATCACCCGGATGAAATAGCCATCGAGGCTCCGTTTTTTGGAAAAAATGTGCAGTCTATGCTCAAACTGGGCAGGGCCCAGGGGGTAGCCATGGCGGCTGGTCTTTCGAGACAGGTCACGATTACGGAATACTCTCCGAAGAAAATCAAGATGGCCATCACAGGAAACGGAAATGCCTCAAAAGAGCAGGTAGCGAAAATGCTTCAGAGTCTCCTCAAAATGAAGCAGTTGCCAAAGAATCTGGATGCGACGGACGGATTGGCCGCCGCGGTTTGTCATTTCTACAATGCCGGAAAACCTCAGGCGGATAAGAGTTATTCGGGTTGGGCTTCCTTCGTGCGTAACAATGAGAAAAGGCTGGGCTGACTTTTTTTTTTATATTTGAGCATGTTGAAGTTCCCCTCTGCAGTTGAAAAACCAACCTATATAAAGGTTGCCTACGAACGCGTCCTGCGCTATTTGAAGGTGGGCGCTTTCCTTCACCTGATGTCGATTCTCAGCTTGGTAATTCTGTTTACGAGTGCGCATATCGCAATTGAATTCTACCAGGAGGATCTTTTTATCAAATCTTTTTTTTGGGGCGCGCTGGCGCTTTGGGCGATGACGATTCCGTTTTTTTCGCAATTTGATGCCTATGGCAGATACCAGAATTACAAACAGATCAAGGACGCTCTCTTTGAAATGAATTATGATACCAGGCTGATCAAGCCTTTCATGTATTCCAAATGCCAGAGGGACGCCGTGGTAATTGCTGGTGACGATTTGGGGTTTGGCAGGGAAATCCGGGATTTTTATCGTGACCAGGGCTACAGGTGGTATCACATACTGCCGGATGCCTTTGTCAAAAACCCGCTCGTTCTTTTTCACGGGCTATTCTGGAAGCGAATATTGTTCACGAAACATTACGAACTCAAAAACTTCTTTTGGTAATGCATGTGCTGAGGGTCGAAGGGCTTTCCCTGCATTATGGCGAGCAACAGGTCTTGAACGAGATATCCTTTTCATTTGAGAAAGGCAAAATCATTGGTCTGCTCGGACCCAATGGAGCCGGCAAAAGCTCCATTTTTAAAGTATTGGCCGGCCTGGTGCGTCCGGATTCAGGTGTCGTCGAAAAAAATGGAGTAAGCCTGAATGATATTTCTGATTTGAGAAAATCCTGTGCCTACATGATCGATTCCCCGGCATTCTATCCCTATCTCTCGGGGAGACAGAACCTTCAGTTGATCTGCCGGATTCTGGGAGTGGATAAAGATCTTGAGAAATTGATGAGTCTTGTCGGACTGGATCCCTTTTCACAAAAACGAGTCAGCAATTATTCTACAGGAATGAAGCAGCGATTGGCAATTGCTCAGACCATGATCAATGACGTTGATCTGCTTCTGCTGGACGAGCCTTTCAACGGTTTGGATCCGAATGGATTTCAGGATTTGATCACCCTGCTCAGAAAGCTGAACGAGGAGGGTACCACCGTTGTTGTCTCATCTCACCTGCTCAATGAGCTGGAACAGTTCGCAGATGCCTTTATCCTGTTGCACGGAGGAAGCATCGCTCTTGACATTTCAAAGAAAGATTTGCTGAAACAGAAGAAGAAGGTCTCGTTTGTCTTTGATTCGAACCCTCCGGATTCGGCATTGAACCTGATTTCGAAGTTTGGACTTTACAAGGATGAGAGCCAGACGGCATTCCTGGACCTTGAACCTAATGAGATTGCCCGAACAGTAGAACGATTGGTGGACCTGGGTGCTGTTCCTGTGAATGTCGAAACGCAAAACTTGCTGGAATCCAAATACCTCGAGATAACCGCATGACCAACTGAGTGAATTGAGAAACCTGATCTACATAGAATTATACAAACTCTTCAGTTCGACCCGGACCTATGTTACCTTTTTCATTGCGATGGCTCTGATGCTGATCATCAACCTGGGCATGTTCATGGAAGGAGAGAAGATCTTTGAATTCCTGCTGGAATCGATCAGTGAATACTTTATTGTAAACGGAGAGATCCTCAACGGTTACCTTGTCACTTATCTCGCCATGAACACCCTTTGGGTTCATATCCCGGTTCTGATCGTTATCATTGCCGCCTCAATTTTTGCAGTTGAGTTCGAAACCGGCACGATTCGTCTGCTGCTTACCCAACCCATTTCAAGGGGCCGGCTTTTACAGGCTAAGGTGGTGGCCATGATTGTCTACAATTTTGTGTTTATGCTGCTGACCGTGCTCGCGGCGCTTGTACCGGCTTACTTTCTTTTTGGCACTGGAGATCTGGTGGTCTTTCTCGATGGCGTTCAATTCATTCAGGAAGCGACCTTTTTAAAGAGACTCACCCTGTCTCTGGCTTTCGCCACGGTTTCCATGATTGCCTTTTCATCTTTGGGGATGATCTTCAGCCTGTTTTTCAAGAACACCCTGACCTCTATCTTGCTTTCCATGGGTGTGTTGATTTTGTCCACCCTGCTTCAGAAATTCGTGTTCGGCCTCTTCAGCGCCTGGCAGCCGTTCTTGTTTTCCTATCATTTTTCCAAATGGCAGCTTTTCTTCATGGATGAGATACCCGTTCAAAGCATCCTGCAATCTCTAGGGTTCATGATAGGTATGATTCTGATTTTGTACCTGATCTCGTATTTTAAGTTTAACAAGATGAATATTACCCAATGAAAACGCTGCTGGCTATATGGCTCTTTTTGATATCCGGGGTTTTGCTGGGTCAGACGATGAACGATGAGAACATCCTGCGCTTGAAGTCGAAATACGACGTAGAGATCGATCTGAAGTGTGAAATTCTGGTCCGCATCAATGTGGATGGGATGGTCATCCCAGACAAAGAGGTCTATGTGGAGTTTTCGAAGGACGGAAAAACAAGAGTTCAGGGAAAGGGTCTAAGTCTTTTGCCGAAAAGAGGAACCGTTGAACAGTTCAAAACACTTTTGACCACTCCAATGCAGGCCATTTTTCTGTCCAAAAGAGGAAAAAATATGGTGTACAAGCTCGTTTCTCTCGATCCGTCGGCAGACTGGATAACCGCTGACATCGTCCTTGATCCGGAAGCTTTGCTCATATACGAATCGGTTGTGAATACTCGAAAACACGGTACCTTTACCACCGTAAATCAATATGATTCGGGAGATTATCCCAGCCGCACTGAAGTGAGCTTCGAGGTAAAGAAATTCAACCTGCCGTTGAAGTTCATCGGCAGCGAGCAAAGCCGGGAGGTCTCAAAAGATACAGACGAGGAGGTAAAGGGAACCGTCATCCTGGAATACAACTATCTTTGAAACGGTATCATTGAAACGGTATCTTTGAACTTGATTTTACTCTGAACGCCTATGTCGGGAATTTACCTCCACATTCCATTTTGCAAACAGGCCTGCCACTATTGCGATTTTCACTTTTCAACCTCGATGCGCAGAAAAGAGGAGATGTTGAACGCCATGGCGAGAGAAATCCGGATGCGAAAAGACGAGCTCGCGATTGCTGATCAACCTAAGAGCAAGATTCAAACGATTTACTTTGGGGGCGGCACGCCCTCCCTTCTTAACCCGGCTGAGATCGAGCGATTGATCTCATTGATTGAAGACAACTTCGAAATCGATCCTGATGCAGAGATCACCTTGGAGGTCAACCCGGATGATCTTGAGGCGTCAAGGATCATTGAGCTGTCAAAGACCCCGGTCAACAGGCTGAGTGTCGGGATTCAGTCTTTCAGGGATGAGGACCTTAAATTCATGAACCGAGCCCACGACCGCCTGCAGGCCCTTTCCTCCCTGGAAATCGCCTGCAACAATTTTGACAATGTCAGCATCGACCTGATTTACGGAATCCCGGGATTGAGCCAGGAAGCCTGGAAGGCGAATTTGAACCAGGCCTTCGAGTTCCCGATTCAGCATATATCGAGTTATGCATTGACCGTGGAGCCCAAAACTGCCCTGGATCATTTTATACGATCGGGAAAATGCCAAGCGCCAGACGAGGATCAGGCCCGCATTCATTTTGAGGTATTGATGGAAGAATCGGCAAAACACGGTTTCACTCATTATGAGGTTTCCAATTTTGCCAGAGCGGGGTACTTTTCGAGGCATAACACTTCCTATTGGCAGGGAAAACCTTATCTCGGAATTGGTCCTTCGGCTCACTCCTATTCGGGTAGAACGCGGTCATGGAACGTTGCGAACAACGCCAAATATCTAAAAGGGATTGAACGGGGTGATCCTGATCGTGAAATTGAGACTTTGAGTGAAACCGACAGAATGAATGAGATGATCATGACGGGTCTCAGGACCACTTGGGGTTTGTCATTGGACTCATTCGAGACAGAATTCGGCGGCAAGTTTGGGAAAAAGCTTTTAATGAGCTCGGATCGTTTTCTCCATGAGGGATTGTTGGAGGTCGATTCAGGGCGTTTAAGGGCCACAAAGGCGGGTTTTTTTCTGATTGACGGGATCGCCTCCGACCTTTTTATGGATTGACAGGCTTTTTCAATGGTGTTGCCCTCCGTGAATGACCCTGATTTTTACTACTTTTAACACAACATATCAAAAATGGAAGCACTTTTAGGACTTTTTCTGGGCGCCATTATCACCTACTGGGTGATGCGCTACATGAAGCTTCAGAAATCCAAGGATTTGACACATACCCAATCGACGATCCTGATGGAAAAAATCAGGAAAGTTTGGAAGCTCATTACCGTTGAGGGCGAGTTCGCCGAGATTTATCATTACGAGAATACCAAGGAAAGATTCATGAGCATGGTTTCAAGCAAGAAGAAGGCTGTGCTGCTGATCAATGCCAAGGCCTATGTGGGTTTTGACCTCTCGCGAATCAAAATGGAGGCGATTACCGATAAGAAGACGATCAAGCTCACTGACTTCCCGGACCCTGAGGTTTTGAGCCTTGAGACGGATCTCAGGTATTACGACAAAAAAGAGGGGCTGTTCAATAAATTTGACTCCTCGGACCTCACTGAAGTGAACGTCAAGGCCAAGGATCACGTATTGGAGAAAATTCCCGAGAGCGGTTTGCTGGACACCGCACGCAGCGAAGCCCTGGAAGCCGTGCTACTGGTTCAGAATATCGTTGAGACCATTGGCTGGACACTTGACTATCAGGATCTGCTTCTGGCCAAGAGCCACAAAGGAGAGCTTCCCGGGGAAACCACAAAAAAACTAACTTCCTAAAAAGTACGCGCCAGTTGAACCAGGATCAGGCACTCGCCATATTGAAATCAGGTCGAAACACCTTTCTTACGGGGTCTGCGGGTACGGGTAAGACCTATGTGCTGAATCAGTACATCAATTACCTGAAAGCGCGAAGAATACCCGTGTCGATAACGGCGTCTACGGGCATTGCCGCCACACATCTTGAAGGCACCACAATTCATGCGTGGTCGGGCATCGGAATCAAAGATTCACTGAGCCCTCGACAGCTAAGGGACTTGAAAACCAAGAAGTACCTCAAGAAGCACATGGAAAAGACCAAGGTGCTGATCATCGACGAGATATCCATGCTTCATGCGCGTCAGCTCGATCTTGTGAACCAGGTCATCCGCTCTTTTCGGGAGAGCGACGAGCCTTTTGGAGGGCTCCAGTTGGTGCTTTGCGGGGATTTCTTTCAGTTGCCACCAATCGGCGATTCTTCGGAGAGCAGCCGGGACAAATTCAGCTTCATGAGCGCTTCGTGGCTGGAGGCCAAGCTGACCATATGCTATCTCACCGAACAGTTCAGGCAATCCGACAATGATTTCAGTGACATTTTGAACGAAATACGATCAGGAAATGTATCATCCGGATCGATAGACCGATTGAACGAGAGACAGGAGAACATTATAGGCGGCCCGTCTGACGAGGAGCTTTTAAAAGGTTCTACCCGACTGTATACCCATAACATAGACGTTGACCGTGTCAATCAGGACCAGTTGAAAAAACTTGAGGGACGCTCAAAGACCTTTGACTCCAAACTAAAGGGCAATCTCAAATTGGGAGAAACGATCAGCAAATCCATCATGGCACCACCGGTGCTCCAATTGAAAAAAGGCGCCAAAGTCATGTTCGTCAAGAACAACTACGAAAAGGGCTACCTGAATGGATCTATGGGAGAAGTGGTTCGATATGACAAAGAAGGTATTCCGGTTGTTCGATTGACCAACGGGATGAACCTGAAAGCCGAACCCGAAGAATGGCGGGTTGAGGATGAAACCGGGAAGCTTCTGGTCAGCTATACACAGGTGCCACTGCGACTTGCCTGGGCAATTACGGTGCACAAGAGCCAGGGCATGACCCTGGATTCGGCGGTGATGGACCTGGGAAAAACCTTTGAGCGGGGCCAGGGCTACGTGGCACTATCTCGAGTCAAGAGCCTGGAGGGGCTGAGGCTCCTGGGGTTAAATGAGACAGCGCTGCAGGTGGATCCCCTTGCCTTGAGAGCAGACATGCGTTTCCAGGAGCTTTCCGTGGAAGCTGAGCATGAGTTCGGGGAGGAACAGCTTCAATCTGAAGCTGAGAATTTTGTAAAGAAATGCGGAGGAACTGTCGATGCGGATGAGATCCGGGCGAACCGGAAAAGCATTGAAAAGGGGATCAAGGTCAAGAAAAAATCGACCTACCTGGTCACAAAGCAACTTATTGACCAGGGGCATTCCCTTGAGGATATAGCCATTGAGCGCGACCTTACCATCGGAACCCTCTGCACGCATTTGATCAAAATAGCCTCGCTTTATCCCAACACCGACCTCAGTCGTTTCAAACCCGACCGGAGCACCATGTCGAAAGTGAGAAATGCCCGAAAGAAGGTTTTGGAAAAAGGCAAACATGGTGAAACCGTCAGCCTCAAGCCTATTTTTGACATATTGAAAGGTCAGTTGAGCTACGATCAGATCAAAGTCGCACTTTTATATGTTTAGAGTATGAATGTCGAAGAATTCAGGATTTATTGTCTGAGCAAGCCCTTGGTGACCGAAGAATTTCCTTTTGACGAAACCACCCTGGTCTTCAAAGTAGCTGGCAAGATGTTCGCCCTGACAGGATTGGAGGACCCCGAATTCAAGGTGAACCTGAAGTGCGATCCTGATCGATCAGCAGTGCTCAGAGAGGAGTATGAAAGCATACGCCCCGGGTTTCACATGAACAAATTGCACTGGAACACGGTTCACGTCGATGGCTCTTTTTCGGACAAACTCTTTGTTGAGCTGATTGACCACTCCTATGACCTGGTGGTGCAGGGCCTTCCCAAAAAAATCCGGGATCAGTTCGGATAAGCCAAAAGGGGCCTTGGAAAACAAATAGACCACTTTGGTCCTAACCTGGTTTCTCATTGTTCAAAAAGGGAATATTTTTTCCCCGTATTAACTTTAAACACCCCTTTTTTTATGAAAACTATCAGAATTTTATTTGCGGTAGCCGCCTTGATTGTCTTTGATTGGGATCTGCAAGCCCAGGAAGAAGAGCAGGCACCGAAGTACATTACCCGAACCACTATGCACTGGAACATGAACAAAGATGATTTCAAGATGAGCGACTGGAAGGCCATCGAGAAAGAATATCTCGACAAGGTGGTTATGAAGAATGAACACATTATTGGAGCATCCTTTTTTATGCACCAGTTCACAGCTGACAATACCACGCTGGAGTATGTGCAAACTTTCGCGTCCTGGGAAGCTATTGAGAAAGCTGCTCAAAGGAATTCCGAACTGGCCAAAGAGGCCTGGCCTGATGATGAAGCAAGGAGTGAATTTTTTGCGAAGCGCAATGATTTTTACTCCAATGAGCATTCCGATGAGATCTATGCGGTGATGGAAGGAGCCAAACCTCTGGCGGAAATGCCAGACAAGGACCTTACATTGTATTTGAGGATAAGTCATTTTGCATTTCCCAAAGACGGAAACAATGAAGAATGGAAAGAGCTCCGTGACGAGCGGTTACAGAAAGTAGTCTATAACAATGAATATGTAATGGGTTATTACCCGAGCACACATTATTACGGTGGAGATCGTACAGAGTTCATCGAAGGATTTTACGTCGAAGACGTAGCTGCTCTCGACAAAATGCTGGATCGTATGCCCGAGTTGGCCAAGGAGGCCTGGTCAGAAGAAGAGAGGAAGGCAAGATGGGAAAAAGGAGCCAAGTACTATACGGGGGTGCATGAGGATTATATTTACACCTACATATCTGGCTTGTCCAAGTAGTTTAATGTTAAGTGGAATGAAGACCGCTCGTAGGAGCGGTCTTTTTTATTAGATGTTCCTGAACTGCGACGGTGTCTGTTTTTTGAATTGCTTGAATTTCCTGTTGAAATTGGTAAGATTGTTGAAGCCGCACTGAAACGCGATTTCGGAGACTTGAAGATCTTTTCTCTGCTTGAGCAGCCTGCAGGCCTGGCCAATCCGAACCTCCAGGACAAAGTTGATGTAGGTTTTATTCGTGCGCTGTTTGAAATATCGACAGAACGCATTCGGTGTCATGCTGGCTATTTCGGCCGCCTGTGCGACCGAGAGCTTCCTGTCGTAATGAGCAAAAGTGTATTCCATGATCTTGCGCATCCGATTCCCCTCTTCTTCACCAAAGCGCTTTTTAATGACAAAAGACGAAATAGGCAGCAATCGACTCCTGCCGAAGATCTGAAGCAGTTCAATGAAGGAAAGAAAACGATCCAGCGCAGACTGATTTCTCATGCCCCATATTTTTCGTTTCGCCTCTGAGATGTTGGATCCGAGCTGGCAGCCGAGCTTTACGATTTCGAACAAATTCTGAAATTCGTTGAATTCCGGGTGGTCAAAAAAGCCAGTTCCATATGCGTCAGGAGTGAAGAAAAGAGAGATCATGTGCACGCCCTGATCAGCGTCCTGATTCGTGAATACATGAGGCAGATGTTGCCCAATTGCGAAAATGTCCCCTTCAGAGAATTGACCCACGCTGTCACCTATGTAAAAAGTACCTTCCCCTTTGATTATGCAGCTGATCTGAATCTCCTCGTGCTGATGCAGCTGGGAGAAGAAATTATCTGCCTTGTCTTCCTGGAGAATCAGGGTACTGTTTTCGGGTTTGGGTATGCTGAACGGCAGGACTTTCACGAACTAAAAATAGGTAAATACTACTTAAAAAATCATATAAAATAAAAAAAGAAGGTATTATAGTACTGGTTATAGCTAATTTAAGCGTATTGGCTGACGAGCTGAGTGATTAACTTTGTCTCACTAAAACAAATCATTATGACAGTAATATGGAAAGGGGTGATGCCTGCAGTCACAACCAAGTTCAACGACGCGGATCAGCTCGATCTCGAGGCCTTTGAAGTGAACATCAGGGCCCAGATCGACGCCGGGGTTCACGGCATTATTTTAGGGGGCACACTGGGTGAGGCCAGTACCCTGACTCTAGAGGAAAAGAGAATTCTGGTAAAGAAGACCGTAAGCATTGCGGATGGAAAAGTTCCCGTGATCATCAACATTGCCGAGCAATCAACACGCGCCGCCATTGAAATGGCGAGAATCGCAGAGGAGGATGGCGCCTCGGGCTTGATGATGCTGCCACCGATGAGATATAAGGCGGATGATCGTGAAACAGTCACCTATTTCAGAAAGGTGGCCCAAAGCACGGCTCTTCCAATCATGATTTACAACAATCCCGTCGATTATGGAATCGAAGTGACACTTGATATGTTCGAAGAGCTCCTGGAGTCCTGTGATAACATCCAGGCGGTGAAGGAATCCACAAGGGATATTTCCAATATCAATCGAATTCGAAATCGATTTGGCGACAGGCTGGCGATTTTATGTGGCGTTGACACCCTGGCCCTGGAGAGTCTCCTGATCGGAGCCGACGGATGGGTTGCAGGCTTGGTATGCGCTTTTCCTGCCGAGACAGTGGCCATTTACGAACTGGCCAAAGCAGGAAGGGTTGAAGAGGCCATCGAAATCTATCGTTGGTTTTTGCCGCTTCTGGAACTCGATATTAACACCAAACTGGTGCAGAATATAAAACTTGCAGAAGTCGCCACAGGGATAGGCACCGAAAATGTGCGGGAGCCGAGGTTGCCCCTCGCAGGTGAAGAGCGGGAAAGGGTACTGGACATCATTGAAAATGCCCTGAAAACCCGTCCGAGCCTGCCCAATTACAAAGAAATCCGATCCATTGAACAAATTTAGAATATGAAGATTACTGGAAAGAATTACATAGGGGAGCAACTTGCAGGTGCGGGTGAAGTAACCTTCCGAACATTTAACCCCGCCACGAATGCCGAGAATGAGCCCCTTTTTACCGAGGCCTCTTCCTCAGAGATAGATCAGGCCGTTGAATTGGCATGGGAAGCTTTTGAGCAGTACCGTACCTTTTCCGGGGCCCGAAAATCCGCATTTCTGAATGCAATAGCCGATGAGATCCTGAACCTGGGAGATGCGCTGATTGATACCTATTGCCAGGAGTCGGGCCTTCCGGCTGGAAGAGCTGCAGGCGAACGAGGAAGAACCGTATTTCAGCTGAGGTCTTTTGCCGATTTGGTCAAAGAAGGATCCTGGGTTGAGGCGTCTGTAGACACTGCATTGCCGGAACGGGAGCCTGTGCCGAAACCGGATCTGAGAAAGATGCTCATACCGTTGGGTCCGGTAGTCGTTTTTGGAGCGAGCAATTTTCCTCTTGCGTATTCCACAGCAGGTGGCGATACGGCAGCGGCGTTGGCAGCCGGTTGTCCGGTAATTGTAAAATCTCACCCCATGCATGCAGGGACTGGAGAACTGGTCGCTTCGGCCATCATTAAAGCCGCTCGTCAAACCGAAATGCCCAATGGCGTTTTCTCAAACCTGAACAGCAGCGGCATCGAAGTGGGGATTCAACTTGTGAGTCATCCGAAAGTGAAGGCCGTAGGATTTACGGGCAGCATTCAAGGAGGAAGAGCCTTGCTCGATCTCGCAGCCCGAAGGGAAGAGCCCATTCCTGTATTTGCCGAGATGGGCAGCGTGAACCCGGTGGTGCTTCTGCCAGGGGCGCTCAAGGAGAGAGGGGAAACTCTTTCACAACAGTATGCCGGGTCAGTGACGCTGGGCACGGGTCAATTCTGTACGAATCCCGGTTTGTTACTCGGAATAAAAGGGGAGGAGTTGGACCGTTTTATCCAGGGTCTTGCACATTCGATAGTCGACATCGAACCCTCAATCATGTTGCATCCGAATATTGTGGGTGCCTATGAGCGAAACAAACAGAAAGCCATGGCCCATGAGGGCCTTTCTGTGGTCGCTGAACTGACCCAGGACGTTCCTGCGAATTTTGCAAGACAAGCCGTCACTACGGTGGAAGGGTCTACTTTTTTAAAGAACACCACTCTCCACCAGGAGGTCTTTGGCCCCTTTACCATGGTGGTTCAATGTGAAGATGCATCTCAACTCGAGGAAGTCGTATCCCGACTTGAGGGTCAGCTCACGGGTACTGTTATCGCAGGAAAGGATGAATTGTCGGGTTATTCCAGTCTGATCGAGGCCCTGCAGAACAGGGTAGGGAGGATCATTTACAACGGAGTGCCCACAGGCGTTGAGGTTTGTCCCTCCATGGTGCACGGCGGCCCATATCCGGCTTCAACAGACAGTCGTTTCACCGCAGTCGGCACCTATTCGATCCGAAGATGGGCGAGACCCTTCAGCTTCCAGGATTGGCCAGATGAACTTCTGCCTGAAGAGTTGAAGAATGAAAACCCGCTCGGAATTGAGAGAAAGGTCAACAATGTAAACACAAGAGAAGGGATCTGATGCAAGGCGTTTTTGAATGCATAGATGGCCATACTTGTGGAAACCCTGTGCGTGTGGTAGCCTCTGGAGGTCCTGATTTGAAAGGTGACAACATGAGTGAGAAGCGGTTGCACTTCATGAAGGAGTACGATTGGATTCGAACCGGATTGATGTTCGAGCCTCGTGGTCATGACATGATGAGTGGGAGCATCCTGTATCCGCCACATGACCCCTCCAATGATTTTGGCATTTTGTTCATAGAGACATCGGGTTGTCTTCCGATGTGCGGACACGGTACGATCGGAACAATAACGATCGGGATCGAAGAAGGTCTTATCAAACCGAGGATTCCTGGTCAGATTCGAATGGAAACTCCGGCGGGACTGGTGCGAATCAAGTATCACAAGGAAGGGAACAAGGTGAAGTGGGTGCAGCTGACCAACGTGAAGAGCTATCTGGCCGCTTCTGAGTTGACCGTGGACTGTCCCGGGATAGGAGAACTTGTGTTCGATGTGGGATACGGAGGCAATTTTTACGTCATCGTGGATCCACAGAAGAATTTCTCAGGAGTTCAGAACTACACGGCTTCAGAAATCATCCGCATGTCACAACAGGTTCGAAAAAGAATCAATGAAAAGTATCCCAACCGCTTTGTTCACCCTGAGAACCCGTCGATCAACGGGGCAACTCATATGCTCTGGACCGGGGAGCCAATCGATGCGTCCTCTTCAGGCAGAAATGCGGTCTTTTACGGTGACAAAGCCATTGATCGATCTCCTTGTGGTACAGGAACTTCAGCCAGAATGGCCCAATTGTTTGAGAAAGGCGAGCTCAAGGTCGGAGAAGACTTCATCCATGAAAGCTTTATAGGATCCCGCTTTGTCGGCAGAATAGAGGAGCTCGCTGACCTTGGAGTTCATAAAGCGATTGTGCCGAGCATCCAGGGATGGGCCAAAGTATACGGACACAATACGATACGAATCGATACGGAAGACGATCCTTATGCCCTGGGATTCCAGGTGATTTGATCGTCGATGGGCATCAAAAAAAGGGAGTCCCAGCTCGAGAAGAATTGAGTAAATTGCAAGGGTAGAACCTGAAAAAATGGAAGACCTTAATTGAAGGCTGTTATGAAAGAAATCATAGTTATAGGAGGCGGGATCATCGGATTGTGTTCTGCTTTCTACCTCAGAAAGGAAGGGCATCGGGTCATAGTCATCGACCAGTCCAATCTCGATGAGGGAGCGTCTTATGTCAATGCCGGATACATCTCACCGAGTCATATTGTTCCTCTGTCTGCGCCCGGTGTGGTCAGAAAGGGTCTTCAATGGATGTTCGATCCGTCAAGCCCGTTCTATGTCAAACCGCGAATGGACCTGGAGTTCCTGAAATGGGCCTGGGCCTTCAACAAGAGCTGCAACGAGAGACATGTCGAGAAATCGATACGTGTGATCCGCGATATTTCCCTGTTGAGTGAAGACTTGTACAAGGATCTGCAAAATGATCCCAGGTTTGATTTTCATTTTGAGAAAAAGGGGATACTTATGATCTGCCAGACTGAAAAAATGTTGGAAGAAGAGATCAGGGTAGCGAAAATGGCAGACGATATAGGGCTTGAGGTGAAGCAGCTCAACAAGGAGGAACTCAAGACTCTTGAAAACAAGACCTCCCTCAATGCCATCGGGGCAACGCATTATCTCTGTGACTCTCACACCACGCCTCATGAATTCATGAAAAACATGAAGAAGAGCCTGGAAGAGGATGGGGTTGAGATCATAAAGAATGAGAAGATCACCGACCTGAAACTGGAAGGCGGAAAAATCGTGAAAATCCTCGCCAGCGACAGGGAGTTCAGGGCAGATGAATTTGTTCTTGCGGCAGGAAGCTGGACCCCATTGATCTGCAAGAAGATTGGGATTAACATGCTTCTTCAGGCCGGAAAGGGCTACCGCATCAATTGTTTCCGTCCGACGGGGATTCAGTATCCGGCCATTCTGACGGAGGCTAAGGCGGCCGTCACCCCGATGAATGGTTTTACCCGTTTTGCGGGCACCATGGAGATAGCGGGGATCAGCAAGAACGTAAACCCTGTTCGTGTGAATGCCATTGCAGCAGCTGCAAAGCGATATTATCCTGAAGTGGAATTGACAGAAGAAGAAAAGCGTGACGCCTCAAGTGGTTTGAGACCTGTTACGCCCGACGGGCTTCCCTACATCGGTCGCTCCTCAAAATGTGACAATTTAACCATAGCCACAGGACATGCCATGATGGGATGGAGCATGGCCACGGGAACCGGTAAACTCGTCAGTGAGTTAATATCAGGACAAAACCTTTCGATGGACATTGCACCCTTCCAGCCCGACCGCTCCTTTTAAATAACTCGGCGTTATAGTTCGTCGCCGTTGAAGCTAGTCGGCGCTAAAGTTCATCGGTGTTGAGGCGCATAGTTATAAGATGCCTTTGGAAGCCTGCCTTCTCGTAGGCTCTCAGTGCCGGCTCGTTGGTTTGATAGACATCCAGCCGTATTTCGCTCAGCCCTCTTTTTTTGCACCATTCGATCAATTTGTCTATGATCATTTGATTGAGGCCCTGCCCCCTGTGCTCTTCCGGAACGAACATGAACCCGAGGTAACCCATGCGTTTGTGTTTCAGATAGGGGCGATCCGGTTTGATGCGGGCGTAACCGGACGCCAGAATCTCACCTTCACGTTCGACTACATAAACATCTGAGTCTTCTGCCCGGATGAATTCCCCGATGTCGTAATAGGAAATCTTCCCTTCCTTGATCGTAGGGTCCATGGGCCGTTCTGCCTTGATCAATCCCTGCTCAAACTCGAGCAGGACCGGCAGATCATCCAAAGTGGCTTTTCTGACGGTATACATATCAACAAGAGGTGTCGGCAATGATTTTCCATTCTCCGTCAATCTTCCTGAACAGGATCATGAAGATGCCGTTCGCGTCTCCAACCGGGCGTTCCAGGTGGAATTCGCCCATGACGTAATAGGAGTTCTTTTCGATCCTGGAGATTTCATTGATCACGAATTTGAGCTGGCCTGTGTGCTCTTTAGTGGGATAAGCCTTTTTGTACCTTTCAAGGGTGTTCACCCAGCCACTGGTGACTCCGTTGCTTCCATAAAACCTGAGCTCTTCTGACTTCCAGTAGCCCTCCATGAATCCTTCGATGTCAAAATTGTTCCAATCTTGTCTTTGTTTTTCTATTACAGCGAGGATCTCCTGTTCTTCGCTGGTCCATTCTCTCTCCTGACCGAAACAGAAAATAGGCAACAATAGAAGAATGAGCAGTAGTTTTTTCATGATTCTAAATTATTTGTGTGAAAAGTTTTCGATTTGATTTATGATTTGGGTTCGAGTTGCATAAAATCTTCCTTCAGAACGAGCTCGAGAGTCGCGATAAGTTCACTCCCCTGATCCCGGGTGAAAACCATGGGCGGCTTTATTTTTAGCACGTTGTGATCGGGGCCATCTGTGCTCATAAGGATTCCGAACTCTTTCATTCGATTCACCAGATAAGTAGCCTGCTCAGGCAAGGGATGCATGTTTTGATCTACAAGTTCAACTCCAAGAAAAAGTCCCTGGCCGCGAATGTCTCCCAAAATAGGAAAGCGCTTGCTCAAAGAGAGCAATTCCTCTTTGAGGAACTCTCCTGTTTTCATCGCATTCTCCTGTAATCCTTCTTCTCTTACCGTGCGAAGGACCTGGGTTGCTATCGCACAGGAAACCGGGTTGCCTCCGAAAGTATTGAAGAACTCCATGCCATTTGAAAACTTCGAGGCGATCTCCTCGGTGCAGGCCACGGCCGCTATTGGATGACCGTTGCCAAGAGGTTTTCCGATGGTCACTATATCGGGTACGACCCCGTGAAGCTCAAAACCCCAGAAGGTCTTGCCCATCCGGCCACAACCGACCTGGACCTCATCCGAGATGCAATAACCTCCTGCCTGTCGAACTGCCTCAAAGGCGCCTTTCATGAAGCCATCGGGGAGCTCAATTTGCCCGCCGCAACTGATTATGGGCTCGAGAATGAGGCCCGCGACATTTCGGCCCAGCCCCTTCACCTTGGTGATTAGCCTCTGAACTTCACTGATGTAATGTTCGCCGGTCTCGGCACCCCTGTATTTCCCTCGAAAGGAATCCGGCAGGGGGAATATATGGGTATTCTCGGGGCATCCCAGTCCTCCTTTGCCGTCAAATTTGTAGGAGCTCACCGCAATGCAGGCATTTGTATTGCCGTGGTAACCCACCTCTGAGGCAAGGATATCCATTTGGCCTGATGCGGTTTTGATCATGCGCAGGGCCAGCTCGTTGGCCTCACTGCCCGAATTGACGAAATGAAGTACGCTCAATTCTTTGGGAAGGGTCTTCAAAAGCTCTTCAGCCAGCTCGTTAATATTTTTGTGCAGGTAGCGTGTGTTGGTGTTCAATACCGCCATCTGTTTTTGCCCGGCCCTGACCACCTTGACGTGCTCGTGGCCAACATGGGCCACGTTGTTCACTGTGTCGAGGAACTTCTTACCTGTCGAATCGATCAGATATGCCCCTGAGCCCCGAACGATATGTAGCGGTTTCTTGTAAGACAGGCTCATGCCTCTGCCCAGGTGCTCCTTGCGAAAACGAATCAGCGCCTCTTCATTAATTTCCGCCCTCGGCCCAAGACTCTCCAACTTGAAAAGAAGATTGGGATCGGGGCAGAGCTCTTTGAATACGTCAATCTGGTTGAAATAGGCGACACCGGGAAAATCAATCTCATAATCCAGCATGGAAAGCATGGCCTGAAAATGCAAATGAGGCGGCCAGTTGCCATTCTCGGGATGATCACCGAGTACCGCGATTTGATCACCGCGTGGTATGCGATCTCCAGGTTTCCAACGCGTGGCACTTTCCACCGTAAGATGTCCGTAAAGGGTAAAAAAGGAAAACCCTTCCAGCTGATGCTTTAAAATCACAAGACCACCGTATTCTTTGTCTCCGGCATCATTCACAGCGGTGATGACTTCCCCGTCAAATAGGGCATGAACCGGAGTGCCCGCCGGGAGCCAAAAGTCTAGACCAAGATGCACGGTTCTGCTCTCCTGGCCGGAATTGCCCATCTTGTCGTAGGATTCAGTGGCGTAAACCCCGCGGCATTCGAGGTAGCCGCCGCCAATGACCTTTTCGGGATTGGCCTTCTGCAGCTCGCCCATCTTGAAATCAAAAAGATCGAAATCTGCAAAGTCCTCCTTGAGCCCCAGCCAGGTGCTTCCTACGCTCAGGTCTATGTCAACTGCATCGTTTCCCGGTCCGGTAGGAAAAAGCTCCTTAAGCGAGAAAGGAGAGGCCTGGGCCCAGGAAAGGAATCGATCGTAGTTTGGATGAGATCGATACCCGCAGGACGACCTGAAGCTGTAATGAGCCAATCCGGGCGAGGTCGCCTTCCACTTTTCAAGAAGGTCCCATGCCGGACCGTCACTGATCTGCAGATAGTCATTATCGGGCTCTTCAATTTTGTTGATTGCTGATTTGGTGACAGAGATGATCAGGCGAATGGCGATGCAATCGTACAGGTACCCCAGTTCCTTTTCCTGAAGGGGAAAACTTTCGTGATAGCCACGTATGACCGGCAAGATTCCCTGAAGAGGGTCGTTGAGACCCATCCCTGCATACGAGCAAGCGACGGCCAGATCATTGACGATCTGTGTGTAGATGGCGTCTCCGAAGTCAATGGAGGTGATTACCTTCGGGTTAGACAGGTCTTCTGAGACAAGTAAATTGTTGTCATTGGCATCATTGTGAACCAGGGATTTTCTGAGTAGGGCATAAGACTGCCTTTTAGATTCGAACCGATCGAGAAAGTAGCGAATGGTCTCGCTTCTTGAAGCCGGGAAGAGCTCGAGATGCCTGGCGGTCCATTGACCCTGGGCGATGTCCCAGTCCAGTTTTCTTTGGCATTCCTTGTGGTCAAAACCCTCAAGCGCCGAAGTGATCTTCCCACAGATTTTACCCAGGCTGAATCGAAGCGAGTCGGTATGGGGATTTACCTGACTATACACCCTGCCGGGGATCCAGCTGAGCATGCGTACGAACCGGATTGTCGAGTTCTCCTGATATCGGGATACAAGCAAACCGTCACGATCGGCAATCGCCCTGGGATGTTCCAGTTTCGTATCACAGGTTTCCAGGTGCTTGAGCAGCTCCTGTTGAAATTGGAGATATTGAATGGATGTTTCGGGCCTTGAGATTTTCATAACGAAGACATTCTCATCCGAGACGTGAATTTTAAAATTCATATCGCTCTCGCCGGGCAGACCATGAGCCTTTCCCTTTATGCCATAAAGATCCCAGGCGATTTTTTCAGCTTCATTCTCACTGATCGATAATTCATTGAATTCTCTTGTCATAAGCTTGAAACCTTGTTTACCCTAATTTTCATTTCGATGGACCATTGATAGGATTCACCGGGATCAAGAGCTTCCAGTCCGATTCCGTTATTCAGGGAGTTCGTCACACAGGTCATAGGCTCAATGGCTATGCTTTGCCTGTGATCAGGCGTGTAGATCTGCAGGTAAGGCTCGGATCCAGCATCAAATTGCATATCGATTGAATAATCAGGTGTTTCGAGCTTACAGGTGGGTTCCTCCAGTGAAAAACCGTCATCAAAGCCTTGTTCTCCAACTGTAAATGGCTCGTCCAAATTCGCCTCTTCTTTTTCTTCGGGGATCATCCGCTCCGGGCAGACAAAATGGTCCTTGAATTTTGCCGAAATCCGACTCTCATTGAGGTCACTGCTCAGAAAGTAAGGATGCCAGCCAATTCCAAACGGAAAGGTTTGATAACCCGAATTGATCACCTCAAAGGTCAGGTGACAGGCTCCTGAGCGATCAAAGGAGTAGATCAGATTCAATTCATAAGCAAAAGGAAAGCCGGGATTGCTGCCATCTGTCTTGTAAGTCAGCTTGACGATAATCTTGTCGGAGTTGTTATCCATGATTTTGTAAGAGAAATGCTGATCATGGACAAGTCCGTGTATGGCGTTGTTGAAATGCAAATCGTTAATCACAAGCTCGTAGGTGTGTTCCCCATAGCTGTAAATCCCATCCTTGACCCGATTCGGAAAAGGGAAGAGAATCGAGGATTTGTACGAGTTTCGATATTCCTCCACACCCGATTCATCTAGGTCGATTCCATCGATGATGTCGACGCCTCTGTACGTCAATTGCTGTAAGCTGCCGCCCAGTTTGGGATATATCTTTGCCGTCAACTCGCCGTTTGACAAATGAAGGCATTCAAGGTGTTCGTTCTGGTGTTTCGTTTCTTTAAGATTCCACATGCTATCTTAGAATAAATCCGGTTGAAAGTGGATCGTTGGGGTCCAAAACAAAGGTATGGAATCCCGTGATATATGCAGAGCCTTTAACCTCAGGGATTACAGCCTCATAGGGCCCGTAATCCACGTCTTTGACAACCGAACCTGAAAACACGGATCCCGTGATACTTTCGATGCTCATGGATTCCCCGGGTTCAATTTCTTTTCTGGCCCTGTGAATCGCCATCCGTCCGGATACCCCAGAACCGGTTGGGCAGCGGTCAACCTCCCCATTGGCAAAAATGCAAACGTTTCGCGAATCAATTCCGTTGCTTTTTGCTGGCCCTATGAAAATGGTTCCATAGAGGAAGCTCAGGTCCGGCTCGAAAGGATGTGAAGGTTGTCCCTGATCTATAACCGCTTTCTTGATTTTCATTCCCAGGTCTATGAGATCCCGGTAGGAGTCAGGACCCAAATCCAGTTCGAAATTATTCTTTCCCAGGTCAACGTAAGCATAGAAGGCACCCCCATAAGCCAGATCAAAGTTCACCGTGCCCAGAGCGGGGATCTCTACATTTCTGTCCAATTCGACCGCAAAACTGGGTACCCCGTGAAACCGAACTCCCTGTATCTGGTTGCCTTGCTTTTCGATAAAAGCTTCAATCCTGCCACAGGGCGCGTCAATTTTTAAAGGTTCCTGTCTGTCGGGTTCAATCCAGCCCATTTCAGAGGCAAGTGTAGCAAGCGCGATGATCGCATGGCCACACATCGTCGAATAGCCTTCGTTGTGTATGAACACGACTCCGAAATCTCCGTCGGGATCATTGGGTGGTGTCAGAAGGCAACCGTACATGTCGGCATGCCCCCGTGGCTCGAACATAAGCAGCTTGCGCAGGTGATCATGTGATTCCAGAAAAGATCGACGATATTCGAGAACTGAGTCCCCGGTGAGCTTGGGGTAATCTCCCATGATCACGCGCAATGGCTCGCCACCGGTATGCAGGTCGATGGTTTTGACAGTGAGTTTATTCCCGAATTCTTCAGGCTCGCGATATTCGAGTATTCTTTTATAGACGTTCATAGATTTTGTAGTAATAGCGGGCGGCAATCAAATCTTCGGAGGCATGACCAACCGACTTGAAAAGGGTGATTTCATCCTGATTGACCCGACCCGGACGCTTTCCGGAGCATAGTTCGAAAAGATCGGCATGTACATCTGATCGGGAAAGGATGCCCGACTCCAACGGGATCACAATATCTCCAGACTCTTTGAGTCCACCCTGGCGTGTGTCCAAAAAGACAGAGGATCGGACAATGCATTCGTCGTCGGCTTCTCGCATGTTTTTTTTGTAGGATCCGACCAGGTCGAGGTGCTGCCCGGGTCTCAAAAGACTTCCCCTGAGCAAAGGACTCTCAGACAAGGTCGCCGTCGAAATGATATCAGCTTTGTCAAGAACTCGTTCAAAATCAGATACGGCCTCTATCTCAAAAGACAGGGGATCCACATTCTGTTCGAGATTCTTAACGAGCTTTCGGGCCTTGCCAAAGTCTCTTCCCCAAAGGTATACCTGTTTTAATTTCCTGAATTCTGCGTGGGCCAGAACCAGGTTTTTTGCAAGAGCACCCGTACCGAGAACCAGAAGTGTCTCGGCGTCCTCACGAGCCAGAAAAGAGGCTGCAACGGCGGAAACGGCCGCAGTTCTTTTAGCAGTGAGAGCCTTGGCATCGAATATGGCCCTGACCGTTCCCTTGTGGGCATCCAGGTAGAGATAGTTCCCTTGAATGGAAGGCAAGTCGTATTGCCCGTTTTTGGGACTGACCGTGACAATTTTTACCCCCAGGTCCTTTCCTGCACTCCATGCGGGCATCAGAAGCAACGTGGAATCCTTTCCTTCCTTTGGGTTGGGAAAATCGTGATGATGCCGCATGGGAGTGGTCACCTCTGGCGCAGCAAACTCATTTCGGAGTATGCCTCCGAGTTCTTCAAAGGAAGTATTGGCTTCGATGAAAGCATCATCGATAAATGGGATCATCCGTTGTTGGTTTTCCCATAAAAATAGAGAAAAAACGGGTCAAGTTCCGAGGACCTCTCCTTGTTTTTTATAAAATGCATCTGACTGCAATTTGAGCAAATCCTTGGCCTTCTGTTTCTTGTATTCGTAGATCTCCTCATCCTCCGCAACGTCGTAGTAGACTTTTTCGTTGAGAGAAGTGTCGGTTTGCAACACGGCAGCGCGCTGGTTCTTCTGCTGCTCCACCCAAACCCTCAACGAATCCTCCTGTTCTTCGAATTTCATGTCGTAGGCACCTTTTGGAGCCATGACCTTTGCAAATACGGGAGCCGTTTCTATGGCCATAAACAGAAGCAGTATGAAAAATGAAGGAAACCACGCCAGCTCCCCAAGTGCATTGATCCGGGCCATAAGTCCGTCAAAGCCATCTATGATGGGCTGGCTGCTGGCGACTTGCGCTTTTTGTTTCACTCTGAGGTCAGCAAGTTCTGTCTTTTTTTCAGCGATCTGTGATCTTCCTGTTTCTTTCAGCTCCTGGAGCTCCTGTAGCTGGGCATCGTGTTTCTCCCTTTTCTCTTTGTAAACCGGGCCTTTGCCGAGTTTCATCGTCCCCTTGGTTCCTTCTGCCTCAGAAATGTAGGTGTCGTACAAAGCGTTTACTTCCTTCTCCTTGTCGTCGATCCGTTCCTGAATCTGCTCAATTTCTCCTTCGACCCGGGAGATCTCGCTTGCGTACTGCAGCCCGATCTGTTCCTGGTTTTGAAGGGTCATCTGATTTTTCTGTTCCAAAAGCACCTGGTCAATCTCTTTTTCAAAGATCTTGAGCTCAAGGGGCTTGGAGATTACGATGGCGATGATCACCGCCAGGATGATCCGTGGGGAGGCTTGAAGCAGTTCCTTCCAGAAATTATCACGTTTCTTGATCGTCGAGACGATAAACCGGTCGAGATTGAAAATGAGCAGTCCCCAGACGAATCCGAAGAAAACGGCTGCATAGACATTGTCAAAAACCGTGTAAAGCGCATATCCACCCGAGATGAAGGCCATGACGGCGGTAAAAAAAACGGTACCGCCAATTCCCGCGTATTTAATCTGTTCTGACTTTGGGCTTTCCTGGAGAAGATCGGTGTCAGCACCCGAGCACATCCAAAAGAATTCTTTTATCATAATGAGGAGGGTTTAGTTAAAAACAACGGAAGAACCTCTCCATATGTTGCTCGGATATTGTCTTTGTTATAATAAAGTTTTGTTAAAGTTTTTAAAAACCGTTTTATGATATGTGTCTCATGCGGGATAGACTTGCATTTAATCTCAATATCCAAACGCCACAATATCTCTTCTCCAAAGCTCGGAAACAAGCGCCCGGGTCTTATCGTCATAATAAGAATCGTAGTCTTTGATTCCTGCCTTCTTTCTGTGCGTAAGTTGCTTGTTTTCAATTCCAAGCTTATCGGTGACGCGGCCCCAGTCTTCGTAAAGATTTTCAAATTTTCCGATGAAATCCATGAGTAGGTTTCCGTTTTTATCTGCCAGCATGTTGATCTGGTGGGCGTCGTATCGCTTGCTCTGGTAAACTATGTATTTTTCGAAATCCATTTTGATCACCTTCGAGTACCTGCCGTGATCCGGTCTGCGCCGGATGAATTCGTACTCCGACACCAATCTCTCCCAAGGGTTCCTTACAAAGGCAAATTTGAAATAGGATTCAAACAGCTCAGGAGGCATGAGTCTTTTCGCCACGTTGATGTCATCGTGCTGGCGAAAAGCGTATTTTTTGTAATCCTTCTCCGTTTTGAGAAACCTGCTTTTGATCTTGGACCAGGTATCTGTCGGTTTCACAATGCTCAGGGGCTCCAGGGTGTCCCTTATGCTGCTTCCCGCCGCTTTTCTGACGTGAACAAAGATGAATTGGTGTGAATCGGAAATCAGCATGGCACCATGGCACTTTTAACGTATTATTCTTTCGCCATTTCGGCGTAATACTTGTAAAACAAGGGAATGGTTTCAATACCTTTCAAATAATTGAAAATTCCAAAATGCTCATTCGGGGAATGAATGGCGTCGCTGTCGAGGCCGAATCCCATCAGGATGGTTTTGGAATTCAGTTCTTTTTCGAAAAGTGAAACTATAGGGATGCTTCCTCCCGACCTTTGAGGTATAGCCGGAACGCCAAAGGTTTCCGAACAAGCTTTGTTCGCCGCTTTGTATCCAATATTGTCGATGGGAGTTACGTAAGGGTGCCCTCCATGGTGGGGTTTTACTTTAACATGCACCCCTTTCGGAGCAATGCTTTCAAAGTGGTTTTTAAAGAGCTCCGTGATCTCGTCCGGATCCTGATCGGGAACCAAACGCATTGAGATTTTTGCGTAGGCTTTGCTTGGAATCACCGTTTTGGCACCTTCTCCCGTGTATCCTCCCCATATTCCATTGACATCCAAGGTCGGTCGGATAGAGTTGCGTTCATTGGTGGTGTATCCCTTTTCTCCATATACGTCTTCAATTCCTATGGATTTTTTATACTCCTCCAGGGAAAACGGAGCCTTGGCCATCTCGTCACGCTCAAGCTGGCTGAGTTCAATTACCTTGTCATAAAAACCGGGAATAGTAATGTGGTTGTTCTCATCGTGAAGCGAGGCAATCATCTGAGCCAGGATGTTAATCGGATTGGCAACGGCTCCTCCGTAAAGTCCTGAATGAAGGTCGCGGTTCGGCCCTGTAACTTCAACTTCCACATAGCTCAGGCCGCGGAGTCCGGTATTGATCGAAGGCTGTTCGTTGCTGATCATGCCGGAATCCGAGATCAGGATCACGTCATTGCTCAATTTCTCCTGGTTTCTTTCGACGAACCATTCGAGACTGCATGAGCCTACCTCTTCTTCTCCTTCGATTATGAACTTGACATTGCAGGGCAAACTATCCTGTTTGATCATGATTTCAAATGCTTTCACGTGCATGTACATCTGTCCTTTGTCGTCGCACGCACCTCTTGCGAAGATGGCACCCTCAGGATGGATATCGGTTTTTTGAATTACCGGCTCAAAGGGTGGAGAGTTCCAGAGTTCAATGGGATCGGCTGGTTGAACGTCATAGTGACCGTAAACCAAAACGGTGGGAAGATTTTCGTCGATAATATGCTCTCCGTAGACTATTGGATTTCCGGGTGTTTCACAGATCTCAACTTCTTTGCATCCTGCCGCAGACAGGGCTTTGGCAACGGCTTCTGCTGTCTTGATGATGTCTCCTTTGTAATTCTGATCCGCACTGACAGATGGGATTTTAAGGAGTTCGACAAGTTCGTTGATAAAACGTTCTTTGTTCTGTGATATATAGGTTTTCGTATCGGTCATTTAGCCTCAATTTTTCAAAAGAACAAATATAGTCAAAAGAAACCTGCTTTTTTTATATTTGATAATAGCCTGGGCCTTTATAAAATCATATGAAACGAATTGAACAATATGAACTCTAGAAGATCATTTCTATATAAATCTGCGGTCGTAGGTTCAGGCCTCATTCTTTCACCACAAATTGCTATTTCCAATAAATCAAAAGAAGAAGTATTGAGGGTTGGTCTCATTGGGGTTGGACTTCGTGGCACCAACCATCTTAAAAATCTTTTGCTTCGGGAAGATGTGAGCATCAATGCCATATGTGACATTGATCCGGTTAGAGTCGATTTGAACCTTGACCTGATCCAGAAAGCGGGGAAGAAGAAGCCCATGGTATATGGCAAGAATGATTACGATTACCGGAATCTGCTCGAACTTAAAGAAGTGGATGCGGTGATCATTTCGACTCCCTGGGAGTGGCACGTGAAAATGGCTGTTGACGCGATGAAAGCGGGCAAATACGCAGGCCTTGAAGTGTCTGCGGCAACCACCATGAAAGGATGCTGGGACCTGGTTAAAACCCATGAAGCCACGGGAACCCATTTGATGATCCTGGAAAACGTCAATTACAGACGTGATGTCATGGCTGTGCTTAACATGGTAAGGCAAGGGGTCTTTGGTGAATTGATGCATTTACGATGCGGGTATCAGCACGATTTGAGATTCGTCAAGTTCAACGATGGGAAAACAGCCTATGGCAAGGGAGCCGAGTTTGGAGAAAAGGGCATTTCCGAATCCAAATGGAGGACCCAATACTCTCTCGACAGAAACGCCGATGTGTATCCCACGCACGGACTCGGACCGGTAGCTGTCATGTGTGACATCAACCGGGGCAATCAATTCGTGTCATTGACCTCTCATGCCACGAAGAGCCGGGGTCTGCACAATTATATAGTCGAAACGGGAGGAAAGGATCATCCCAATGCGAGCCTGGAATTCAAGCTTGGTGACATTATCACAACGACGATTGACACTGCCAACGGAGAGACGATCCTGATTACGCATGACACCAACCTGCCCCGACCTTACTCCCTGGGATTTCGCGTTCAGGGCACGAGAGGGCTATGGGAGGTTGATGGAAATCGCATGTACATCGAAGGCGAGACTGAAGCCCATAAATGGGAATCGGCGGATTTTTGGTTGGACAAGCACGATCACCCGCTGTGGGGAAAATTCGGTGAATACGCTGAAGGGTCAGGCCATGGAGGAATGGATTTTTTCGTATTGAATGCGTTTGTAGAGTCTGCCAAGCGAAAGGTCGCCCCACCGATGGACGCCTATGATGCTGCGGCCTGGAGTGCCGTGACCCCGCTCTCAGAGCAATCGATTGCACAAGGAGGGGCGCCCCAGAAATTCCCGGATTTCACGGGAGGAAAGTGGAAGACACGCGAGCCTTATCCCTGGATCAAGGA